>JBLINZ010000027.1:0-26021 GCA_047639375.1 Mariniblastus sp. | reverse complement strand
TCGACGCGAGTTTGATGGTTTGAGTCCAAGAATACAAAACTGACGATCTGTTTCCCGACGGATTTTTGCGTCCCTGCCTTGAGTGAATTCCTCCGAATTCCCCAAACATCTTCCTGGTGTGTGTGTGTTTCTCTGAGAAACACTCGTCAACAACTTTGTTGGCGGGTGTTTTTTTGCGCTGAGCAAGAATGCCGGTTAATAAATCACTCTCCAAAGATGGGCTTCACCTCCGAGCCGCAATACTCCATGTAGGTCATTTTCGACTCGGACAAGAGTACCAGCAAGTTGTAACAGGGGAAAAAGTTATTCTCTTTAGACTTGATTTTCAGGAATGGCTTTTTCTCTCCACTCCGAAAAAACTGAGCCACGCCATCCTTCAATCGAATTTCGGACATCTCTGAATAGGGAATGACCGAACCGTCTTGATAGATCAATCCCTGCTTGGAAAGCTGCCTGCTTTTCCCGAACGGGACGGTTTTCCCCAACTCGATCGTTTGCCAGAACTCTCGAGTCAATCGTTCCGCGATCAAACTTTCCAACGCTGCCAGTTCACGACGAGCGAATCCGCGTGGGTCGCTGAAGTGGATTGTCTCTTGGGTTCCTTCCAGCGTTAGTTTCGTTTTGGTTTTGGGGTTGTCCCCAATCACTTCTGTGACGCCCGTCGAAAGCGAGACGATGTCGTCGTAGTCTAAAACGGTTCGATTTCCCAAGAGTCCGACATGCTGGACTTCGTTCTCAAAGCACTCCAGTCGGGGGCCTTTGATTCTTGCCAGCCAAAACAAACTTGCGGTGATGGCGTACAAGACGGCGACCCCGGCAAATCCAGGCAATCCAAAACGCTGACGCTGCAGTTCGAGCACACCGATGCCGGTCATGAATAGGGCGAATCCCAAAAATAGGATTCCGGCGAGCAGGAACGCTCCCCAGTTCCAGATCAACGCAGCAGTCAGCAGTCGGCCGGACGTGGCTTGGTTGTCGAGATTAGCCCCTTTCGATTTTCGTTTTTCAACGTACTTCGTCAGAGCCCTCGACATGGCGCGAACCTCTTTGGAGGTCGGCAACTCGACAATCGGCTCGACACCTTCCGCATAGACTTTGTAGATTTTGTTGAAGCAGTGGACGTGAGTGATTTGATTCAATGGGATGGCTGGCTGGTCATCGATTTTCAGCCCGGCTTTTGACAATTCCCATTTTTTCTTTTTCCAAAACCCAACCGTCCCTTCGAGTGATTCACCTCGGGTCAATTTCGCTTTGGGGTTTTCTGAGACCGCCATTTATTCACTTGGATTTTAATGCATTTCGACACGGACCGCCCAGCCAATACGGTAATTGTTTCAATCGCAGATTCAAGTGTTATCATCAGGGCCGTTAGAATTGGGGGAGCGCAATCGCCCTGTTCAGCAGAGCGGGCGTTGAGGACAAGTGGGCGAGATGTTTGGCTTTGAGTTGCGGGTGTGGAAAGCAATTGATCCACTAGGTATTTCCAATTCATTTTTTGCAATCGTCAATCCGAAACGATACGATCAGTGTATGAAAGTGATCCAGTTGGATGGATTTTGAGAGGACAGCATGTGGGCCCGCAAAAGAATTGACTTACGTTTCCGGGACTTGGCGATGGCATTCTTGAAATGCCTGCGACCTGGTTCTCGGATCGATTCGGAATGGGCCATCTCGGAAAGTTTTGGCTCGCGCGACGCGATGGTTTGCTTGTCAGTCCGAACTGGATTTGACATGTTGCTGAATGCATTGGATCTCCCAGCCGGCTCCGAGGTCATTTTTACAGGCTTGACCATCGGCGACATGCCGAAGATCGCGATTGAAAACGGGCTCAGGCCAGTGGGAGTTGACCTTGACTCTCGGACATTGGCCCCCGATCTGCTTGATCTGGAATCGGCGATCACCCACGAAACCCGTGTCATCGTAGTGGCCCATTTGCTTGGTGGTCGTTGTACGATGGACGAGATTGCGGATCTGGCTCGCTCGCGCGGATTGTTGTTGATCGAAGACTGTGCTCAGGCGTTCGTCGGTTTGCAATATCGAGGCAGCCCGCAGGCAGACGTTTCAATGTTTAGTTTTGGCTCGATAAAAACCCATACGGCACTCGGCGGAGCGGTGCTAATCGTCCGGGATTCCAGGATTCGAAGTCAAATGGAGGCCCTGCAGCAGCGGTATCCGATTCTCTCAGCGGGATCGTTTGCGAAACGGGTTGTGAAATACGCGGGTGTGAAACTGATTTCGACTTGGATCGTCGCTGCGTTTGTTCGGTTGTTTTTCCGGTGCTTGGGCACCCATCACGATAAAACCGCCTCTAAAATGGCGAAGGGATTTGCGGGGCCAGATTTTTTCAATCGGATCCGCAAACGCCCCAGCTCCGCAATGTTGGCTTTCTTGGCAAAACGACTTAGCCAGTTCACGCCAGCCACGATTGACGTTCGGGTCAAACGGGCCAGCCGGTTGCTCGCCACGCTAGGCGCCGCCGACGATTGGCTCGCTCCAGTAGGCTTGCAGGCGGTCTCGCCCACTCATTGGGTTTTCCCGATAACCGTCTCTAACGCACAGGAACTCGTCGAATGTCTTTGGCAGAATGGGTTTGACGCCACCACTCGGTCCAGTTTGACATCTGTCAACGAAATTACTTGCAAATCGAATGCCTCGTACAACGCTTCGTTGCAATCGGGGGGCGATTTGCCTAATGTCGAATTCATATTGAAACATGCTGTCTTTTTGCCTCTCGACGCTCCGATTCCGGATCGTGAAATTGATCGATTAGCCAGGCTTGTCATTGAACACGCGAAGCCCATTCAAGGCGCCCCCGTGAAATCGCAAGCGGCCGCGGCGAGAATGACAATCCCCGCGTTTTCGAGGTCGAAATGATAATTCGACGAGGATGTGACTCTTAAGGATCGTTGAGCCGCAGGCGAAAATGGTAGCCCGATGCGTCAGCGAGGGCGCATTGCGATTCCAGGCGGGCCACTAACGAGAGCTCTGCCTGGCTGACGCATTTGGGCTACGATTGCCTCGACGTAACCGGCCGTTAAATCAGCAGGCCCGTGCTTTGTTGGGTTCCCAATCAAGCAACAGTCTGACGTGAAACCAATCGAGGGTTGGTTTGAAAAGCAATCACTCGTCTGGCTTGGCGATGCGAGTTCATCAATCCCAGCGCCGTCAGTCTGCTTTCTCTGAACTCTGCGCAAAAAAATAGTTTGCACAAAATTCAATTTTGCGTTTCAAAAAAAATGAATTCCGTTCTAAGATCGTGACTTGAACGCCAGCCTACTCCGCTATGTTGAGACCCAAGCAGGATGCCCTCAGCGACTCAATCAAAATCGTCACGAAGACCAGGAGCTGCTTCCCCCACAAGCAGAAGAGGCTCTCGGTCAGCCAAACCAAAGTGGACTCGGCTCAAAGACGAAGCGTTGCTCGACATGAGAATCTGCGATCTTGGTTTGCAGCTAGAAGATACACCGTTGGTCGATATGCGAGATCGACTGTATTCCGAATTGGCCACTCGCGACCTCAAGCTCAAGCCGCATTGTTGGTTGAGCGACGATTGGTTTTCGCCCGACGGCATCCCTGGGATTGCGATTCCGTTTTACATGAGCCATCCTCGGCTGATGCGGCTAGAGCGAAAGCAAATGCTGGAAGTCGAAGGTGGCACGAAAGCTTGGTGCATGCGAATCATGCGACACGAAGCGGGCCACGCCATGGATACGGCTTATCGATTGCATCGCCGGAAAACTTACAAGGCGGTATTTGGCAACTACTCCGATCCTTATCCAGAGTATTACAAACCCAAGCCGCGTAGCAAGAAGTTTGTCTTGCATCTCGAGCCGTGGTACGCCCAAAGCCATCCCGCCGAGGATTTCGCTGAAACGTTTGCTGTTTGGATGACGCCTCGCTCTCGCTGGCGGAAAGAATACGAAGGTTGGGCGGCGCTCAAGAAAGTTCAGTTCGTCGAAGGCTTGATGAAGCAGGTCGCTAACCAGCCAGCGAAAGTCAAATCGCGCGCAAAGGTCGATCCGATTCACCGGATAAAAAAAACATTGCGCGAGCATTACGCTGAACGTCATGCCTATTATGCCGTGAACATGCCAAGCGTTTTCGATGATGATTTGCGAAAGGTGTTCCCCCAGATCCCCGAGAGTCGCCGAAGTCAACTGGCGGCGACGTTTTTGCAGAAAAACCGTGCTGAATTTAGCCAGATCATTGCGCAGTGGACCGGAGAGTATCGATACAATATCAATCAAGTTTTGCGAGAAATGATCGATCGTTGCCGCATCATGAAGCTGCGAGTTTCGGGGTCAGAAGCTGAGCTGAGGCAAGACTTGTTGATCATGCTTACCATCCACACCATGAATTATCTCCACGGTGCCCGACGGGTCGCGTTGTAACGCAGGCTCTGGAGCCTCGTTTGAGCCCGCACAATCGGATCAATCGCATCCACTGGGTGCTTCGGTCAACGATCGCAAGCGAATGCTATGGGCTATCATGGTGCTGCGCCCAGAATTGTGCCAACATTAATGGTGAGGGGCGAAACGAACCGCGTTTCCGTGGTTTTCTGAAGGAACGTATTCTACTTGCTGTGCTCGGGCGAGCAGTGTTTCGCCTCAAATCAACGCCTGCGATTCAAATCAGCCACCGCTCATTTAACCCCAAGCTAGGAAAATGAAAAAGCTTCGTGTGCTCGTGCTGATGCACGAAGCGCTGGTCCCGCCCGCTCGACTCGACGGTTATTCCGAAGAAGAAATTCTTGAATGGAAAACCGAGTTCGACGTCGTCAATACGCTGAAGGAAATGGGGCATGAAGTCCTGCCCCTAGGCGTTTATGATGACTTGGGAGACCTGCGCCGAGCCACCGAAGATTTCAAGCCTCACATTTGGTTCAATCTACTGGAAGAGTTCCACGGGGTTGGCGTTTACGACCATCACGTCGTCAGCTACTTGGAACTCATGAAGCAGCACTACACGGGCTGCAATCCGCGCGGGCTGTTGTTGGCTCATGACAAACCGCTGGCGAAGAAAATTCTGTCGTTTCACAAGATCAAGTCTCCGGGGTTTTTCGTTGTCCCGCGAGGTAAGAAGACTCGTCTTCCCAAATGGAGTGACTTCCCGCTGCTGGTCAAGTCGGCTTCGGAAGACGCGTCGCTGGGCATTACTGACGCCTCGATCGTTCACGATTTCGCCCAACTTGAGTCCAGGGTCGAATTCATTCATGCCGATACGCAAACCGATGCGTTGGTGGAGGCGTTCATTCAAGGCCGTGAGCTTTATGTTGGCGTGATTGGTAATCGCCAGTTAAAAGTCTACCCAACCTGGGAAATGATTTTTGAAAACGCCAAACCTGGCGACCCTCAAATCGCGACTTCACGCGTCAAATGGGATATTGAGCACCAAAAAAAACTAGGGATCAAAACGGTTCGAGCCGAAAATATCGCGCCTCGGATCGAAGCAAAAATTCAATCGGTTTGCCGCCGCGTTTATAAAGCGCTCAGCCTCAGTGGCTATGCCCGGATGGACTTGCGATTGCGAGCGGATGGCGAAGTGTTTGTGATCGAGGCCAACCCGAATCCCAATCTCTCCTACGGAGAAGACTTCGCCGAGTCAGCCGAGAACGTCGGCATCAGCTATGAGCAACTCTTGCAGAAAATTATCTCGCTAGGGCTCAATTACCAAGCTGAATGGCGTTTGGTATAACGGACGGTCTTCTTCGTTGCGGAGCGCCTCGCGCTTGTTGATGACGAGGTTCGTAACCGTTGCATTTGCAACGACGATTCGTAATCACCCGAATGTCATTGCCCACCGGTAGACCCCGCATGGATGATAAATTCCAAGACATCCAACGTGCTCGCAACCGCATCCTGGCCGCGGCTCTATTGACGTTATTGTTCATCGGATTTGTGTTTGCGAATTATTCGGCGTATTCTGGGTTTGAACGTCCTCATCCCGTCTGGGGGGAATGGTTTCAGTTTTGGATCCTAGGTGTCGTGTTCGCTGAATTAGCCTTGCTCGCCGTATGGACGACGTTCAGTTCTCAGGTGTTTGGGCAGCGAGTTGTATTTTTACTCGCCAGTGCGACGATCCTCGTGTCGGCTTGGCTGCTCGGCTACATTGAAGCCATGCCGCTTGACGTTGGCCTAAATCTGGCCAACGCCGAGTCTGTTTATTTTCTCGGTTGGTTGCCGCTGCTACTGTTGGCGATGTCGCTGCCGTTGACCGTTGTCCGTTTCTTTTCGTCTCGGGTCCTCGTGCTTCAGTTTGAAGCAACGCCACCTCGGAAACGGATTTCAACGCGTGGAATGATGCAGGCGACAACGGTCATCGCAGTCGTTTTGTCGGCGGTTCAAGTTCCCGCGATGGGCGGGATGGAGCAGGTGGCGTTGTGGACGACGAGCGGCGGGTTTGCTGGGTTCTTTTTTCTGCTTGGTCTTTTGATCGTGTTGCCGGTGAGCCTGCTCCTGCTTTCGCGGCGGAAGCGGTTTTTCCGGTGGGCCCTGGCGAGTGTCGGCGGAGTGATCCTGGTGACCCTGGCTGTATCGTATTGCCTTGTGTTTGCGATTCGCCAACGGGCTCCACCTGTCTCTGTCGTTGCCAGCATGGCGACGGCTGTGACCCACGTCTCATTGGCTGGGATGGTGACTTTTCTGCTCGGAATTAGAACCATTCGAGCTTTTGGTTACCGGTTGCGGAAACTTCGTTCATAGAAATGATGGATCAGGGTCGTGCTAGGATTGCGTGCTGAGAGGTCCAGCAGGCCTGCCCAGCTCACTGGCTGGACATCAGCGGTTTGGTTCCCCGCATTCCCTCGATGGCTGTGGTCGAAGTGATTCGTCAAACTAACCTACAAAAAAACTCGGTCTGAATTTTTCGCAGACCGAGTCGTTTTAAGTTTATCTGTCGCATTGAATCTAGATCAATGCTTTTATTGGCGAGCCAAAATTAGTTGCTCAGCCATCGCTCCAGCTGTTTTTTCTGTTTGGCAGTCGGTTTTGGAACAAATCGCAATCGCCAGCTTAGCGTTTGTCGAGTTCCCAGCGTGATTTTGACGGTGCTGAGTTTGCCCCGGCGAGCGATTAGGAGTTCGAGCTCGTCGCCGACTTCGTAATTGGAAAGACGTGCATCGACCGAACTCGTGATTCGGTATCCATCGAGGGCGATGATTTCGTCATCATTGTTAAGGCCGACGTCGGACGCAGGTGAGTCGGGGCTCACGCTCGAGACCGTGACTTTGCCACTGGAAGATGACGAACGAAATCCCAGCCAAGGTCGCTCAAAACCTCGAGGCTGTGTCGGAGCGGATGAGCGGGCAGGCGCCATCAAAGCCGCGATTTGCTTGCGTGCCGCGGCCAGTTGCTCAGCCATGGTTGGTTTGGCTTTCGGCTTTTTCGATTCAGCAACTTCTGTCTTGGCTGCCTTGTTTGGAGGCGTCAAAGATTTAACTGATCGCGCTTCGCCCTTGCTTGGCTCGGATTTTTTAAGTTCAGATTTTCGCTTGGCCGCCGCGGCCTTGCGTGCGTCCGATTTTTTGGCTTTCTCAGCTTTGGTCTTGCTGGCTTGTTCTTCCTGGCTTGTTTTAGCGATAACTTTAATCGCAGGCTTCACCTTTTCCACTGGGTCTGCTGGGTCTTGGTTGGGTTTCCCTTTGTTCTCGCCCTCGTTGACCCGCTTACCTTTGCCCCGACGATTCTTGCCTTTATTGGCAGCCTTCTCTTGGCTTCCGGCGTCGTGCTTGGCGTCGGCCTTGTCCTTGTCCGAATTTGGCTTGGGTTTTGGCGTTTTGGCAGTTGCCGGAGTTTTCACAGGTGGAGCAGCTGGCTTGGCCATGGGCGGCGCCGGATCTTGATTGGGAACCACGACACCGATTGCTTCGATATCTGAATAGTCAAGTTCGTCTGTTGAGTCGATGGCGCTGGCAAACCAGTCGCTCAAGTCTTCGCCCGCGATCTTGCTGGCTGTCGCCCGAAAATCTTCGGACGTAAATCCGGAATCAGAATATTTAGCAAACATGGTTCGCATTAGATCATCAAGGCTTTTTTCACCGTCGGTCAGCTTGCGAATTTTCGCGTCCAACAGGAAAGCAACGACCGCTCCCTTGGCGTAGTAACTAATTGAGGTGTTCGATGAATTTTCATCAGGTCGATAGAATTTGATCCAAGCATCGTAGGATGAATCTTTCAGCGATTGCTTTTTTCGCCCTTCGGTTCGCTGAAGCCCTTCGACGTCTCTGGAAAGTCCAGACAGGAACTCAGACTTCGAAGTGATTCCAGCTCGGACCAAAGCCAAATCTTGATAGTAGCTCGTGACGCCTTCAGCGATCCATAGTCCATTGGTGTAGACTTCATTTTCGTAATCGTATTTCACCAACGATTTGGGACGCAAGCGACGAACATTCCAAGTGTGAAAGAACTCGTGGCTGGCAAGACTCAGCCAGCTCTTGTAGCGTCCTGGGTCTCGGAACGACCAGCGGCTGGTCATCAGGACGGTTGAATTGTCGTGCTCAAGACCCCCGCCTGCTTCCACAATCATATTGAGAAACAAATAGCGATCGTAGGGCACGGTGCCCCACATGTCTTGGTGAGCCTGAACCACTTTCTTGAGGTCAGTCGCAGCTTTGGTGCCGTTCCATTGACCAGACTCGCCAACGTTGACCAGTTGGTGCTCAACGCCACCCACGGAAAATGGGTAAACGTTGATGTTGCCTGCGACAATGGGGCTATCCACGAGCTCATCGAAATCTTGAGCCTGGAATGTATGTGGCGTGTCGCCCGTTGCGTGGAGGCTCGTGGCGCTACGTGTCCATGATCGCGGCAATTTCAATTGGATCACATGAGGGCGATCCAGTTTTCCTGGGACCGTCAAAAACGTTGGGGCTCCGTTGACCATCGCGTACTCGTTACCAACCCAGTTGGTTCGGACGGACATTTCATTGCAATACAAACGGTACTTCAACGTGAATGACTTGAGGCCTTTGGTTTGAACCAGCCAGCGATTCTTGCGAGACTTTTCGAACGCCAATGGCTTGCCGCGATCAGTGGCTTCCATCGAGTCGATGTTCCGAGCGTATTCTCGTACGAGGTAGGACCCCGGCGTCCAGACGGCCATCATCAGTTCCGTTGTGTCGCCTTCGGCCGGCACGGTGGCCGTGATCGTGAGGTAATGGTTTTTCGAATCCGTCATGTCGACTCGATAGCGAATCGGCATCACCGAGTCGGTGGTTTCATTAGCGATGGCTTGGCTCTCGGTCGTACAAGCGGCGCACAGGGCGAGCGTGAAAATGAAGAGCCGAAAAGCAACGTGGTGAGTTGCATGATGGAGCGTTGGAAGCTTGGAAATCACGTATTTGATCCTAGGAGTCGACGCAAAGATTGAAGTTTCGATGTTGGCTTTAAATACTAGCACGGATTTGGCGACGTTGGAAAGTTGGCGCAAAAAGACGGCTTAAATTGAAGTTTTGCCCCCGTTCACTTCCGATTCTCAGGTGTGATCAACGGTATAAAAGCATGAGATTCTACCGGCGTCGAAGAAGCCGTTGGCTTGCGATTTTCTCTGTTTTTTCGAATTTAAGGCAATCAAGTAGCCCTTCTGGCGAACAAGGGGCAGTTGGCAATTAAAGTTTTTCAGTTTCACCAAACGGTCGTTTTGCCATGCGTGAAGCTCAGCACTAACTAGGAGATGATGCAATAGAAAACTCTATGATCTGTTCACGATTCGGAATCAAGAAAATGAAGGGCGAACATGTTATTTTCGCCGCGAGGCCAGATGGTTTTATCCGTTACGGGATGATTTCAACGGCAATGTCGGTTGTCGGGATTCCATTCCTGCCACTGGTTTGGCTGGTCGCCAGAATTGCTCAAGACAAGTATCGTTACTGGCTGACAAATAAACGCATTATCTTGTCCTCAGGCTTCATTGGTTTTAACGTCCGCAGTATTCCGCTGGAACGAATTTCTGACGTTTGCCTGACGCGAAGTTTTCCGGAGATGGTTGCCGGCGTTAGTTCACTTTCCATTCGTGACATGACTGGCGAATCCCAAATGGGGCAAGGGCTGATTGCAATCGCTGATGTTTCTGAATTTCAGAAACAGATCTTGGACGAAGTTCAGCGGGTTAACAGCACGCAAGATCTGTAGTCGAGTTTCGAATGCAAAGCAGCGGTCCGAAGTCGGATCGTTGTTTGGGTTCGAAAGACGTTGCCCATTTTCCAATTGACGCTTACTCAACCGGCTGGGGCGATTGGGCTTCTGTCGCTTGCGTTCGTCTGGGGTTCTTAGCGGATTGCTGGTGAGTCTGAGATGCAACAGCCAATATCTGGACATTGTTCGTTCGGGTTGACGATTAAATCCTGATCGCGGAGTGTTTTTTGCGACGAATCTAGGCTGGCGTGACTTGTTTGCGGTGGCTTGGCTCGACACAATGGACATTTTTATGGTCTGCAGAATTCTAATTATCTGTAGTTGGTATCTCTTTCAGTGTTGGCAAAACGAATGTCTGAACCAAAGCACTACCGTTCTATTTTAATGTTTGGCCCTCCCGGAGCCGGCAAAGGCACCCAGGGGAAAATTCTTGGATCCGTCCCAGGTTTTTTTCACCTTTCTGTCGGCGACGTCTTTCGTGCAATTGACATTGGCTCATCGATGGGGCAGCAGATTTGCCAATACACGTCGGATGGTCAACTGGTTCCAGATGAACTCACGGTTCAAATCTGGCGCAAGACACTGGACGCGTACGTGGCGTTGTCAAACTTCAAGCCCCGCGAGGACTTGCTTGTGCTGGATGGGATTCCTCGCAACGTGGCTCAGACCGAATTGATCAAGGATCATATCGATATCCTGCAAGTCATCAATCTAACTTGCGAGAATGAAGAAGACATGATCATGCGAATGCGACGTCGCGCGATTCGTGAGAACCGAGCCGATGACGCCAATGAGGATGTGATTCGCAAACGATTCGAAGTTTTTCGACAGGTGTCCAAGCCCGTGTTAGGGTGCTACCCGGAAGAAATAATTTCCACGGTAGATTCCACGGGATCACCTGCGGAAGTTCTGCGGAAGATTCTCCGGGCCGTGATTCCGATTCAGAACATTCACTTCCAAAGCGAGCACAAATCGAGTTAGAGCTGTCGCTAGGACAAGGTGTTTTCAGCGTCGCAATCACGCCTGACTCACCACAGGGCAAGGTTGCTGGCCCCCTCTAAAACCGTTATTTCAAATCGCGAAATTCGCCCCCACCAGCCAAGGGGCTCAGGATTACTTCGCCGTCCCGATCACGTCTTTGCCGATGATCGTCCGTAGGCATTCGGGGATCGTGACACTGCCGTCTGCGTTTTGGTGGTTTTCCAAAATCGCGATGATAGCGCGGCTGAGCGCAAACGCGGTTCCATTAAGCGTGTGAACGAAATGCGTGCCCTTCTTGTCTTTGACCTTGTAGCGAATGTTCAGGCGACGAGATTGATAGTCGGTGCAGTTCGACGTGCTGGTGACTTCTCCAAATTCACCTGCGTCGCCGCGACCCGGCATCCAAGCTTCAAGGTCGTACTTGCGGAAGGCAGGGCCCCCAAGGTCCCCCGTGGCTGTGTCGACGACGCGATACGGCACGCCGATCGCGTCAAACAGATCGCATTCGATTTGCCGCAGTTCTTCGTGAATCGCGTCGCTTTGCTCAGGCAGCGTGAACACGAACATTTCAATTTTTGTAAATTGGTGAACTCGGTAGAGTCCTCGGGAGGCACGACCGGCGGCCCCGGCTTCGGTTCGGTAGCAGTGGCTGATGCCGCAAAGCTTGATTGGCAGCTCCGCATCGCTAAGTGTTTTCCCGCTATACAGACCGCCCAGTGTAATTTCAGACGTCCCAATCAACGAAAGGTTCATATTCTCAATGCTGTAGATTTGAGTTTCTGGTCCACGAGGCATGAACCCAATCCCTTCGAGGACGGAATCCTTTGCTAGGTCCGGCGTGATCGTGGGTGTGAACCCACGTTTGCTCAGCTCGCTAACCGCGTACTGCTGAAGTGCCAAATCAAGGAGAACCAACTCGCCTTTGAGAAAGTAGAATCCATTTCCGGTGGTTCGAGAGCCGCCTTCGAAGTCGATCCAGTCGTGCTTTTCACCCAGCTCAAGATGATCTAGCGGCTTGAAGTCAAACTCGCGGATTACGTGCTTGCCACGAGCCAATTCCAAGTTCGCTTTGTCGTCGACCCCAATTGGACAGTCAGGATGAGCCATGTTTGGCACGTGCAGTTGGACCAGTTTTGCCTCCGCGTCGAGCTTGTCATGCTCAGCTTGGGCGGCGTCTTTTTGGTCTCGTAATTTGCGAGCGTCAACTTTGAGCTGCTCACGCTCTACCGCGTCTTTCGCCTGCCCAATTTTTTTTGACGCAGCATTGGAAGCTGTGTTCAGTTCCTGCACCAAATGCAATTTTTCGCGGCGCTGGGATTCCAATTCGACTAGCCGATCTACGTCGACAGTGATGTTGCGATTCGCGCAATTGGTTTTGACGGCTTCGGCGTTTTCTACGATGTATTTTCGATCGAGCATGACGGGTTTGAAAATGTAGGGTTTTGAATTGAAAGGTTGGGTCTGTGGGTGTTTTGCTGCGGATTGGGCTGGAGGGAGCCAGCCTAGTTCGTGGTTGGATCGAGCTTGAAACTGTGGGCCGTTCGCGATTTGCACGCCGCTGATTGGCTGTTTGTTTTAAACTGCGACCAACAAGTCTACTTAGGGTTTGATTTTTGCGATCTCGTCCCAGAGGCAACAACTTGATTTGATGCCACGATGGAAATCTTCAAGCGAGAATTTTTCATTGGGACTGTGCAGGTTGTCGTCGTCTTGGCCCCAGCCTAGCAGGAGCGTGTCGATGCCGAGCATTTCAGAAAACGCCACGACGACTGGGATACTGCCGCCGGAACGAACGAATACGGGTGCGTTGCCAAATCCTTGCTCAATCGCTTTCGCGGCCGCCCCCATGTAAGGGCTATCCGGTGACAAGACAAAACCGGGAGCGCCATGGATTGCCTCCAGTTCCATTTTGATGCCAGGAGGGCACAGTTTTTCCAGCATCGTTTGCATGGCGGCTTGGACTTTTTTCGGGTCCTGATTGGGCACCAGTCGACAGCTAAATTTGGCTCCGGCTTTGGCAGGCAAAACTGTTTTTGCCCCTTCGCCTTGATAGCCCCCCCAGATTCCGTTGATATCAAACGTCGGCCGCGCCCAGCGTCGTTCAAGGGTGGTAAAGCCCTTTTCACCGGCCAGTTCCGTGAGTCCTAGTTCCGATTTGTATTCATCGTCGAGAAATCCAAGGGCCCCAAACTGCTCGCGTTCAGCGTCGTTTAGCTCCTGGACATCATCGTAAAAACCGGGGAGTTGCACACGTCCATCGCTGTCAATCAAAGCCGACAACATTTTGCAAAGTGCGTTCGCCGGGTTGGCAACGGTTCCGCCAAAACTTCCGGAATGCAGGTCACGATTCGGGCCGGAGAGGAACAATAGGTAGTACGTAATCCCTTTGAGGCCATAGGTGATTGCGGGCTGGCCAGGGCCGTATTGAGAGCAGTCGCTGATGACGGCGATGTCGGCGCTGATTTTTTCTTTGACGGGGACGTCTTTGTCGTACTCACCAGCTAGGAACGCTTTAAGGCCTTCACCTCCGGACTCTTCTTCGCCTTCGATCAGGAATTTGACTTGAATCGGCAGATCGCCACGCGTTTTTAAATACGTTTCCACGCCGAACACGTGAGTAATCATTTGACCTTTGTCGTCCGTTGCACCTCGGGCGTAGACTTTGCCGTCGCGAACGGTGGGTTCAAACGGCGGGGTGTCCCACAACTCAAGGGGATCCGGTGGCTGAACGTCATAGTGGCCGTAGACGAGAACGGTGGGAGCGCCATCAACTTTTGGCGACTCGGCGTAAACAAGCGGATGGCCGCACGTTTCGATCATTTCAGTTTGAAGTCCCATGTCACGAAACTTGTCGGCCAGCCAGTCGGCCGTCTGACGAACCTCTTTGTCGTAGGCGCTGTCCGTACCGATGCTTGGCATCCGGAGCCATTCGAATAAGTCTGATTCGAAACGATCGTGGTTTTCGGTTAGATAACTGTCAAACTCGGACATGATTAATCCTGTCGATGGGTGTTTTTTTCAGCTGTGATTCCGAGCTCGTCAGACCAAGCCATGGCGGAAAAACAGCCGGCGCCGCCCTGGAAATCAGTCTGAAAACAACGGCTAGTGAGCCGCAGCTCGGACATCCAGCCCTGACTCGCTCGGAATTCGAATTACAATATAACGATGTGACGCAAAACCGACCACGAGGCGAGGTCGGTAACCCTTGAATGGCTGGGAAACGCCGGAATCGATTCGAATGGCAATTCGGATGGGTAGGTTGGCGAGGCTGTCGGGCCTGTGGCACGAAGTTTTCGGCTTGGGATCGTCGAGCTGGCAGTCTTTTTTCAAAAAATTACTTGTGTGAAAAACGAATATCCGTCAAAGTACCAGCAATTCAATTTGGATTGGTTTCCGAGAATTAGAGATAGAAAAATGTCTGAGCAGGAATCAGGAATACTCACCGTCGAAACGGTGGTCACGCCGAAAAAACACAAGACGCCTCCGAAACGCCAGCCGCGATACAATGTCGTACTGTGGGACGACGATGACCATTCGTATGAGTATGTCATTCTGATGATGAGGCAGATTTTTGGGCATCCGTTTTCCAAGGGATTCGCAATCGCCGAAACCGTTGATGTTTCCGGCCGAAGTATTTGCCTGACTACCACGCGCGAGCATGCCGAACTCAAGGTCGAACAGATCCACTCGTTTGGCAAAGATTTCATGATGAAGGAATGTGCCGGATCCATGTCGGCCTCGATTGAACCCGTTCCTAGCGATTAGATAAATCTCGGTTGCCTCTCTTGAGTGGGTGAGCTGGGGTCGAGTCTGAAGCGTAGATCCTGATGACAAACAGTTCATAACGCCCAAGGCTTGTGCCGTCTGCTGGCTATTTTCGCGTTGCATATTTGCTTATTTAGTGTCCAATATTGGCCTTCGCCAAATCACTTTGTTTTGCTTCTACGGACTGGTGTTGTCCCGGCCTGTTCGTTGGGCTGCATGACGATTCCAAACCGCAATTTTGCCCTGACGAGTTCGAGAGATATACCTTGGTCGCAAAGCTCAAAACTGTCACGCTTGGCTGTAAGGTCAATCAATACGAAACTCAATTTGTGCGTGAAGGCTTGCTGACGGCTGGCTATGTAGACGCTGTGGACAACCAGCCAGCCGATCTGTGTATCGTCAATACGTGCACGATTACCGGCGAAGGCGACTCGAAGAGTCGGCAGATCATCCGTCGAATGAACCGCGACAACCCGGATGCCAGAATCGTCGTTATGGGCTGCTACGCAACTCGCGAACCAGAAGCCGTGGCGGCGCTTCCTGGCGTCGCCGAAGTCGTCACTGACAAACGCGAACTGCCAGATCTGCTTGGCCGGTTCGGAGTGGTCGATATCCCCCACGGGATTTCGGGACTCAACAAGCGTCACCGCGCGTACGTCAAAGTCCAGGATGGATGTTTGTTGCGGTGCAGCTATTGCATCATTCCCAAGGTTCGTCCGGAGATGTATAGCCGCCCGTTGGCAGAGGTCTTGAACGAAGTTCGAGTTTTGATTGACGGAGGGTTTCGGGAAGTCATTTTGACCGGGATTCATCTCGGGCACTACGGAGTCGACTTCAATCAGGGAAAGCCAAAATCGGAATGGACACGGTTGTCTCACCTGGTCAAAGCGATTTGTGAATTGTCACCCGAAGTTCGAGTTCGGATGTCAAGTATCGAAGCTACCGAAGTCACGCGAGAATTGATCGATGTGATGCAAACCTATGCCTCGCAGGTCTGTCCGCACTTGCATGTTTGCCTTCAAAGCGGCAGCGATCGGATTTTGCGAGGGATGAAGCGAAGGTGGACGCGGCGACACATCATTGATCGCTGCGAGCTGGTCAAAAAAGAGTTGCATCTGCCGGCATTCACAACCGACGTGATCGTGGGGTTTCCGGGTGAGACCGAAGCGGATTTTGAAGATACCCTAGATGCGTGTCGACAAATTGGGTTCTCTAAAATTCACATGTTTCCCTTCAGCCCTCGACGAGGCACACCCGCCGCTGACATGGGCGACCAAATTACCAAAGCGGTAAAATCCCAGCGTGGTAAGGCTGTGCTGGAATTGGAAACGGAACTCAAACGCGAGTACTTTGAGTCGCTAGTTGGAGAGCGGCTTCAGTTGCTCGTCGAGAAAATTCATGACGACGGCACCGCGTCCGGGACGTCATGTCGTTACGCGCCGATCCGAGCCACAGTCAAAAATCAGCCAGAAAACTCGCTGGTCGATGTTCAGATCGATTCGGCAGGTGAGTTCTTGGTGGGGCATCAGCCCTCAGC
Source organism: Mariniblastus sp. (assembly GCA_047639375.1). GTDB lineage: Bacteria > Planctomycetota > Planctomycetia > Pirellulales > Pirellulaceae > Mariniblastus. The sequence goes on along the minus strand of JBLINZ010000027.1, from coordinate 9,608 downwards.
CCGCCTTGATTGAAGCGTCGCAAGATTGAGCGTGGAAACGCTTTTCGAAGCAGGCTAATCGTTAAACGAGCTGTCGATTTGCGTGTTGTATCAACCAGCCGGTTTCCATCGTTCGTGTTGCGGCTTAGCGATGTTAGATTTACCATTCGCTGGAAACTAATTTGGGATTCTCTAGACCAAGCTTTTTCATTTTCTTGTAAAGCGTAGTTCGGTTGACACCCAGCTGATCGGCCGTTTCATTTCGGTTCCAATCGTTTTCACGTAGGCACTGCAGGATGATCTGGCGTTCGGGGCCTTCCAGGGCTTCCTTAAGTGTTTGTCTCTGACCGGCCGGTGCGATCATCATCGTGTTCGATGAACAAGTATTGATGTGGGTGGGCAAATCATGGGTGCCCAAAACTGGACCTCGTCCCAGCAGGCAGGCGCGTTCGACGATGTTCTGTAGTTCCCGCACGTTACCTGGCCAGTTGTATTGTTGCAATGCTTGGATGGCCGAGGCATCAAATCCTTCAATCTCCTTGCTTTCTTCCTCGCAGACTTTGGCGAGAAAGTGTTTGGCCAGCATAGGGATGTCGGACGGGCGCTCTTTGAGTGAGGGGAGCTCGATATTGATCACGTTGACGCGGTAATAGAGGTCTTGGCGAAATCGGCCGTCGGCCACTGCCTGCGACAAGTCTTCGTTGGTGGCCAAAACGATCCGCGTGTTGACTTTGAATGTCTCCGAGCCGCCGACTTGCTCAAACTCAAGTTCTTGAAGGACCCGGAGTAGTTTGACTTGCAAGCCTGGAGACGCGGTTCCAATTTCGTCTAGGAAGATCGTACCGCCATCGGCCTGTTTGAATTTTCCGATTTTATTTCCTGTTGCTCCGGTAAACGAGCCAGCGACGTGCCCAAACAATTCGCTTTCCAGCAGGTTCTCAGGGAGGGCGCCACAGGCTACTTCGACGAAGGGAGCCTTGCGGCGGTTGGAGCGTTGGTGGATGGCTCGGGCGATCAGAGACTTTCCGGTGCCGCTTTCGCCCGTGATCAAAACCGTGGCCTTGGTATCTGCAATATTGTCGACCATGTCGAATGTTTTCTGCATCTTGGCGTCGTTTCCGACGATGCTGTCCCTGCCAAATCGCTTGTCGAGTTGGGTTTTTAGCTGTTCGTTCTCCTCGATGACTTTTTGTTGCGAAAGAGCTCGGTCGAATGCCAGCAAGATTTCATCATCAATCAGAGGCTTGGTCAGTAAATCAAAGGCACCTGCTCGGATGGCTTCAATTCCGGTGTCCACAGTCGCATATCCGGTCATCAGGATTACGACGACGCCCGGGTGGTGCTTTTTGCACTCGCTCAAGAGTTCCAAACCGTCTTCGCTGCCCAATCGCAGGTCGATCAGTGCCAGATCGATGGACTTTTCGCTGAGATACTTGTTGGCTTGTGCAGAATTGGCCGCTAAGAACACTTGAAATCCTTGCTCAACGAGCCAAGTCCCCATGGATTCCAGTAAATGCTGGTCATCGTCAACAAGCAAAATCTGTGAGTTTTTGGGTGTGTTCGGTTTCATGGTCTAAATCGTTTCTACGACGCGGTGAAAAAATGCAACGTGCTCTGTTTATTTAGGTCACCGTTGAAACGTGAGCGTTGCGTTTTCGTGAAGTTTGGCAATTTTGAATGGGAATCCCAATGATTTTGGTTATTCTGTTGTTATTGAATAAATCGGTCATTCCCGCTAATCTTGCTCAAAGAGAATGGTCGCTCTCGGTCTTTCGGTTACCGGAAGATCCGTCGGGTAGGAACGACGAGCTGCGAGAAACTCGATCTAGGAGAGGTGAACCCCGAGGAAATTTAATTACGAAAAATTGGAGTATGCCTTTGAATATTGTTGTCGCTGAAGATCACCCGGTCGTACGCGAAGGGATTTGCAAGGTAGCAAAAGAATCTGGAATGGAAGTGATCGGATACGCTGATTCGCCAGACAAAATTGTCGAATCAGTAAGCCTGTTGCAGCCTGCGGTTCTTGTTACCGAAGTCCGCTTAGGAGGGCACGATGCACTCAAGACCCTGGAGAAATTAGATCTCAAGGGGCATGAGTGCGGCGTGGTCGTTTTTACTAGCTTTATGAACCCAACCAACATCGCGCGAGCGAGTGCGTTGGGGTGCCATGATTTTATCTTCAAGACATCTGGAATGGATGTTTTGATGGCTGCGATTCAAAACGCAGCCGCAGGTCATGCCACGCCCGAATCCAGTCTTTTGGTCAAAACCAAGACTCGGATGAGACGTTCATCCAGCAGCGAGAATGACAGTCCCTTGACCAATCGAGAGTCGCAAGTGTTGCGTCATGTCGCGATGGGATTGAGCAACCGGGAAATCGGTAAGTCGCTAGGGATTAGTGTTGAGACCGTCAAAGAGCACGTGCAGAATATCTTGCGCAAACTCGACGTCAACGATCGGACCCAGGCCGCGGTCTGGGCGCTCAAGAACAGTTTAATTTAGGTGACTCGATGTGAGCTGGTTTTGACTCACGGTCGGATCATAATACGAATTTCATGATTCCGTTTATCACTTGATAGGCGGAATTTTTTGTGCGTCGATGAAACGTTTCATTCTCGCTTCGAGGCCAGCAATGTCGCTGCCGAATGCGGCGGCGAAATTATCGGCTTTTTGCTGGCGAGCGTATTCTTCAAAATTCGTTCGCTGACCGTCATGCCGCAGGAATTGGTGGTATGCGTCAGGCATTGTTTCGCTTAAGAAAAAAGTCACTCCCCAAGCGTAGGCATAGGCCAGTTGCGGGTCCGTTCGAAACAAATCGTCCGTGAGAATGAGTTTGGGAAGCTTTCCCTTGACTTCGCCTTGTTGGTAAAAATGCTTCAGGTCTCTCAGTCGCCCTGGATTGATTCGGTCAGCGCGCCGTGAATAGTACATGCTATTGTTGACGCCGGGGGCTTCGAACAGCATCGCCAGTCCTTCACTGATCCAGCGTGGGACAGGGGCGAATCGGGAATGGATTCCGGTGTTAAAGGCCGACTGGTGGGCGGCCTCATGGATAACCGTGTCGGCATTGAAAAACCAGTCTTTGCTTGTCGATCGCCCAGCCGATTGGTCGTACGTAATGATTCGATTGCTTCGAGGCGAGTAGTATCCCAAAATTTCCGAATCGTAATCGTGGTAGTCTCGCAGGAAGCGATCGAATTCGGCTCGAGTTCTCAAGACGACGGCGACCATTGGAAACTCAGGATGCTCAAGCGTGAATCCGCGAGACGAGAAATACGCTCTGAATCGTGAGTAGGATACTTGGAACGGCGAGGCCCAAGTCATGTAGTCGCCTGGCGGATGCACCACGACAAAATTTTGAGTCGTCGAGACCTGGTATTTGCTCCCAAACTCCTTCTGCAATTTTAGCTGCATGGCATTCAAGGAGAGGGGATCGAAGCCGGTTTTAATTCGCTGGTAATCGTTTTCGGTTTTGACCGGGAGGATGCTGATTTTGCCATCTCGCCGCAGCAGCATCATTTCTTGGCCGTCCCAAATCAGCGGTCTGCCAACGTAGGATTTGCTTTTGTAAGGGACACGTATTGTCAAAACCTTTTGAGCCGAGTTTTGAGTCCTTTGGGCGGACGACTCGCTCGGGATCGCCAAGCCCATTACCAGAGCTAGGCTGAGCCAAAATAGAATCGATTGGTTCATTGAGTTTGTTCCCAAGCAGGCGGGCCAAGCGGTGAAAATACTGCCAACTCAAACCTTGAATTCAAGACGAGTCAGAATGCGCAAGCGTCAACGCGGCTAAGTGTCAGTCAAGGCTAGGTTGCAAACGGCCTGAATTTGAAAAAAAGTCCCCCCTTTCCGAGGCTGGATTTGGTGAAATTTTTAGACGCCATCGCCGATTCCCGCTAAGATGACCCAAGTTCATTTCAAAAGGATTTCCAATGGGTTGTTTTGTTCGCTTATTTTTGGTCGCCGCGATTGGGCTTGTACCAAGCTTGGTATTAGCTGGTTTTGTGATGTTCTCCAAAGATTACCGTTCCCCGAGGCCGGTCACCGTTGAGCAGCAGGGCGAACAGGAGCCACAGAAACAAGAGCCTGAGCTAAGTGACATGGAGCTGATTGAGCATGTTGCATTTTTGCAACGCCAACTGGAATCGCCAGAGATTCCCAAGCGAGACGCCGCCGAAAAGGAATTGATTTCACTGGGTGTCCGTGTGCTTGACTACCTAGAACCGGCTACCGACAAAACGCCGACCGATGCGGCACAACGAACAACCAGCGTCCGGTTGGCCTTGGAAAAACTCGCCGTTGCCTCAGTCACAAAATCGTCCATCGTGACACTCAAGGGGACCATGACGATCAAGAATGCGCTCGCGAGTCTACGGAAGCAATCCAATAACGATGTCGACGTGTTGGGCGAAACGCCTGACCTATTTGTCGACAAAGAAGTCACACTAACCTCTGAAAACGTAAGTTTCTGGGAAGCCTTGGCTGAGTTGATGAAGGAGGGCGAGCTCGTCGTCGACGCGTTTGGAGGAACCCGCGGCCAGTTGCGGCTGACGCCTACGATGAGCTCGCAATTTCGAGCCGCGAATCCGGGGGCCGAAGAACCAGGGGCACCGATCCTGGGTGTCGTGCCAGCGATTCCTCGGTGCACCGCCGGGATTTTTGATGTTTCCGTCACTGAAATTTCCGCCTCCAGGAATCTGCTCAATCCCGCTCAAAACTATTGCAATATCCAAATGCAGGTCCGTTGGGAGCCGCGCGTGATGCCAATTTCGATCGACTTGCCCGCCGCGACCATCAAAGCGTTCGACGAATCTGATACGGCAATCGTGCTCGCCAACGAACAAGCCGTCCATAGTGGATTGGTTCAGCCTGAAGTCTCAAACTTGAATTTCCAAATTCCAATTGCCCTGATCGATCGCGATGTTAAAACGATCAAGTCGTTTGAGGCAACCATGGACGCCGTGCTTCCAGGGCGGACGGAGAAATTCCGTTTTCGAAAATTGGGAAATCTTGAAGCAGGGGTGCAGCAAACCAAAGCCGGTGCGACAGTGACGTTCGGTGGGATTCAAAAGAATGAAGACCTCTTTGGTGTGACGGTCCGCTTGAGTTTTGATGAGGAACACAACGCGCTTGAGTCGCATCAAAGCTGGGTTTATAACAATCAAATATACCTCGAAAACGAAGCCGGCGAACGGTTTGAGGCGCTCGCTTACGAAGGCGTTAAACAGGCGGGCAACGAAGTCGCCATTCGTTATTATTTTGAACCCGATCCCAAAGCGATGACGCTACATTATTCGACGCCGGCGGCAATCGTTCAGATTCCCATCAAAATAAAGCTAACCAATATCCCGCTTCCTTAAGGAAGCTCGGTGGTTAGAGATGGCTTTGCGACGCTCGCAATGTTGGAGTTGCTTGTAGACTTGGGGAATATAACTTGACCACCACGAAACTTGATCAACGAGAAACCAACGACTTAAGACGCTTGCAAAAGGGCAGCTAGAGGGTTTGCAGGCAGGAGATTTTAAACGGAAACTAAAATGCAATTCCCACCGCGCGACGTCGCCGTCCGCTTGTTCTTCTATTCATTCGTGTTTTTCTGGCTGCTTGGAAGTGCGGGCTTGGACGCCCGAGAACCTGCGACTCCGATCATGTGTCCCCCTGCGCCGCAATTGTCAACGACGGGAAAAGAGATTGCCGCTACGGTCGCTGGGGTGGTTATCACGACGGGGCAAGTCGAGCGGGATCTTGCCCGAGCGTTGGAGGGGATCGAGATCAATCCCAAGCAGCGGAAACGCTTACTACAGGCTTCTTTGGATAAACTGGTCGATCAACAAATCGTGATTGAGTTTTTCCAGAGGCATAAGATTGCTGCGGGGCCCGTAGAGGTTTCGCTACGGATTGAAGAGCTTACGAATGAGTTGGCGACCGTTGAGAAGACACTTGAGAACTATTTGGCCCAAACCCACCAAGCGTTGCCAGAGTTGAAATTGCAGATGGCTTGGCAAATCAGTTGGTCACGCTACCTGGATCGAAAATTGACTGATGAATTCCTTGAGTCGCATTTCCAGCAAAACCAACGGAGGTTCGACGGTACGCGATTGCGGGTCGCGCACCTCCTGCTCAAGTACCCGGAACGATTAGGTGTCGATGAGCGATCCAGACTGGTGCTGGAAGCGAATGAAATCTGGCAAGAAATTGAAACGAAATCGATTTCATTCGCAGCGGCTGTCAAGAATCATTCGGACGCCCCCACCAAAGATTCGGGCGGTGAGATTGGCTGGATCAAGATCGATGGCCCCATGCCCAGCGTGTTTACCAAGGCAGCGTTTGCGTTGCAGGTGGGCGATGTGTCGAAGCCCGTCACGACCAAATTTGGAGTTCATCTGATCAAGTGTCTGGAGTGCGACAAGGGGAAGATTGGCTGGCAGGATACACGAGATGCCGTCAAGCAAAGTGCGGCTCGAGCTTATTTCAAGGCGATCGTAGATAGGCATCGCCCCGAGGTGGAGGTCGAATATCGTAAGCCCTTCGCATTGCAGACCAAGCACCCGTAGTCGTTCAGCGAGCATGAGGCTGGTTATATTTTGCTCGTGCTGCTACCACGCCGACGCCTGCCGGCTAATCGTTAAACGAGCATGGGCGAGTCAGTAACGTTTTACGACAAGCCGGAGGCGACCGTGTTTTACGTTTCCGACGCGTCATTATTTGGTCGTTGGGAGGTAGTTTGGGAGTCTTCGTTCCCGGCACTTCACTGACCTTTGGCTTGCGACGCGAGGACGTCTGCAGGGTATGGCACGGGATCGCCGGTCGCTTGGATGGTGGCGAACTGAGCGCCCTTCTCTTTTAGTTGGCGGGTTAGTCGCGTTGCCAAATCATGCAATCGATCGGGGTGCTTGTCTGCGACGTTGATCGATTCGCCGATGTCGTTTACCAAATTGAACAGCTCCATCGATTGGTCCTTGTGCCAGTAGATCAGTTTCCAATCGCCTAGGCGTAGCGAACTGTAAGGTGGCTGGTTGTAGAAATTCGGATAGTGCCAAAGCAGTTCCCGTGGCGTTTCGGGTGGAGGTGTGTTGTCTCGCAAAATTGGTACCCAGCTTTGTCCGTCGTTTTTGGGCACGTCTAGGCCGGCCATTTCCAAAAGGGTTGGAAAGATGTCGTCGACAATAACGGGGGTCGCATTACGCTTGCCGGCCGCAGTGATATCCGGCCAGTCGACGATCAGCGGAACTCGGTTGCCTCCTTCATAGCCAGAGATTTTATGGCCACGAAGTGGCAAGTTGCGTGGGTTGTTGCTCGGCGAGCCGTTGTCGGACATAAACACGATAATCGTCTTGTCAGCGATCCCCAGCCGGTCAACGGTGCCCATCAAATCGCCAAGCGATCTGTCCATGCTTTCTAGCATAGAGGCATACTTTTTCTTGTGCGGACTCCACGTTTCGTCCGAGTAGTTCGGCAGGAAGCGACGATCTGGTTCAAACGGAGCATGTACAGCGTAATGGGACATGTACAGATAAAACGGCTTCTCTGCAGCGACTGCTTTCTCGATTTCGCTGATGACTTCTCGCGTGATCGCCTCGGTCAGATTGATCTTCTGGCCATGATACTTTTCCAAACCCGGAACGTCCCAAATCCGTCCACCACCACGCCATTCCGCTGAGAAATTGTGGTCTCCATGGTACGAACCGGGGCCGCCCATATACGAGCCTGCAATGTTGACGTCAAATCCCAAATTGAGGGGGTCGGCGCCGGGAGTTCCTTGAGCTCCGAAATGTCCTTTGCCAGCGTGGATCGTATGGTACCCACCCGTCCGCAACAGCTCTGGCAGCGTCGTCGCAGCCACGCTGCGTGGGGTTGCGTCCCCGGCCGATTGTAGGCCGTTGAGATTCCAATTGGCTGCCTTGAATTCTTTGGGTGGGCGTGCGGGGCTCGTGTCTTTTCGGAGGGTCCAGCAGGTAACTTTGTGTCGAGCCGCGTTCTGTCCAGTCATCAAGCTCACGCGCGATGGCGAGCAAATTGAACATGCGTAGGCATTGGAAAACAGCAAACCTTGAGCGGCAAGTTTTTCCATGTTGGGCGTTCGGTAGTCGCGATTCAGTTGAGTCGCATCGGTGTGAAATGGCACCGAGGTATCTTGCCAGCCCATATCGTCAACAAAGAAAAACACGATGTTCGGTGGCTGATCGGAGGCAGGGCACGATCCAGCGGCGGTTAGCACAAGAATAGCAATGAGGAAATGGACTAAAGCGTTCATGGGATTCAATTCGTGGCGGCAGGCAAGTTGGATGTAGAGGGTGAACCTCGGGATTACCTGCCAAGCAATATCCAAGTGGTTCATCGTTTGAACGGGACAACACACGAGATAGCCGGGCCGAGTCGACGTTGTGGTTCCCGCCACATGAGTTTAGCAAACTGATGGATGGGTAGGGGCTAGGCAAACTTGACTATGCAAAGAGTGCAGATCCGTTCAAGAATTCAGTGTTCGCCCGAACAAGCATTCCCAAGCCGGACGCACGCTGGCCTGAGGGCGACGAAGAATCGCCGTGCAGAAACAAAAAAAACTCCGGTAATCAAGCGATTACCGGAGCTTAGCAAAGCAAAATATGACCCCTACGGGACTCGAACCCGTGTTGCCGGCGTGAAAGGCCGGAGTCCTAGACCACTAGACGAAGGGGCCGTCTTCATCAGCATGCAAAAAATATCGGCATTACTGCGAAGGAACTAAAGTAAACTCTGAGACGGGATTCCGTCAAGGGCAAGCAGCAAGATGTTGGGAACTTGTGCCCATTTATTGTCTCCACTCTCGAAATGCTCGACTTTCACTGGGTAACTTTCTCCAATTCTCTTTGAAAGAAATGTCATCCGATAGTCGTGGTCGATTTAAGACGGCGTCAGCGATCGAAATTTCAGAATTTTTTTCCGTCGCTAATCGAATCTGAGGTCTCGCTTGTAGCCAGGAATGGGTTGGATTCCAAGCCGGCAATGTGGGGCTACAAAAAAAGGCCACCTCTTGGGTGGCCTTGAAATGTGCAAATTGGGCTTCCAGCAAATCTACTCTGCCTCAGAAGCCGTCTGGCTTATGCCGTTCGAGCCGTTTTTCTCGTTTTCCGAACGCTTGATTGCGTCGTAAACTTCTCGACGATGAACGGGCACCTCTTTGGGGGCCTCAACGCCAAGTCGGACTTTGTCGCCGCGGATCTCGACCACGACAATCGTAATGTCATCGTTGATGACGATGCTTTCGTTTTTCTTCCTAGAGAGCACTAACATTCCCGCATTCCTTTGTATTTAAAATTGATCCGGGAGCGAACCAATTTGCCTTTTTCAATTTCCCACCGAGGGCTTGACACAATTGGAAAAAGCGATAACTCACTTATCACTCTACGCTCTCAAGGTGGATAGTCAATGAAAACTAAACCCGTTTCGACGGCTTTTCTTGGGAATAGCAGGGTTTTTAGCTAGTATTCACACGTGAAGTGCTTGCTGTCGGGCTCTAACTCGCAAATTGGCGAAGATCAGCTCCCTGGGGGCTGCGTTTGGCCCCAAAACGTCCAGCTCCTACTGGCCTCCCGGCCCGCGGAAAAAGTTCGTACTGGCGGTGTGATGAGGCACATAGTACCCCGGATTGT
>JBLINZ010000026.1:0-26783 GCA_047639375.1 Mariniblastus sp. | reverse complement strand
ATCACTCAACTCTACCCACGAAACCATTCGCGGCAACGAAGAATCCCAACTCTTGCTGCCGGCAACGTCAGGCGTTTCACTCAACCAAAAATGTCCCGAGTCATTGAGCTTGAATCGATCTTTCTTGTACATCACTGGAACGAATTCGCCTTTGTCCGTGCCGTCTTGCCGGCCGATCCCGTGAAAACCGTATCCCGGCAACTTTTGCTTGAGAAACTCAACCTGAAACTTCAATACCTCTTGAGTGCCAAGCAAATCCGGATCAAACATCTTGATGGTTTCCTCGACCAAATAGGCTCTCTTGTCCCAATGATTCTCTCCGTCGTTGGCCGCCCCGTAGCGAATGTTAAAGCTCATTACTTTGAGAGGCACGGCAATTTTCTTGGCCTGAGCATCCTGTGCATGCAGCTCTGCAGAGCTGTCACCGGAAACGACTACAAGTAAAAACGTTGCAAGCAGTGAAGCGGCAAACGTGAGGTTGGCATTCATTCCGCGGGATCGTTGGGTTTTCATTGAATTCGATTCTCTTGGTTTACTTTTAGATTCGTGAATTGAAACGACTAAGTCACAGCCTGTCAAACAAAAACTTGCCAGAACGCGAAAATGACGACAACCTCCATACGTTACTCCGCCTGTTCGAGCTACCAAGATCAATTCAACAATCGAGCGAGGGATTTACCGATTCGCTTGTCGTCGCATCGATCAATCGTCATCTGCACGCAATCATTGTTGCTGGTGAACTCCTTGAGCTTGCGAGCCAAGCCAACGACGAACGCGTCAACCTGTTCAATCCTTTTTTCAATCACGAGGTTCCGAACGCTCAAAACGCGATTCTTACGGTCTACTTTAGGGTCAAGTCGTCCGACCAACTCACTACCAAACAGAATCGGCAGACAAAAATAGCCAAACTTTCGCTTCTTCTCAGGAACATAGCATTCAATCTGATAGTCAAAATCAAACAGCTGAGCTATTCGTTTTCGCTGAATCACAAGGTTATCAAACGGCGACAACAAATGCACTTTCTTGGCCACGCGGCCAGAGCTTGCTTTCCTCACAATCTCAGTCCGTGAGTAGTAGACATTCGGATTCCCCTTCACTTTGACCTGGACGATTTCATTGTCAGCCAACATCTGCTGAAGTTGCTGTTTCAAGTCCAACCTCATTCCCTTGCGCAAGTAGCCCATCTCAAATTCAGTCGCGATTCCTTGAGACCGCAGACACCGATCGATCAAAAACCGACAATACTCCTCGGTCGTGGGGGAACTGGTATCGATGCCGTTGGGCAAAACTCGCTCCGGCAAGTCGTAAACTTTTTGGAATCCGTCCCGATGACTGATCATCAAATCGCCTTGAATGAACAATTGTTCCAAAGCGATTTTTGCCGGCTTTGTTCCGCCCCATTGATCCATTCTCTTCGTCTTTGGAGCGACAAAATCTCGTGCCTTAGCCGGACCCTCGCCACGGATGTGGCTCATGACTTTCGCCATCGTTTTTTTGTCAGGCGTTCGCCAATGCTTTGTACCCGAGGCGACCGCGTTCATATACGGCAAGCAAAAGCGATAATCCTGCATCGGCAAATAGGCAGCGGCATGAGACCAATACTCAAAAATCCTGCGATCCCGTTGCATCGCATCCAAATGACTCTCGAGATATTTAGGGATCCGCGTCCAAAACGTGTGGTGATGGGCTCGCTGAATGACCGAGATCGTATCGATCTGGATGTAACCCAACTGATCAATGCATTCCAAAATCGCCGAATCACCACGCCCGAAAGCGTTGCTCTTGTGGAGGCCTTGGCAAGTCACGACAATTCGTTTGGCTTGAATTGGAGACAATTCGATCATGGCAAGTCGATGCTATAAAACATATCAGAACTCCTGCTCAGTCAGGCAAAGAGCCCAATTCTAACAACGCAAAAAGATTAACACAGAGGCAGCACAGAGGCAGCACAGAGACAACACAACTCTGTGCTCTTTATGCCTTTGCGGTGAACAGGTAAGATTCCTCTCTCTTGCCCAATCAAAACGCGACAATCGCGAACTCTACCCAACACGCCGATACTGGGATTGTCGATTCATTGATGGGATCGGCAATAGTCATCAAAACTCGACGCGTCAGGGCCTTTTGATTTCATGCCCTGGCAACCGGCAGCAAGATATACGAATGCGACAGCGAGGAAGCGTCCTCGTTAGCTGCTCGCCTTCAATGGTTGTTCCTCCTCGCCGACAGGCTTGTTGATTTAATGTCGGTTTTGGCGGCAGCTATGATCGCCCGACGCGTATGTTTTGAAGTTGCACACTTTTGTGCCGCAGGCGCTTTTCGTGGGGGCCTTGGATGGCCTACGGAAATGCTTGCTGTCGTCGTTTTCGGCTAACCGGAAAAATTGACTTTCATCGCCCCTCACAAACAGAAAGCCCCCTCGCCTCAGGAATTCGGACGAATCCGCATGGTCACTTCATCAAACGTAGGCCGAATTCCTGAGGAGAGGGGGTGAGGAGCAAGCGGTTTTCTATTCTCAATTCGGCGTCTTTTGAGGGTCACAATCCTGGACGATTCGACGGAATGTGTCGAGGTTTTCTGAATCTGTATTTCCCCTCATCTCCAGCCCTTCTCCCCACAAATTCGGAGTAAGCGTGATCAATTGGCGAGCCGATTTCGTCCGAATTTGCGGGGGGGAAGGGAGCTAGTTTGTTGGGTTGGATTCCTTTTCAATGAGTCGGTATTGAGCATTTGCCAAGCAGAAACAGGAGGTTCATTTCGTAGCGGTCACCTGAGATCCGAAACGCCGCAAATCACCTACGCGAACACATTGCTTCAGCCCAGTCCTTGGGCCTGCAGGACGAAACAATTCCGGAACGGTTTTCCGCAGTCTAAAGTTCGCTGCTTTCACAGAATGTCGCTCCACCAAACCCAAAGTGTGCAACTTCAAAACACGTATGCGAGGAAGAGCCCACGTCGGTGGCTTACCGAGAAGGGGCAGGCCCCACGCCTGCAAACACTCTGCGTTGGACACTGTCGCCTACCGGCTAATCGTTTAACGACCTATCGTCTCGCATCTCAAGCCAACCAACGCTGACGTGCCCGGTTACGATCCTCTCCTGACAATCCGACGGCAATTTTCGTCTCTATCCAGCCTGCCAACCGCCGCTTGAGTGTCGCACAGTGCGACACATCGTTGCTTGACAGTCTCTTGGATGACAACTAGTTTTTCTCAAAACACTTGACACCAACGAGATGAAACGATGCCAAACTTCCTGAACGCTCTCAGACTCGACAACGTCATCAATCGCTCAACGTGCTCTCTGGCTTGTCTGGTCACATTGTTCCTAGCCTTGCCCTCGGTCTGCCAGCAAACAACTGCCCAAATACTGAATGCAGTCGAAGTTGAACTACCTACTGGCGGAATGGAAAGAGCGCTCAATGCCTATCGCATGGACAAACAGAACCTCGAATTCAAATATTCGGTGCCGATGTCGCCATCGGCTAATGAGCGTTTTGAAACGTTTTTCCAAACGCGATTGGATGAACTGACGAACATCGAGTTTTCACGCCTGACTCAGGATGGCAAAGTGGACTTTCTGCTGTTCAAGAACCAACTCAAACGAGAGCTTTCCCGGCTCGAGCTCGAACGACAAAAAGACCGACAGATCATGCCGTTGATACCGTTTGCCAAGACAATCCTCTTGCTCGCTGAGGCTAAGGAATCGGGCGATTCGATTGACGGCCAAAAAACAGCCGCGACACTCCAAAACTTGGTTGATGATATCGCCGGCCTCACGTTGCAAGTCAAACAAGACTCATTCGCCGTAGCTGACCCGACCCAAGCCATTCGAGCGAGCCGCCGCGTGGGTGAACTTCGGCGGGTCTTGGATCAGTGGTATCGATACTACAACGGATACGATCCGATGTTCACTTGGTGGTGCAAAGCTCCGTATACCGAAGCCGACAGTTCTCTAGCCAGCTATACGAATCTCTTACGAAACGAACTGGCCAAACTTGACGCCTCCGACCGTTCTGTGATCGTCGGCGAGCCGATTGGTAAAGCAGCGCTAATCAAAGCCCTTGAATTCGAAATGATTCCATATACACCGGCCGAACTGATCAAGATCGCGAATCGAGAGTTCGCTTGGTGTGAAAAAGAAATGGCGAAAGCATCCCAGGAACTTGGCTTTAAAAACGATTGGCGTGCGGCCCAGGACTTCGTCAAGAACAAGTTCGTTCAACCTGGTGAGCAGCCACGCTTGATTCGCGAAATGGCCAACGAGGCCACCCAATTCGTCGAAGACCGCGGACTCGTGACCGTCCCGCCACTCTGCAAAGAAACTTGGCGAATGCGAATGATGTCGCCCGAGCGTCAAAAAGTCAGTCCATATTTTCTAGGAGGGAACACGATCCTCGTCTCCTATCCAACCGACAGCATGGATCACGGCGACAAGCTCATGAGCCTGCGAGGAAACAATCCACACTTTTCACGGGCCGTCGTTCATCATGAACTCATTCCGGGCCATCACCTTCAAGGCTTCATGCGAGATCGTTACCGAACCCACCGCAAGCCGTTCGCCACTCCGTTCTGGCTCGAAGGCTGGGCGCTTTACTGGGAGATGCGTCTTTGGGATCTTAATTTTGCCCGATCTGCCGAAGACCGAGTAGGGATGCTATTCTGGCGAAAGCACCGTTGTGCTCGGATCATTTTCTCACTGAGCTACCACCTTAACGATATGACGCCCGACGAATGCATTGACTTCTTGGTCGACAGGGTAGGGCACGAGCGCAACAACGCCACGGGCGAGGTTCGAAGAAGCGTCCAAGGAGGCTACGGACCGTTGTACCAAGCCGCCTACATGCTCGGTGGTTTGCAAATCCGAGCCATGCACAAAGAGCTCGTGGAAACAGGAAAAATTCGCGAAATTGATTTCCACGATGCCATCCTACAGCAGAATTCGATCCCGATCGAAATGATCCGAGCTCGATTCACGCAGCAAAACCTCACACCGGACTTTAAAACCAACTGGCGTTTTGCTGATTAGGCATGTTGATTCAATGTACCGTTGGACGACAAATTTTTCAGTGAATCGCTATTGAGCATTCGCAACGAAGAATCAAAACAGTCAATTCGTGGAGGGAGCCCAGAACCTTAAACCCCGTTAATCACCTACTCGAACACATTTTCACCAGTCCACAACAACGCACAATTGGCTATCACTACCTGCGATTCCGCCGCGAGACAAGACACAGCGAAAATCCGACTAGCAAGATCGCGGACTGGGGTTCGGGAACCGCAGAAACCGGCGTTCCCGAGAGCACGCGGAAATTCGTCACGGTCGTTTCAGACGAGCCCGACTCCCAGGGAGTCAATGTGAAAAATTGGTCACTTCGAATAAAGAATGAAACCATCAAGTTTCCGTCCGCCCAATCGTTCTGCAGCCCGGAAAACGTAAATGAGCCTTCGGCAATGTCATCATTGTTGGTGCTGACTCCAACCACGATATCACCTGAGCTGGCATCGTAAGTCGTGATCATCCTTGCCGAGTTTTGGGGTGTTGGTCCCGCAATCGTGCCGACCGCTTGATTCACATCATTGGTTCGTGAGGCATATCCGAATACAAGTGGCGAACCATTGTTGGTTACCAGCGTGGCACCCGCTGAATTTCCCCCATCCTGGGTTTCGCCAACCCCGACTCCGAAAGCAAGCACGCCGACCGCGTTGGAAAAATTCATATTGAAATCAACCGCCACAGAAAAGTCGCTTGTGTGGTCGAAGTAGTATCCTTGAGTCGACGTTGCAGGCGTTAGGCCGTTGATGGATTGGTAACCAATGTCGGTTCCTGCCGAAATTGGCCCCCCGTTGGCCGTCAGTGTGACCTGGGATGCAGAATCTACGGAACTTCCAAAGCTGGAATGAGCAGGATCTTCGACCAACGTCCAACTATTAAAGTCGGTGATATCGGCCGCTGCGGTTCCGAAAAAAAGCAACGCTATCGCCATCGCTTGAGCGATAGTCAAATTAAGTTTTCTCATGTTTGCCTTGAATAGTACAGTTTGCGGCGGTATCGCCATATTCCGTTCTCAAACCAATATCTTACTTAAAGGTTCGAGAAAGGTTCGAGAAACAATTTTGAAAAAAGGAGATTGAAGTTAAATTTGACGATTTTCCAGACCAACGATGGGGAACGCAAGCAAGTCTTGCCATCGGTTCACCACGACCGATCCACACGCTGTAAGATGTTCGCTGCTAATCATCCATATCAATAATTCCAAGTCGCCAATCGCTTCCTGGATTTTGGACGTGATTTGCACATTTGCCATGTCGACGAACAAGCAACCAAGTCCATTGGTGGACACCTCGAATCCCCCACGACAACAAATTCGTGGCACCCTCCAACAACGTTTGAATCAAGGACTTTCCGTGCCTACCGTGCCATGCAGGTAATCAAACGAGAAGGCGGCATTCGGATTCGATCAGATGTGAAACGCCATCGAATCGAAAACCAATCAGACACGAGCCGTATGTATTCGCCTTCAATGACCGAACGAGTATACTCGCACCTGAGACGCTTGGCTAAGTCTGCGATTACCGCCGGGCTTCCATTAGTCGTTGACGCGACATTTTTGAAAAGGGAACAACGAGTGACTTTCCAAGCGGTAGCTGGCGTGCTAAACGTGGGCTTTCAAATTGTCGATCGCGAAGCATCTTTTGAGGAGTTGTGTCGAGGCATCTGCAGTCGAAAATGGGTCGCTTCGAGAGCCACGGTCGGTATTCTAAAAATGCAAATCAAAACCAATGAGCCACTAACGCCGCAAGAACTTCAGTTTGTAAATAGTGCACTCTGATCAACTACAACGCGTAAATGATTGTGCACTTTTTTTGGTTTCGTTTTGCACTTGGGATATTTTTTAATGTCTGAATTTTACTGTCTTCACCTCCATTCTTATGTTGAGTTAGCATGTCGCGAAGAAAGCATCACAGGCGTCGAAAGCCACCGCGCATTCAAAAACGCACAGCTCCAGGTTCGATTCCTGGAACACTTTCCGCCCCCGCAGATGCCGTTTACTCTTCAACGAAGGTAATTAAATTCAATGCGGATCAATTTGAAGAAAAAGAAATCAAGTCAATCAATGAGATTCGTGGGTTACTGGACGATCAATCGGTAACGTGGATTAACGTTGATGGACTGGGCGACCCGGAAACGTTTCACCAGCTCAGCGAGATCTTTGGTTTGCACCGGCTGGCTCTCGAGGATGCTCTTAACGTTCACCAACGCGCCAAGGTTGAAGCCTATCAGGATCATGTCTTTATCGTGTTGCGAATGGTCACTCTTGCTGAGCATTTGGAAAGCGAACAAGTTAGCATGTTCTTAGGCAAGAACTACGTTCTGACAATTCAGGAACGACCAGGCGATTGCTTCGATGCGGTTCGCCAAAGACTGCGAGAGTCTCGTGGGTTAATTCGCCAACTCGACCCAGATTATTTGGCTTACGCGCTGATCGACTCGGTGATTGATGGCTACTTTCCGGTTGTCGATGCCTATGGCGAACGGATGGAACACTTGGATGAAGAGATTACCGCCGGAAAATCGATGAACACAATGGAGGTGATTCACAACCTCCGCAGTGATTTGATGGCACTACGTCGTGCGATCCGTCCGCTTCGTGACGCACTCAATCAAATCAAGCCGGGCGATCGCTCCTTCTTTGCGGAAGAGACGCACTACTATTTGCGAGACTGCTACGATCACACGATTCAGATCATCGACTTGCTCGACAGCTATCAAGAACTGTGCTCGAACTTGCGCGACTACCACATGTCAATCGTCAGTAATCGAATGAACGAAGTAATGAAAGTGCTGACGATCACGGGCACAATTTTCATTCCGTTGACATTTATCGCGGGCATCTACGGAATGAACTTCAACACGCAATTGCCGGGGAACATGCCGGAATTGAATTGGCCATATGGTTACGTGTTCGCGTGGCTGTTGATGCTTGGAACCGGGCTTGGATTGCTGTCATTTGTTTGGAAAAAAGGCTGGTTGAGTTCGCACGATGGCCCACATGGCAACGGAACTTCGAATCTTAACCATGAATCCGTTGAAAAACGTTAAAGCCAGCGTGCGACACTTACTCACATCTTGTTGAGATCCACATCAGAGGCTGGCCAATCGCTGGCGTGATAATCTTTATCGGTTGGCGTGCCAATTGCATTGAGTTGCATTGACGAAAACGTATCTAGCTTCGCTGGCAATGGTTGATTCCCAGATCGCAAAGAGCGAATTCGCACGCCAACTCCGTGCTTAAGAGATCGAATCAAATGAACTTGAACGAAGATCGCAAAATTGCTTACTTTTCGATGGAGATCGGTCTTCATCCCGACATGCCGACCTATTCAGGCGGTTTGGGCATCCTTGCCGGCGATACCATTCGAGCTGCCACTGATTTGCAAATGCCGATGGTGGCCGTCACGCTATTGCACCGCAAAGGCTACTTTCAACAAGTGCTTGATTCCGCTGGTGGTCAAACCGAACAATCGGTCACGTGGGACGTCGAACAATTTTTGGTCGACACCGGAGCAAGAACGGAAGTCACCCTCCAAGGCAGACAAATTCACGTTCGGGCGATGCGATTCAACGTATCGGGCAAAGACGACTTTTGCGTCCCCGTCTATCTCCTGGATACTGACTTACCCGAAAACTCGGATTGGGATCGCCAGTTGACCGATCACTTGTATGGAGGCGACCAACACTATCGGCTATGTCAGGAGGCCATTCTCGGTATCGGAGGAGTAAGACTGCTGCAGGCACTGGGCTATCAAAACCTGGACCGATTCCACATGAACGAAGGCCACGCCAGCTTGCTGGCCTTGGAGTTGCTGGATCAACAGGCTGCCCGATCCGGCCATGCCACCGTCAATATCGAAGATGTCAACGCCGTGCGGAAACAATGTGTTTTCACGACCCACACGCCGGTGAAAGCTGGTCATGACCAGTTTCCGCTTGATCTGGCAAAGCGAGTCCTTGGCGAACACGACGCGTTTACAATGGAGCATGTCTTCTGCTGCGATGGCATGTTAAATATGACTTATCTTGCGTTGAACCTGAGCGAATACGTAAACGGTGTTGCGAAAAAGCACGGCGAAGTTTCGCGGCTGATGTTTGCTCACTATAAAATCGACTCTATCACCAATGGCGTGCACGGAGCGACTTGGGCTAGTCGCCCCATGGCCACTTTGTTCGATCAACACATTCCCGGATGGCGTGAAGACAATTTCAGCTTTCGCTACGCGCTCAATTTGTCGAACCAGGATGTTTGGCAAGCCCATCAAGAATCGAAACAGGAGTTGCTAGACGAAATCTTAAGAGTCACCTCGCAAGAACTCGACCCCGGTGTTCTGACGCTCGGTTTTGCTCGTCGGGCGACCCCTTACAAACGGCCCGGTTTGCTTTTTCACGACTTGAACCGCTTGCGGAGCATCGCCAAAGACGCCGGAAAGCTACAAGTCGTATTCGCCGGCAAGGCCCACCCTCACGATGACGAGGGCAAGGACCTGATTCGCAACATCGTTCGCATTGCAGACGAATTGAAGGCCGAGATTCCAATCGTATACCTGCCCAACTACGGCATGCGTCTCGGTCAATTGATTACCGCGGGCGTCGACATTTGGCTTAACACTCCCAAGCCACCACTTGAGGCATCGGGAACCAGCGGCATGAAGGCAGCGATCAATGGCGTGCCATCGCTCAGCGTGTTGGATGGTTGGTGGATCGAAGGTTGCATCGAGGGCGTCACTGGCTGGGCGATCGGATCGGCGAGCTTGCCGTCAACGGATTCTGGAGACGCCGAGTCGTTGTATCACAAACTTGAACAAATCGTTTTCCCAATGTACTACCACGATCGACCGGGCTTTATCGAGATCATGCGACACGCCATCGCACTCAATGGTTCGTTCTTCAACACACATCGCATGGTCCAGCAGTATGCGCAAAAAGCCTATTTGTAACTACGCTCCGGCAACGTGAGGCAACTTTGGCTCGGTGAAACTGGAAAGCGAATTCCTAGATCATCACTAAACCTCTCCGATACCCCGCTACGTTGAGGTGTTCACTGAGTTTTTTGTCCGGTTTAACAATCGAATCGTTTCACAGGCGACCATCCGTTCCTCGCGTGTTCGGATGACAAGGATTCGACCGATTGAATCCGGCGTTGCAATGTCAGCATCGGATCGGATTGTTTCATTTTGGAAAACGTCGAGTTGTAAACCGAGACATTCAAGCCCTTGGCAAACTTGTTGGCGAAGCGTCGCAGAATTCTCTCCGATGCCCGCGGTGAAAACCAAGCCATCGACTCCCCCCATCGTGACCGCCAGGCCACCGATGGTCGAACGAACGCGATCGGCGAACATTTCAATCGCCAATGCAGCTCTTCCGTTTCCGTTGATTGCCGGACTCTCGGCGGCTTTTTCGATGGTTCGGAAGTCCGATGACACGCCTGAGACACCCAGCAATCCCGAGTTGCGATTCAGTTCCTCTGCCAGTCTGTCCGCGCTGTAACCGTGTTCCTGCATCAAGTAGATCATGATGCCGGGGTCAATCGAACCGCTGCGAGTTCCCATCATTAAACCCTCCAGCGGCGTGAATCCCATCGTGGTATTGATCGGGTGACCGCCAATGATCGCGGTCGCGGATGAACCGCTGCCCAGGTGACATACAATCAACCGCAAGTCCGGATCGCCAACTCGTCCCAGCAACCGTTCGGCTCGCTTGGCACAATATGAATGACTGATGCCGTGAAAGCCAAACCTGCGAACGCCGTAACGCTCGTGCCAGTCGTAGGGAACCGGATAGACGACCGCTTTCTTTGGCAAGTCCGCAAAAAACGTGGTGTCGAAAACGGCAACTTGCGTCGCGTCAGGCAGTTCGATACTCGTGGCTTCGAATGTAGCGAGCACAGGCGGATGGTGAAGCGGCGCGAGCTTGGAAATTTTCCGCAAACGCTCGTTTACCGAATCATCAATGATGACCGGTTTTCGAAATTCCGTGCCACCGTGGACAACGCGATGCCCGACCGCAACGATCAAATCACGGAAGCCGTTTTCCTCAAGCGAACGACAAATCCAACCAACTGCGTCGCCATAACTTGCCAGCTCAGCGTGTGCGACGAATTCGTCTGAGAGCGACACCGCTTTCAACTTCAGTGTCGCCAAATTCTTATGGCCTTGCCAGTCAACTACACCGTGGCACAAATCGTTTTCGGCGTCGCCGTCAAACAATGCGAATTTCAACGTGCTTGAGCCCGCGTTCAAAACCAGAATACTCATTGGCCTTTCGCCTGTCTGTCGCCCGACCACTCCCACTCGAGAATCTCGGGCATGTCCTGACCATGTTTACAGATGTACTGCTTGTGCTCGATCAACTTGTCGCGCATCGCCTGTTTTACGTAAGCGTTTTGGGTTCCCAAGTGCGGCACTCGGTCGATCACGTCTTCAACCAAGTGAAAACGATCCATGTCATTCAACACCACCATGTCGAACGGCGTCGTCGTGGTGCCTTCTTCTTTGTATCCACGCACATGCAGATTCTTGTGATTTGTGCGTCGATAGGTCAACCGATGAATCAACCACGGATAACCATGGAATGCGAAAATGATTGGCTTGTCAGTCGTGAACATGATATCAAACTCTTTGTCGGTCAATCCGTGCGGATGTTCGCTGGGCGTTTGAAGCTTCATCAAGTTCACGATATTGATGACGCGTATTTTCAGCTCCGGTATTTCGTAGCGGAGAATGTCAACCGCAGCCAATGTCTCAACCGTCGGCACGTCACCACAACAAGCCAACACTACATCGGGCTCGCTACCTTGGTCGTTGCTGGCCCAATCCCAAATGCTTGCACCCGCCGTGCAATGCTTAATCGCTTGATCCATCGTTAGCCATTGTTGCGATGGTTGTTTTCCCGCCACGATCACATTCACATCGTTGCGGCTTCGCAGACAATGATCGGTGACCGAGAGCAAGCTGTTTGCATCCGGGGGAAGGTAGACGCGAATGATCTCGGACTTTTTATTGACAACGTGGTCGATGAAGCCGGGGTCTTGATGGCTGAACCCGTTATGGTCTTGCCGCCAGACGTGCGACGAAAGCAGATAGTTCAACGACGCGATCGGTCGCCGCCACGGAATGTCTTCGCAAACTTTCAACCATTTAGCGTGTTGGTTAAACATCGAATCGATGATGTGAACGAAGGCTTCGTAGCAATTGAAAAATCCGTGCCGGCCTGTCAGCAGATAGCCTTCCAACCAGCCTTGGCATTGGTGTTCCGAAAGCATCTCCATCACGCGACCGTCGGGCGACAGATGATCGTCACTCGGCAAGATTGCGCCGACAAAGGCACGATCGGTGACGTCAAACACGTCGCCCCAACGGTTGGAGGCGTTCTCATCGGGGCTGAAGATACGGAAGTTTCGCGAATCGAGATTGAGCTTCATCACGTCACGGATGAACTTGCCTTGCACCCGAGTCGCTTCCGCCATGGTGCTGCCGGGATGCGAAATCTCAACGGCGTAGTCACGAAAGTCGGGCAGATGAAGGCTTTTGAGCAACTGCCCGCCGTTGGCATGCGGGTTGGCTCCCATCCGATGTTCGCCACACGGAGCAAGCTCGGCGAATTCTTGATTTAGCTTTCCGTTTGCATCAAACAACTCTTCCGGTTGGTAACTTTTCATCCACGTCTCAAGTAACTTCACGTGTTCAGGATTCTCATGCATCTCGCCCATCGGAACTTGATGGCTGCGCCAGCTGCCTTCGACTTGGCGACCGTCGACATCGTGCGGACATGTCCAGCCTTTGGGTGATTTCAACACAATCATCGGCCAACGCGGACGAGTTGCGTCGTTGTTTTCGCGGGCGTGCTGTTTGATCCGTTGAATCTCGGACGTCACCGTGTCCATTGTTTTGGCCATCAATTGATGCATCGTTTCAGGATCGTCTCCTTCGACGTAGTGGGGCGTATAGCCATAGCCACGTAGCAGTTGATCGAGCTCTTCGCGGCTGATCCGGGCGAGCACAGCTGGGTTGGCGATCTTGTACCCATTCAAGTGCAGAATCGGCAGCACGACGCCGTCGGTGATCGGATTGAGAAATTTGTTCGAGTGCCAACTGGTCGCCAACGGCCCCGTCTCGGCTTCACCGTCTCCAATCACGCACGCGGCGATCAAGTCCGGATTGTCAAAAACCGCTCCAAACGCATGCGACAGCGAGTACCCGAGCTCGCCGCCTTCGTGAATGCTGCCCGGAGTTTCTGGCGCAACATGGCTGGGGATGCCACCAGGAAAACTGAATTGCTTGAACAGCCGTTTCATACCGGCTTCATTCTGTTCGAGGTTGGGATAGTATTCGGTGTAAGTCCCTTCCAGATACGAATTGGCAACCAACGCGGGCCCGCCATGCCCAGGGCCGGTGATGTAGATTACGCTCAGATCGTTTGTTTTGATCACGCGATTGAGGTGGGCGTACAGAAAGTTCAAACCGGGTGTCGTGCCCCAATGGCCCAGCAGTCGCGGCTTGATGTGTTCCTTTTTGAGCGGTTCTGCCAGCAGCGGATTGTCAAACAAATAGATCTGCCCAACAGAAAGATAGTTCGCCGCTCGCCAGTATGCGTTGATGCGGCGGACTTCTTCTGCCGTAAGCGGTGGGGACTTCGAAGGCGCGGTGACGGTCGATGTTGAGCTTGCCATTATATTTTGTCGTCCAATGTTTGAGGTGCAGTGTTTGTCCAGCCGGTGTGGCAAGACTTCGTGCCTGTACCATCGACCGCAAGATTCCACCAATCCGGTTCCTTGCTTGGTTCAAACAATCGGCAATATTCGTGCCAAACGTTGCAGTTATTTTGCCTCTCAATTTCATCCAGCCAAACATCGAAGCTATCGCCGCGAACTACTGCAAGATGGCTCCAACTGCATCGCCTAGCCCCTTGATTGCAAATAACTTACACAAGCTGTTGTCTTTTGAAACGGACAACGTGCAAGTCAACCAAGCGTGCGAATTCGCCCGCACGCTCTGCATCGACCATCCTTTAGGAGAATTTGATCTTTGGGTACTGGCTTGCAATTGGCTGCATAATCGTAGGGATTACGATCAGCATGCTCACTTCGTCACATGAGACATATACAATCGTGACAGTCGATCGCTGTTCGCTTCGATGAATTGGGATCCACGCAGCTTGCGATTGAATTTCGAGTTTAATGTCGAGTGCTACGATCCACATTCGGCAATCAAGCTAACAAAAATCGCCGCAACAAAAATTCAAAGCTCGTGTGAATGCAAACTGGCCGACGATTGTGCGACTTCGCGACGGACTCGCACGTAGGCTGACTCCCATCTCTGACAATACAGCACCCGAATTGAATCTTTGGCTTGCTTCGCAGTCGCGATTCCATTCCAAATCGGGTTCCATTTCCTGCTCGGCGCCATTTTGCGACTCTGATCTGAATGCCTCACCAAGCTCCTGTCAGCTCGACCGAACAACTGAATCGAAATTGGCATGCAAATTGCATCACAAGCAAAATACGTTTTCAACACGTGGTCGAGGAACATTTCGACGAAGTGATTCACCTGTCCAACTCTCAAGATATACAGAAAAGCAAAATGAGTATCGAAAGAAAAGACCCGTTCGAACGTCTTGAAGAGTTCCATCAACAAAGCAATCGGATTTTCGACGATTTACTAGCGGAACTGCCAAGTGCCCACGAAGACGAGCCTACCGTTGCGTTTCAACCCGCTGTCGATCTCATTGAAACTCCAACTGAGTTTCGGTTTTACTTGTCGATTCCTGGACTCGTCGAAGACGACATCGTGATTGAAGTGGATGGACAATTCCTCGCGATTCGGGGGGAACGCCTACCGCCTTATGATTCAGAACGCCGACGAACGCAGCTACAAGAATGGCGTTACGGTTACTTTGAGAGGCGATTCAAACTTGCTTCCAAGGTTACACCCAGTACTGTGCGAGGTGGCTACGAAGCCGGCGTTCTCACGATCGTCGTCGAGAAAAACAAAACGAACTCAAAACCCACTTCTCAGCAATGGGCAGACGAATGAGTTCAACTTTACCATTGAATGAAGACCTGTATAAAATTCTAGGTGTCAGCAAAGACGCGACCGAAAAAGAGATTCAACGCGCCTACCGAAAGCTCGCATTAAAATTTCATCCCGATCGAAATCAAGACGACGCGGATGCAGCCGACAAATTCAAAAAGGCGTCCGAAGCCTACGAGATCCTCAAAGATTCCAAAAAACGAAAAGCGTACGATTCCGGCGGAATGAGCGGAGTCGACCAAACCGGCCACGAAGGGTTTGCAAACAACGAAGAAATATACGCTCGCTATGGAGATCTGTTTGGCGATCTATTCGGCAACCAAGTCCCACAACGCCGAGCCGGCCCTGCTCGCGGACAAGACCTGCGATTCGTCCTTACCATTGATTTCATGATCGCGTCACTCGGTGGAAAGAAGACGATCGACACGCCAATTCCGGTGACCTGCGATCAATGTCTTGGACACGGAATTCTCGGAAAAAAAGCCAACGAGCCCTGCGAAATTTGTCATGGCCAAGGACAGATCGCTCGACAAACTGCCGAACATGGCGGTTACTTCACCGTTGCTTCTCCTTGCCCGGGTTGCAGCGGAACGGGTCGACGTGGAACGCCTTGCGATCAGTGCCACGGCGAAGGACGCGTCGAGTCGAACCGAACGATCACCGTCACCATTCCAGCCGGCATTAAGTCTGACCAAGTCTTGCGTTTGCGAGCACAAGGCCAAGCTGGTTTGCGGGGCGGAGCGCAAGGTGACTTATTGATCGAAATCAAGATTCAACCTCATGCCACATTCGTTCGCGAAGGGCAGAACATTCGCAGCGATGTTCGAGTGCCTTTGGCAACGGCTTTGCTGAGCGGCAAAGTCGACGTGCTGACTCTACGGGGCACGGTTTCGATGACGATCCCGGCGGGGACTTCTTCTGATCGTGTTTTACGGATTCGAGGACAGGGAATCGATGCGAAAGGGAAGAAAGGTGACCATCTGGTACGAGTGGTGCTTGAGGTACCCAAGAAAACGTTTACCGAACCAGAGCAAGAGAATCTACGCCAATTGCTGAAGCCATAGTTGCAAAAGTGATTCCTACTGGCCGTTAAACTGCGAATTTGGCCGGTGGGAAAGCCAAAGGAAATTAGTTTCACAGATTTCCTAGCCGGCCCAGAAGTTTGTGAATTCGCCGCCCCAATAGTGCTCGACCTCCATGAGCAATGTTTGGAATCTTTTTTGGAACCCGAGTCAACTTTCTGCGCCCGCGTCCCCTGGCTGGTCGCGTCGGCAACATCAACACTGACGGAAAGGCCACCATGCTGTTGTCAAAGTAGGCTCGGCTACTGAAGCGATTTCCGAATTCTCACAAAACCGTCTTTGATTTCACTGCCGAATAGCTTGAGGGAATCCCAAACATCTTCAGCCGTTTCCCCGACGGCGTCCTTCAGTGGATCGAAGCGATGATTCAGTTGCGATAACTTGTTGTCAAGCTTTTCAAACTCGTCATTCAACTCTTCACCGCCCAGATGAATCTTCAACCGCAGTTGGTCGCGTTGCTGCTTGAGATCGCTGATGAGTTGACTAACGTAGGTCTTTTCTTGCTGAGGCATGAGAATTTCTTTTGGTGGATGCGTTTGCAATCTGCGGCATTTCTTGCCACAACGACCTTAAGGATTGCAAACGCCATGCCAAAACCAAGCCGACATTCGGGTTGCCACTTGCCCACGCTGTGGCAATGGAAGACTACGGCTCGGTCCAGTCGTTATCGAGGACTGAGTGCTACGACATGATAAGCGAGGGAGCTATTGATTATCTTGAGCCACTTCGATTTGCAGCTTTCGCCAGTAACGATAAACTCCGATTAGGATGGTGAGGGTGGTGAGCGGGAGTGCGAAGAAGACGAGGGCGCCTTCGAGGACCTGACCAAAGCCGTGGCCGGTGGCGTGGAGGATGAGGTACGAGGTGTAGGCAAGGTAGTAGGCGAACAACAATCCCCCTTCCCAACGCGCGATGCGGTTGCCGACAAAGAAAATTGGCAAGCAGACAATGGCGACCACGATCATCACCGGAATGTCGAAGCGAATTGCGTCCAAGGAGACGTCGATGCCTGCTGGCGCGACGATACTACCGAGTCCAAGTACGCCCAAGATGTTAAACATGTTGCTGCCGATCACATTGCCGACTGCAATATCGCGCTCGCCACGATAACTAGCCACGACGGAGGTGACAACTTCTGGAAGTGAAGTTCCAATCGCGATTACGGTCAAGCCGATGATGAGTTCACTAACACCATACGATTTCGCAATCGAGACGCAGCCTTGGACGGTGAGATGAGCCCCCACCACCAACAACGCCAGTCCCGCAATGAAGAACACGAATTGAATCCACAAATGGTTGCCGCGTGTCGTGGCGAACTCTTCGGCAAACTCTTGTTTCACCAATCTTTTAGCTTTACGACTCTCGCGGATCGTCCACGCGATATAGGCCACCAACAGAATAAACATCAATGACCCGTCCCACCGTCCGAGGCGTCCGTCGATCGAAAGTAGCAGCAACAGAATCGACGCACCAATCATCAACGGGACGTCAAGGCGCACCAATCTCGCGGTTACCACAAGCGGTGCGACGAACGCAGACAATCCCAAAACAAACAGGACGTTGAAAATATTGCTGCCAACTGCATTGCCGATCGCCAAGTCGGTTTTGCCGGCGAATGAAGACTGGATGACAACCGCAAGTTCGGGAGCACTCGTCGCAAAAGCAACGACGGTTAGTCCAATGACAAGCGGTGGGATGCCGACGGCAGCAGCCAGTTTGGATGAGCTGCGAATCAAAAATTCTCCGCCGCCAACCAAGGCTACAAAACCCAGAGCAATGGTGATGAGTGAAAATGCCGTGTCCACATTCAAGCCTATTCCTGGGTCTGAAGTTGCAAGCCTGGCAGCAGCAGGTTTTTGGTGACTCTAGGTATACTATCCATCTCACTAATTGTACTTGTTATTTGCATTCTTTTTTTCGTTAAGCCCAAATAGATTCCACGCAATCTTGGTCAGCTCAATCACGGTAGCTGGCAGGAGTGACATTCCAATCACTAACAGCCAAGGCATTGTGTGATATGGAACGACGTCGAAAACTCCGATGGCGAAAGGCAAGGTCAGCACAGCGAATTGCAGCATTCCGGAAACGATACAGGCGGCCAACAACCACGGATTCGACAACAACCCAAGCTCAGGCAACGTAAAGCGGTGACTGCGGCAAACGAGGGCGTACGCAAGTTGCGCGAACGCCGTGATTGCGAATGCGGCGCTGCGAGCGACATCGGTGTTGGCCGGATCGTTCTGATAGGCCCACCAGAATCCAAACAACGCGGCAGCGGCGACCAGCGAACCGTGATAAAGAATCAAAAAACCGCGTTGCAAAGTGATAACGGGCTCTTTTGGCGGGCGCGGCTTGCGCTGCATGATATCTTGTTCGGGCGGTTCCATCGCAAGCGCCAACGCGGGAAGCCCGTCCGTCACAAGGTTAATCCAGAGAATTTGAATCGCAAGCAAGGGCACTGGGTAGCCAAGGATCGCCGCTGCGAACATCAACATGACTTCGCCTGCATTGCATGAGAGCAGGTAGTGGACGAACTTCTGGATGTTGTCGAAAATGCCTCGGCCTTCGCGAATCGCGTTCACGATCGATGTAAAGTTGTCGTCGGTCAATACCATGTCGGCCGCTTCTTTGGTGACGTCCGTTCCAGTCACGCCCATCGCGATCCCGATGTCGGCAGCTTTAATTGCCGGAGCGTCGTTGACGCCGTCGCCCGTCATCGCGACGACCTGTCCGCGCTGCTTCCATGCTTTGACGACTCGCAGTTTGTGAGCGGCGGAAACGCGAGCGTAAACGGCGATCTGGTCAACTCGTTGAGCCAGCTCGTCGTCACTCATTGCATCCAACTCGAAGCCGGTGATGGCGATACTGTTCGGAGATGCAATTTCCAGTTCGCGACCAATCGCTAACGCGGTCGCTGGATGGTCGCCGGTAATCATCACCGGGCGAATACCTGCGTCGTGACATTCGTGTACCGCCATTTTTACTTCTTGGCGAGGCGGATCAATCATTCCGACCAGTCCGGCAAAGACAAGTTCTGTTTCCTGATATAATCCGTTCACTTGTTTTGGGTTGTCACGAGACGCCAAAGCCAACACGCGGAGGGCGCGGCTGGCCATGTTGGTATTTTGCTGTCGAATTTCCTGCTTGCGATCTTCAGTTAATTTCTCGACCTGACCATTTCGAAGCTCTTGAGTGCATTTTTCAAGAATGACTTCGGGCGCACCTTTGGTGTACATGATTCGCGAATCGTCGGGTTTCCGCACAATCACCGACATCGCTTTGCGTTCGGAGTCAAACGGAATTTCAAAAATGACTCGCCGTGCAGCACCGTAGAGATCGAGGCCACCTTTCATCGCCATCACAATCAACGCGCCTTCGGTTGGATCGCCGATAATTTGCCAAGTCTTTCCGTATTTTCCTGGAACCACACTCGCGCTATTGCAGTGGGCTCCAATGGAAAGTGCTTGGTTGAGATCAGCATGGTCTTGGACAACGACGAGGGCGTCAGATTCAGTTGGTTTGCGAAACTCACCACGCGGCTCGTAGCCTGCGCCACTGATTTCAAACCAGCCTTCGCCGACGGCGACTTCTCGAACCGTCATTTCATTGCGAGTCAACGTGCCAGTCTTGTCGGAACAAATCACGGTCACCGAGCCAAGCGTTTCGACACTGGGAAGCTTGCGAACGAGCGCGTTCTGTTTCACCATTCTCTGAAGCCCAAGCGCCAATGCGATCGTGACAACGGCAGGTAAACCTTCCGGTACAGCGGCCACGGCAAGGCTCACGGCTACGAGCAGCGTTTCCATCAATTCGCCGCCGCGTGCATACTCAATCGCGAAGATGACGCCGACCAAAACCAAACAAACGACCACCAGAATGCGTCCGAGCTCGGCCAGCTGGCGTTGCAAGGGCGTTGGCTCTGATTCCGCGGCTCGTAACATTCCGGCAATGTTGCCGAGCTCCGTTTGCATACCTGTTCCGGTCACGATCGCGACGGCTTTTCCGTTGGCCACGACAGTTCCCATAAAAACCGAGTTCTGCCGATCACCCAACGAAGTGTGCTCTTCCAAAACAATATTCGCCACTTTGCTGTCGGGAACGGATTCGCCAGTAAGCGATGCCTCCTGGACGGAAACGCTGAAAGCCTCGATCAATCTTGCATCGGCAGGTACATTGTCGCCGGCTTCGAGTTGAATGATATCGCCGGGAACCAACTCTTTGGCAGGAATACTGCGTATTTCCCCCCCGCGACGGGCCTTGGCCATTGGTGACGAAATCGCCCGGAGAGCTGCCAACGCACGACCGGCGCGTTCTTCCTGAATGAAGCCAAGGATTCCATTGACGACTACAATGGCCATGATCACCAGCGTATCGACCCATTCGCCCATTGCTCCGGCAATGATTGCGGCGACGATCAGAATCCAGATAACCAGTTCTTTGAATTGCGAGACGAACTTTTTCCATGTCGGTTCAGGCTTCGCTTCGGCCAGTTGGTTCCAGCCGAATTGCTCACGCCGCTGGTCAATGGAAGATTCAGTCAACCCTGAATCCACATTCGATTCAAACCGCTGGACAACTTGATCTGCAGTCAATGCAAACGCTTTGATACGCTCGCTTTTTGGTTGGACTAGGTTCAATGAAACTTCCTTGACAATCTAGACGGTAGCCGGATTGGTAACCATTCGGGAAATCGAGCAGACGACGTTGGAAGCCTGAAGTCTTCCCGCCGTGGCTCCGAAAGAAGCCGAGCTTTACAGCGACAGCGACTGAGACTGAGACTGAGACTTACTCCAAGCCACCGTTCAGTTCATCTTCGTATTCATCAGAACTTAAAAGCACGGGGCTTTTGAATTCGGCGGGTTTGATTGCGAGGACCGAACATGGCAAGAACGGCAACAGCTTTTCGGCTGTGTTGCCAATAACAATGCTGGCAATGCCTGTTCGCGACACCGTGCCCATCACGATCAATTTAATGTCGTGCTGTTCAATGTACGAAAGAATCGACTCTTCTGCATTACCGATGTCGACCTGGATCTTGGCTTTTGCGTCGTCAAAACCAAAACCCTGGAGTTGCTCGCGAATTGCGTTCTCGACATCCAGCTTCTTACTCGCATCGACCGCATCGCTGGCTGGGTTTTGATATTCAATCGAGTGCAAAACATGCAGTATCGTCCCACGCTCTTGTGCCATCGAACAACCTAATTCCAAAGCAGCGTCACCAACATCGGTAAGATCAAAAGCGACAAGAATCGAGTCGACCCATTCATCGCCATCCGGTTCTGGCTTGGTAACCCATACGGGACAAGGACATTTTCGTAGTAGCTTGATGCCGGTGCTACCAAACAACATCGTGCGAAACGGGCCCTGTCTTCGCGTTCCGGCAATGACCAAATTGGCGTCGCTACGAATGGCTTCGCGGATCAATTCCAGCCAGCTTTTTCCAAACACAACTTTGCTTGACGTTTGGATTCCTTTTTGGGAGGTCAGCTCAGCAATCCCAGACAAAACTTCGCCTGCATGATCAAAAACCGATTTGTAGTCTTCACCTTGGGCCATCAGGATCTGCCGGTCGTGCGACATCTGCTCAGCACGCGTTGGTAGCACGTAAATGAATTGAATATGTGAACCACTCGACTTCGCGACCCGTTCGGCTTGGCGAATCGCCTCTTTGGTGGGAGCGGGGAGTGTATCGGCGACAAATCTAAGATCGTCCGCCAAGTCGACAGCGACAAGAATTTTTTTGAATCGGTGCATGGTGTGCTTTCATTTTCGGATCGGTGTGAACAAAGGCGTGCTGACCGGAACTGCATTATCCGTACCACTAAACATGTACGCAAGCATTTGCGACGTAAATGAACATGCCTCGGCCTAGGCCGACTTACGGAGCAACCGCTGACATGCGGACGGTGGAGTGCGACTGTGCGGCAGGGCGCGCATACGGTGAATCGCGGTTGGAGTCGCATGAGTTCAGGCCAACCAAGAAGGCGTTCCAAAACTGATGCCAGTCCAGTTACGGAGCAATCAGATTAGAAATCGAATCTAGGCACAGCGTTTGTAAAGCTGCAACCAAACTCGCCGTCAGCCCGAATGACCCATGTTAATATTTATAGAGAATAGAGTGTCACCTGATCAGCTCGCATCGCGCCGTAAAATATTGATGTCGCTTGGCAATCGTTTTGCTGATGAGTTGAGGACCATCAGCGAGGAACTCTCGAATTTTGGGCGAACTGCCGGAGAACGGGATTCTTGCGTAAGCGACGGATTTGCTGCAGACATCGCGATCGAAAACAACGAAGAATTGATGCAGCAAGCAATCTAGGCCGCATTGAAACGCACCGAAGCTGGCTCATTTGGAACCTGCGAGTACTGTGGCAAGAAGATCAGCAAGGCTAGACTTGAGGCGATTGAGTACACACCCGTTTGTATCAATTGCGAAACTACACGCGAGGTCGAATGAGCATCTTTGTCGCATCTATCTTGATAGTTTTGATCGTTTCAGCGGCTTGCTCGGTAAGTGAAGCAGCCCTGTACGCTGTTCGGCTTCCAATCGTCCGAAAAATCGCAGGCGACGGGAGCCGATCTGGAAAACAACTGTTGCAATACAAAGAAAACATGGTGCGGCCGACCTCCGCGATCCTGATAGTCAACACGGTTGCCAACACAGCGGGAGCCGCATCGTTGGTGCGCAAGCGCGAATTCTGTTTGGCGAGGCGGCCTAGATATAGTTCTCCCTTGCCTTCAACTTGTGCGTGCTTTTTCTGTCGGACATCATTCCAAACGTTGTGGGCGTTGCCTACAGTCGTCCCATCTCGCTAGCGATGGCTCTGCCTCGGGTGGTTGGAAGTGCAGCACTTTATCCCATTGTTTGGGTAATTGCAAAACTTTCAACCGTATTCAAACCAGATCGCGAATTTGCGGCGCTGGAAGAAGAACTTAATCAGTTGGTAATGATGAGCGTCGAAGAGGGAAGCATCATGGCCATATGAAGCTGACTTGGTTCGCAACGTGTTGCATCTGAACAATGTCACAGCTCGAGACATCATGACTCCGCGCCCGGTCGTCCTCAAGCTGCCAGATGCTATGACGCTTCGCGAAGTCGTTGAAAAAGTACCGGAGTTCAACCACACGCAGATTCCCGTTTACGATGCCGCTGCCCGGAGGTTTGGATCAGAATGGCACTTAGCCGAGATATTCTTAGCGCGATGGCGAAAGACCAATTCGAAACCACGATTGGGCCACTTTGCGCGTTTTTGAATTTCGTCTCAGAAGACACGCATGGGCACATTTTGCTAAAGTCATTTCTGAAACGCCGCACGCACATGTTCGGAGTGACCGACGAATTTGGTGACATTACAGGAATCGTGTCGTTGGAAGATGTTATCGAGTCGATGATCAGTGAAGAGATCGTGAATGAAGTCGATCCGGCAGTTGAGATGCAAGAAGTCGCCAAGCTTCGGCAGCGAGACACGACCAATCGAGCCGACCGCGAAGGCCAGTACAATAAACAATTGGGACAATTGCTCTACACTGCGCGACTCCGTCGCTCAAAAACTGCGAAAGACTAACTTAATCAGTCTCAGAGTACTCTTGGTCTGTATCCGTTTCAATCGGATGCGGTCCTTCGTTACTATTCGATTCCAATATTGTTGGCTCCGAAAGTGGCTCGTCACCATTGGACTTGATCTCCTCAATCAGAATCAGTCGTACAATTCGTCGCGACAGCGTGTTGAGTCTTTTTAGATTCTCAATCACGTCGGTTTCGATTTTGTACGCAGCCAAACGGTTGGGTTCGCTGGCCACTAATCGCGTTGCCAGATGCTCTGACGCTATGTCCGCAAGTTGGTTGACTTTCTCTTTGCTTTCAACAACTTCCAACGCAGCTTTTCGGTCGCTCGTTTCCAAAGCGATCAAAGCCTTGGCAAACGACTCGACCACTTGTTCTTCAATCTGTCTCAGCACTGCTACCGTTGACGAACTAATCCCAATGCTCAAGGCAATGCGTTTGCTCGCATTTTCCAAAAGATTCTTGTCAATCACGTCGCCGAAATTCTCAAGGTAGTTCGCGATCCCAACAAATTCATGAATTGTTTTGGGTTGGGGTGCAATGAGATCTTTCTGGGACAGCTTGGCAAGGTAAGAAACAATTTGGCCGTGAATTCGGTCAATGTCGTCGTCTGACTTCGCAAGCTTCTTGACGTCCTCAGCACTTCCATGCAAGACAACGTTCAATGTTTGATCGAGCATGTTGCCCACAATGCCGCCCATGCAAACCAACTCTCGACGAACTAGATCGAGCGCCATCGCAGGCTGCTCCAGCAAGTGCTCATCGAGATATCTTGCAGTGACGCCAATAGGCCGCGGACGCTCGGGTACAAGCCAGTTGACCAGCTTCGCCAGCGGGCCGGTAAACCAGATGAATAAAAACAAGTTGCCGACATTAAACAACGTGTGTGCGTTAGCGATTTGGCGTGGAGTGTCGGCAGCAATTCGGGCAGATCCTTCAAGGCTTTGAGAAATCGGCGAAATCGTACGAACGAGATCAGCAAACTGATAGATGAAGAACATCCACAGCACGACGCCGCCAACGTTGAACACGACGTGTACCCAAGCGGCTTGCATGGCTTCGCGCGAGCGACCGACAGCTGAGATAATCGCGGTGACACAAGTTCCAATGTTCGCGCCAAAGCAAATCCCGATGCCAGACTCGAGAGAAATTAAGCCTTGGCTGGCAAGCACGATCACGATTCCAGTCGTCGCGGATGAGCTTTGTACAATCGCTGTAAAAATTGCACCGATCCCAATAGCCAACAGCGGGCTTTGCATGTTTTGCATCGCGTCGATGAAGGGTGGCCAAGCTCGCAGTGGCACAGTCGCGGTGCTCATCAGCTCCATGCCGAAGAAGATCAGGCCCAGTCCCATCAATGCCATGCCCCACTGTTTGAACTTTTCCGTCTTGGCAATGATGTCGGTAAGAAAGCCAACGGCGATTATCAACAAGCCGTACTTGTAGACTTGAAATGCGATAAT
This sequence comes from Mariniblastus sp., assembly GCA_047639375.1. GTDB lineage: Bacteria > Planctomycetota > Planctomycetia > Pirellulales > Pirellulaceae > Mariniblastus. Next base: position 1,589 of record JBLINZ010000026.1, on the reverse strand, counting down.
TTGCGCGGTGATTGTCGTACCAACATTGGCTCCAATAATCACTCCGATGGATTGACTGAGCGTGAGCAGCCCCGCAGAGATGAAGCCAACAATCAAAACCGTCGTAACCGACGAAGATTGAATCACAGCGGTAACGATTGCCCCAGCCAAAGCAGCGGTGTAACGGTTGGCGGTCAGCTTGGCGAGCAATTTTTTCATGCTACCGCCAGCGACTGTTTTCAAGCTTTCGGTCATCTGACGCATGCCAAACAGAAACAACGCCAGCCCGCCACCAAGTCCGGTGACGAGCGCGCCAAGTTGCAGGTTGGATGGATCAGCAAGTTCCGCCATGAACGCTCCTGTAGCCAAACTCGCGAGAAATCCCGCTGGCAAGTTTAATTGATGTAATTTCGTGGTGTCCGGAGTATTGCCTCTACGCTATCTCTGTCAGCTTAAGCCTTGATTGAACTCTTGAATCCATAGGGCTTGAGCGCGAGAACGGAACATTCCACATGCTCCAGAATTTTCTCAGCGGTATTTCCGAAGAAAAATCCACCCAGCCCCTTTCGTGCAACCGTGCCCATCACCAAGAGATCGACGGCATTGGCGTCGATGAATTCGGCGATCGCTTCTTCTGTTTGGCCCTTTACCAAATGCACGTTGCCCGAATCACAGGCGAGATTGTATTGGCCCAGAAACTTGTCCAATCGCTCTTCGTGATGCTTACGCTCTTCCTGCTCGTATTCCAATATTTGTTGGCTTGACAATCGAGTCGAAAGCATGGATTCATCGTCCATGAACCACGTGTGGAGAATCGAAAACCGGGTATTGTGGTACTTGCTAATCGACTGAGAAATTTCAAAAATCTTATCGTTCAACTCGAGATCAAGAGCCTGGGTGCTGGCCGTGTCGACACAGCCAAGAATGTGCTTGGACTTGGGTGTTGAATCCGGGGCAACTAACCAAACAGCAGACGGGCATTGCCTCAACAAACGCATAGACGTGTGCCCAAAGTAGTTGTCGCTTTTGCTGTGTTTACCTTTGGCGACGGCCATCACCAGATCATGTTCGCCATGGACAACTTCGCGAATGATTTCGACAGCGGCCTTGCCTTTGAGTACTTTACTTTGGACTTCATTTACCTTTTCGCTAGCTTTCGCCACCAATGCGGCTAGCTTTTCTGATTTCTCCTTGGCGATCAGTTCGCTCAAGTGTTCATGGTCTTCGGTGGACTGACGGGCGAGCCACGAAAACGGCGGGACAATGTCAACGATCGTCAGCGAAGCTTGATTGAAATGCGCAATCTCAGTGGCTTCTTCCACGATTGGATTCTTGTCGAGGCTTGTGTCGATCGCGACAAGGATTTTTTTTAGTCGTTTCACTATTTTGACTTTCGGAAGGCGTCGGCGGAAACTAATCGTCTGCTTTTCAGCAATCTTGGAACAAAAACGATGCAATTGCCGTGCCAAGCCGTGATGATAAGGGATAGGGCATGTGAATTGCTTGAATATGGACTGGACAAACCGTTCGTGTCGATCCACATTTGATTGGCCGTTGGAAACGGCGATTGTGCGAATCTGCACGATCTTTCCAGGCAACTTACAATCAAA
>JBLINZ010000025.1:0-27011 GCA_047639375.1 Mariniblastus sp. | reverse complement strand
GGATTTGACCGCTCGTTGGAAGTCCAACAATCGAAAGACGTCACGAAGCATTCGAATCAGAATTCTCAAACCGACTCGAAACCGAATATCGTTCTCATGTTCGTTGGCGATCTGGGTTGCCGCAATCCAAATTCGAAACACCGAATATCGATCAACTTGCAATGGACGGTCTAGATTTTCAGCAAGCGAATATTGCTTGTCCGACTCGTAGCCTAGTCGTGTGACACTGCTGACTGGCAAACGTCCAGTTCGACTAGGAATCGTTCTTCATGTCATGCCTCGCGGACAGGCTTACCGACGCGTTGGAAAAATTCATCGAAGACTATGATCGCTAACAACTGTTCATGCTTTCGATGTGGCTCTGCAACGCCCGTCGACCGAGAAAAGCTTGTCAAATAATTCCAAGACAAAGGCCATAAGACACCCTGTTAGGCCATGGAAAGTCTTGTTTACTCTTTCCTTTTCAAGGTTCGTTTGGCAAGGAGAGTAAAGTTGGTCCAGGCATTCATAACAAAATGGTAAATAGTCTGATAAGAATAAATATGTCAATTTAGGTGCACCTAAAAGCTGTGTGTGCTGGAACGGATTCCGGTGTTGGGAAGCGTTGCCAGTTCCGGTTGCTATTGATGCGTTTAGGCCCGTTCGGCTTTCGCCCAGTCTTGTCTGCATCTGTTGTGTTCAATATTCTTTTTCGCCTTCATGAAAAAAATTGTCATTAATAAGCCGTTGACGAGTTGGAAGAACACCTTGTTGTCTTTGGGGTATCGCGTTAACTGGAAAAGTGTTTTCAAATGGAAATAAGACCGGTTGACCCAGTGGCGGCTCGCTGAGGAAGCTCACGATTTTCAAGTTGAAGTGCTTGAGCCTCGTCAAATGCTGTCTTCTGTAACTGGGCTTGAAGGCGTTGAAGTTGCCGCCTCAGTGGAGTTGTTTGATTGGCCTGTTGAGAGTGCGAGTCAAGTGCCCTCGTTTTTGATGGAGATGGGTTGTCGATCCCGCCTCTGGATGCCGACGCCGTGGATCCCAGCTCTTCTTCATTCTGTCCACTGAAAATTCTGTCCAAATCTCGACGAAGAGGTTTCTCACAGAATGAGAGAATCAACAGTTTGATCACGCCAACGTTCAGGCACGAATTTCGGTGACGCCGATGGCCAATGTTCGGTAGTACTATCCGAGTGGATTGTTGAACTGGGACTGGAAGGTTCATAGCAATCCAGACTACGCCGGTCGACGACGCTCGCTCAGATCAGTGTTGTTCACGCAGAATTGAAAATGGCGGCTTGGCTGTCGCCTGATGTCTGCCACCGTCCTGTCTCTTTCGAGGATCGGAATCTGAAGCGGTTTGGAAATCTGAGCAGCAAGATCCCGGCTATTCGAAATGCGATTTCCGCGGAGCGCTTTCAAACTGAGATTCCGCTGCAGCGTTATCGAATCGGCCAACCTCCACCGGACTCGCTGATTGGCCCGAGTCGCGACGGCAAGCCGGGTTGGGTATGAGCCCAAGTTTACCATTCAGATTGACAAACGGGAGGCTGCGTTCCAAACGATCGTGACGTTGGGAATCATGCCTCCCTGAACCTCTCTAATCGAACGCTAGAGGCGATTTGCCCCTTCGAGACAGACTTCCTTTTCAATTGAATTCTAATCGAGCCTGAAGGCAGCGAGCTGATGAAATGCCAGCAATCGCGCCGGATTGAGATGCGATTGCTCCTCCACCCGCTTGACCTTATCGTGTCTCGGTTCACAATCAACCGATTAAGAATTTGATTACTTCTGGCTTAGACCCAACTACGGCAAGACAGCTTCCATGGATTCCGACTTAACTGACCGCTCCAAAGCGATTCAACAGCGCATCACTCAGCTACGAGACAGTCTTTGACTACGATGCGAAATTGAAAGCGATCATAGGAATCGAAGCTGAAATGGCGGCCACGAACTTCTGGGATAATCAGGAGACGGCTCAGGAGACAGTGGGCAGGCTGAAATCGGTCAAGTCAATTGTTGGTCCGATGACTGAGCTCAGTTCTACTGGCGAAGATATTCTGGCGTTGCTTGAGATGGCCGAAGAAGACGAATCGATTGAATCGGAAGTCCGACAGGAGCTCAAGTCACTTGAGAAACGATTGGATAAACTTGAGCTCAAGGCTTTGCTCAACGGCCCCTACGATGACAGCGGTGCGTTGTTAACGATCCACGCTCGCGATGGCGGTACCGACGCGAACGATTGGGCCGAGATGATGTTACGGATGTACACTTCATGGGCTCAGAAGAACGACTACTCCGTCGCGTTATTGGATCGCAACGATAACGACGAAGCCGGGATCAATAGTGCCTCGATCGCGATTCGAGGCCCAATGGCATACGGCTATCTCAAGAGCGAAACGGGTTTGCATCGCTTGGTTCGGATCAGCCCCTTCAACTCAGATGGTAAGCGTCAAACGAGTTTTGCGGCCGTTGATGTAGCGCCAGAAGTCTCTGACAGTGTCGAAATCGACATCGAAGAGAAAGATGTCCGAGTGGACACCTATCGAGCCAGCGGCGCGGGCGGACAGCATGTTAACAAGACGGACAGTGCGATTCGTTTGACCCACCTACCGACCGGTGCCGTCGTGCAATGCCAAAGCCAGCGGAGTCAACACAAGAATCGCGCTCAAGCCTGGAAAATGCTGCGGGCACAAATGGCTCGGGTTCAAGAGGAAAAACGGGAAGCCGAAGAGGCGGTCAAGTATCAAAACAAATCGCGAGTTGGTTTTGGTTCGCAGATTCGAAATTACTTTCAGCATCCTGATCAACGTGTCAAAGATACGCGAACGGGGTTCAGTATGGGCGATTTCCATAAGGTTCTTGACGGCGAGATTCAAGGCTTCCTTGATTCGTTGTTGAACTGGCGTGCAAAGACAGATAACTAGAGCGAAAATATGACTGAGCCACTGGCGATACGATCCAAGGTTGAAACGAATCCCATCTGTTTAAAATTTGAACAGGGCGACGATCGTTGGGTCCATCAATTTGAATTAAACACCCCCGCGGGCGAAATAGGGTTGTTGACCAGCGTCGAAGGGACGCCGGAACAAGCATGGCCACCCAGTGCGCCGCTGCAGGACGCGAGCCAGGAACTATTGGGAGATATCAACGCGATTTTATGTGTCGGTATGGCCGGATCAAGCCACTGGTCGGCTGCTTTTTCTGTGGAACCTGACCAAAGTCTGAGGTCAGACATCGCGTGTTTGCAGAAAAAGATCGCTCCAGGTGCGTCGATGGGTTCGACGTATCAGCTTGATCCAACTTGGTCGGTCGATACCAACGCGGACGATCGGATCGAGTTGTCTTACGACGGGGTGTCGATCGTAATTGAGACCTTGCTGGGTGACGATCTCAAGACGCAATTGGAACTGAACGATCGTCTGTTGACTGTTCGTCCCGTTGAGATCACTGAGCGTCCGAATGTGGCGACTCGGTGGGGATTTCAGCTGCGAATCGCAACGTCATAAGAATTGGCAATCGGCGAACGATTACGATAACAGCTTAGGAATTTAGCTTGTCTCCGCGTGGGTTTTGGCAAGAATGTTGATTGGCAAGATTGCTGATTGGCAAGATTGCTGATTGGCGATCAATCGGTGACACCGAGGGCCGGACGGCACGGCTGATGTTTCTTTACGAAAACAAGATACAGACATGACTGAGATTGAATTACCTTCTATGTTGTTGGGATTCGGCTTGTTGGATATGGGCTATATCCTGTGGGTTGTGATTCCCGGAGCGTTGCTTTCGGGCGGTGCGGCGTGGTTGGTCAAGAGCCGATTTGCCAAGTATTCCAAGGTTCCAACGACCCGCGGCTACACGGGGCAAATGGCGGCTCAGAAACTGTTGGATGCAGCTGGAATTCATGACGTTCAAATCGTGCGTGTGGATGGAATGCTAACGGATCATTACGATCCTCGGAACAAGCGTTTGGCGCTTTCCTCAGTGGTCTACGATCGAACATCGGTGGCGGCGATTGGCGTGGCGACGCATGAAGCAGGGCACGCGATTCAACATGCGACGGGATATTATCCGTTGAAGTGGCGAAGCGCGATCGTGCCAGCGGCCAATCTCGGGACGAAATTTGGAACCTGGGGGATGATGATCGGCGTGATCATTTCTGGATTTGGAAATAGTTTGGGTGGACTTGGCGGTGTCGTGTTTGCCGCAGGAGCTATCGCATTCAGTTTGTTTTTGCTTTTTCAATTAGTCACGTTGCCTGTCGAGTTCAATGCGAGCAATCGAGCCAAGCAGCTGGTCGTTGAAGCCGGCATCGTGGGGCCACAGGAACGCGAGGGAATCGACAAAGTCCTGAATGCAGCGGCGATGACCTATGTGGCCGCGTTCGTGACTTCGCTGTTGACGCTGCTGTATTTTTTGCATCGAGCTGGTTTGTTGGGCGGGCGACGCGATTGATAGGATCTGGCTCTGAGGGTCACATCGATAGCTTCGTAGCAGGCACAGGCCCTGTGCCCTCCGCCACCCCACGCCCAATCAACCGCCGGAGTCGGGGAAACCGAGAACCCAGCCGAATCTTGGTTCTAACAAATTATTAGTCGTCAAACGAAGAACGAAGAACTCGACTCATTGCAATTTTGGCGTACTCGACAAAGAGTTCGTTGCCGGCTTGGTTAGGATGCAGACCGTCTTTGCTAAGCCAACTTGATGGGCCGAACCAGGCTCCCGGCGGGACAATCGGACTCCAAAATACGAACTGGCGAATCAGAGAATCGGGAATCAGCTGTAAATCGTATTCGCCTGCCAGTTCTCGCTCCAGTCCGAAATACGGATCGTTGACAAACCCGCGAGGGATCTCAACCAAGATAACTTGCGCACCGGACTCTCGGATTGTTTCAATGATTTCGACAAGCCACGCACGGGTCTGTCGACGAGACTTTCCGTTCTTAAAATCGTGACCTCCCAATTCAAGGATCACGATCTGAGGGTTGGCGGCAATGATCTCCGGCAACCGTTGGATCGCTGCTTCGGCGGTTAGTCCGTTTTGTCCAAAGTTCTTGACCGGAATTGATAGTTGTCCAGCGAGAACTTCTGGATAGCCAAACTCCGTCAGGCTATCACCAAAACAGACGACGACCCCATCCGGTTTCAACTCAGACACTGAGCGGGTGTTGGCCTCTAACCACCTCGCGGTGCCGAACCAGCCGAGAAGTCCAACCAAGACAACGGTCGCGGCCACTTTGAGATGAGGTTTCTGGCTGGCCAGCAATCCGATTGCAATCAGCGTCGAACCGCCGAGCATGCAATTAAAGGGAACGGACCACGTGGGGGTTTTGATTATCGAAATGACGACGCAGCCGAGAACTAGAAACGCAGCGTATCGGCCACCAAGATTATTATGGTTCCGCCACAGCGTGAGCAATGCGGCCAAAAACCAGCAAGCTTGCATCCAAATCAGGAACTCAGGGAACACAATCAGTGATCCGAAAAACGTGACGGTACAAAATGCGATTCTCAGTATCGAAATGAGTATCGCAGCGAATCCCCTACCCTTTGGTAGGGATTGCGGTGGTGGATCGGGGGTCATGAGACACTACGATTGCGGATAGGAGTCGGCTGGCACGACAGCAATTATAGCAAATCCGGGGTTTTTCCGAATCAGGTCAAAATCGGAATCCGTCGAAACGTGTGTCCGCAGCTCCGGATTCAGGTCGAGCGCAAATGTGAGGTGCATCAAAGCGGAATTGACGTCGAACTGAAGGGCGCAATAGCAGGCCAAGTTGTAGTGGGAGATGGCGCTTTCAGAATTGAGTTCGACCGCTGCCTGCATCGACTCAATCGCTAGTGGGAGTTGGTTGGTTCGTTTGTAACACCAAGCTAATGCCAAGTAAGTATGCAGATTATCGGGATCGAGCTTTTTGGACTGTTCAAGAAAGTGAATTGCTCGCCGAGGTCGATTTGACGTGCGGCAGGCCTGGCCTTTGAGAAACAGCACATAAGGTTTGTGGCCCATTGGATTCTTGACAGATTCCAATTTCTCAATGGCTCGATTCGCTAACGATTTTTTCAATTCGTCGTTGAGCGGCCACTGGTCGTCCATAACCGTGGCGAGGTCGAGAAAGCCTTCGGCCATTCGAATATTCTGTCGACGTTGAATTTGCTTGAGAGTCGCCATGCTTCACGGGTGATAGATTGAATAATATTATGGGTCAGACGAAGCAATAACCTCTTGAACTGTAGTAGCGCATCAACTGTTTGAAGCTTGAATTTCCCAAAAAAACACTTGTGGGTGCGGGCGGCAAGTTCTATCGGTACTAATCGCGCCAGCCTAGTACGTGGGCTCGAGCGGCAGCTTGAATTGGTGGGTTTTAAATGGGAATCACGTGGTCATTCTGCCACAAAATTCTACGGTGTTTATTTTGGGCATCATTCGTGAGGTGTTTTTGCACGCCGATTTCCCCAAAAACCGAGTGAAAGCGGATGGCATACCGATTGCGAATGTGTTGGTACTGAACAAGTACCCATCAACCGCAGGATCTCGAATGACATCGAATTATTGGAGCGCAATATCCAAGCTTGGTGGATGGACTAGTTGGTTCACGATGCTGGTGCTGCTGGCGTCGGTTCCGGTCGAGGGTTCGATACTGTTGGACGGATCGAAAGTGGTTGGCAAGAATGTTCTTTCAACGTCGTCTGAAATCGATACTGACTGGCGTCGCACGAAACATGGCTGGCAAAACATCAAGACTTGGCACGCGGAAAATACGCCGGTCCCGCAAAAGTCTTGGGAACGGATCCATCCGCTGACTTGGGCTACGATCGTATTTCTGGCGGTGATGTCGACGGTGATTTGGGCTTCGAATGAGGAACAAGTCGCTCGTTTATTTTCTGCTGGGGATGAGAACGGGAATGAAGTCGCCCCAGCACTCGCAAGTCCTATGTCAGCGGATTTTCGGGACGATGCTCATTTGTCAGCCACTGGTGCTGAACGGTAAGGGGCGTGCTTTTTCGTTGGGAACCAACTAAGTTGGCTGGATGACGAGAATACGATCATTTTGTATAGGCACAGGTTTTGTGGTTCTGAGCGTCTGTTTGGCTGTTGGACAAGACGGAGTGCGAGAAGCGCCTCCGACGGCAGCCGTCATTGGCCAGCAGATTTTTTTCGACACCACCCTCTCACGGCCTCCGGGGCAAGGTTGCGTCACCTGCCATCGACCAACGGCTGCGTTCGCGGATCCTCGACCCGTTTCACCGGGCGCCAAGCCAGGAAAGACGGGGCAACGCAACTCGCCTTCGCTGATGTATGCGGCGCTCATTCCGGGATTCGCCTACGATGAATTTTTTACGCGAGACGGCGAAGAACGCTACGCCTGGGAAGGCGGCTTGTTTCATGACGGCCGGGCCCGTGATTTATTTGACCAAGTTCAGCAACCGTTTTTTGATCCCAATGAAATGAACTTGGCCAATGAATCATCGCTTGCCTCGCGATTACGATCCGGCAAGTATGCAAGCGATTTTCGTGCCTGGGTGGGAGACGACATTTGGGTGGACGATAAACGATTGGCTTACCATGCTTACCGTGCTTTGGTCGAATTTTTGAAAGAGCCAATGTTTCGCCCATTTGATGCTCGCATCGACGAGTTTCTGGCCGGCGATTCGAATGCGTTGACGCTCGCGGAAAAACGTGGTTTGGAAGTGTTTAAGAATGCCGGATTGTGTGCCGACTGTCATTTGTTGGAGCCAACCTATTGGACAAAGACATTGCTGAGCGATTTTGGATACGACAACCTGGGCGTGCCTTCCCGAGGTAAGAAGGATCCAGGGTTAGGGGGGCGCACGGGAACGGCGGATGAGATGGGACAATTTCGCGCACCATCATTGCGCAATATCGCGTTGACTGCTCCCTACATGCACAACGGGTCAATCTCAACGCTCCGCGCCGTGATCGAGTTTTACAACAAACGGGATCTCGAACCGAAACGATGGGGGCCGACGGATTATCCGAAGACGGTCAATCACGAAGACCTGGGTAATTTGAAACTTACGGATCAGCAAGTCACGGATCTCATCGCACTGATGGATGCGTTTACTGACCGCACGCTGCTCAAAATAAAAGATGACAAGACCCTGCCCAACGTGCCCGCCGGTACACCGTCGACCGAAGCCAAGCGACTTTTCTTTCCGGATTGGACCCATCGGATGCATTCCGTATTTCCGGGCAAGCCAGATGGTAAATAGACAGCCGTAATGGCCTGCGTTTTTCTCTCGTTCGTGTGCATTCGCAATTCGGTTTAAAATCTAATGGCTCAATTTGTTGGAACAAAGTCGGGAGAAGCAATGACACTCAAACAAGCCCTCAAACAACTTGAGTCGCTTGGAACTGAAAAGATGCGTGCTCAAAACGCTAAGCACGGTGCCGGAGACAATCAGTTCGGCGTTCGACGTGGCGATGTCCGGAAGCTCGCAAAGAAGATCAAAGCCAATCAAAAATTGGCCATGGCTCTTTGGGGAACCAAAAACATCGACGCTCAGTTTCTCGCGATTCTCCTGATCGAGCCAAAATCTTTGTCATCGGAGGAAGTCGATGAAATGGTAGGGGCCATTACATTTGTGGAGGTCGCTGATTGGTTCACCAGCTATGTGATCAAAAAGCACGCCGACAAAGAGGTTCTTCGCCAACAGTGGATGGAATCGGAGAACTCGATGGCCGCCCGAGCTGGCTGGAGTCTGACTTCGGAACGCGTGGCTAAGAGTCCAGATGGACTCGACATCCCAGCGTTGTTGAAACGCATCGCGTCGGAGATGGGCAACGCCGAGCTCGAGCCTCAATGGACGATGAATTTCGTGCTTGCGGAAATCGGAATCAACTTTTCTAAGCACCGAAAACGTGCACTGGCCATCGGTGAAAAGCTGGGCGTCTATCGCGATTACCGTTGTTCAAAAGGCTGCACGTCGCCATTTGCACCGATTTGGATTAATGAGATGGTGAGTAGGCAAAAATCCTAAGTCAATTCTCTGATGCGAAGTGCTGCGATTGATTGTCGTGTATCGCAACTCGTCAAGAGTTTCGGAAGCTTGTAATTCCAAAAGTCTTGACGAATGTGGCTACCTAAGAAATGGACAAAATCCCTTGAGCCGTGGCACGTAAGCGGCTCAATTCGCTTGGCACCGATCAGGCAACACCACAAAATTGGCGGCCCGAATTGGTAAGTCTTGAGTTGGCGATCGAGGCTGGATTTTAGTGATTTGATGTTCACGTCTCCCGTGATCGAGGTCGCCAATCAAGTGGCTGCTAAATACTTGGACGGTTTCTCATATAGTTAAGCCGGCGGCTGGGACAGGAAAGTGCTGACATAGCTCACTGACTTCGCCACGGATGCTTTCCAATTTCGCTTGATCCTCGTGACTGGAAAGGGCTTCGACGATCCAACGTCCAACTCGTTTCATTTCGTCAACGCCCATTCCACGCGTGGTCAAAGCCGGTGTCCCGATCCGCACGCCGCTTGGATCCATCGGCTTTCGCTCGTCGTACGGAATCATGTTCTTGTTCACGGTGATCCCGCAGGCTCCCAGCGTGTCTTCGGCGATGGTCCCACCGATGCCTTTGGCAGTCACGTTGACGAGGACCAGATGGTTGTCCGTGCCGCCACTCACCAGCGACAGGCCACCGCTTTGAAGCGTGTCAGCAAGCACCTTGGCATTGGCTTTGACGTTTTGAGCGTACGTTTTGAATTCAGCTTGAAGGGCCTCCTGAAAGCAAACGGCTTTGCCAGCAACGACGTGCATCAGCGGTCCACCTTGCATGCCTGGGAAAACACTCGAATTGATTTTCTTGGCGTATTTCTTTTTGCAGAGCACCAATCCACCTCGCGGTCCTCGGAGCGTCTTGTGTGTCGTCGTGGTGACAAAATCAGCGACCGGGACGGGGTCGTCGTGTTCGCCGCCGGCGACCAAGCCAGCGTAGTGAGCCATGTCAACGAACAACATCGCTCCCACATCGTCGGCGATCTGTTTGAATTTCCCGTGCGGGATTTCGCGTGGATAAGCACTTGCTCCGGCGACGATCATTTTTGGTTTGTGCTCTTTGGCGAGCGCGGCAATTTGATCAAAGTCGATCAAATGCGTCTCTGGATCGACGCCGTACTCGATAAAGTTGTACAGTTTGCCCGAGAGGTTCAAGCGCATGCCGTGCGTGAGGTGTCCACCGTGGGCCAGACTCAATCCCAAAACGGTATCGCCGACATCGAGTGCGGTCAGGTAGACAGCCTGATTGGCCTGCGAACCAGAATGCGGTTGGACGTTGGCGAATTCTGCCCCGAACAATTCTTTAGCTCGGTTGCGAGCCAAATTTTCCATTACATCGACGACTTCGCACCCGCCATAGTATCGTCGGCCTGGATATCCTTCGGCGTATTTGTTTGTCAAGATACTGCCAACGGCTTCCATGACGGCAGGGCTGGTATAATTTTCACTGGCGATCATTTCCAAACCGTCTTGTTGGCGAATGGACTCGTCGTGAATGGTTTGCCAGATTTCCGGGTCTTGAGATTGAAGAAAATTCATGGTTTCAGCGTTGTTTGGTAGAGGGTGAAAGGTCGTCCGTCCGACGCGGGTCGAGTGCGAACGACAGCTTGTTCTGAGAGCAGGTAACCGACTAGTTAACCGATGATTATTCTAGTTTTTTAACTGTGACTTCCAAGCCGCCTTGGTTGTCGTCGAGTTGGGACGGAGATTCATTGATCCTCAGACACAAAACTCCGTCTTGGGAGGCGGTGAATTCCGTGGATTGGCCGACGGGGATCGGTTTCAGCAGCCCCGCTACTTGGTCTTTGGCCGTCTTAAGCTTGGGGTTCATGATCCCAGCGTGAAGCATTCCCAGTGGGTGTCCGCGGTAGTATTGGATCGTGATTCCGTTGCTTTGACAGTTCCAGGGAACCCCGTTGGGCACTTTGGATTGACTGGAAACTACGAATTCACCGCTTCCAGAGATCTGGATCTTATCGCCCTGCTTGAGTTTGATCGACGTGTTTTGCCAGCTGTGATTTGACAAAATTTTAAATTGCTGGGCTTGGCGAGCGACTGGCTCAGCGTCGACGATTCTTCCCCGAGCGACCTCGTAGCCATATTCCATCTCGGCGACGAACAGTTCCCAATCGCGAGCCAATTCGTCCCAGTCATGCCTCATGTCGGTTTTGAGTTTCCGATTGAACGCGTTGGAATTCAGTTTCGAATGGCTAATCATCTCGAGAAATTGTTTTCTGGATTTTTCATGGTGCACGAAAAATTCGCAGCCGGCCCAAGCCCAAGCGTAGTATCGGACTTGAAGGAATGCCGTGGGTTTGATTTGCAGGACTTCTTCCAGCGTCATCGCTTCGCCCGATTTGTGTTCATCCTGAATGCGTTTGACACGTCCCCAGTAAGGAGCCTCGGTACGATCACGCAACCGATAGCGGAGACTCAGTCGTTGGTTTTGCCATTGGTGAACGCCAAGCAGTTCTGCTGTCCCTTCGCTGAACCAGGGGGAGCCATAGCCACCTAAGAACCACAGCATGAACCCGTGGGTGCCTTCGTGAATCATCAAGTGCCGAGTGTAGTATTCGCTGGGCTGGAGAAAGAACCACAAATTGTGTTGCTTTTGAAATCCGGCCAAGAACTCCGGTAAATCCTGCGGCATCAATCCGGCTCGTTGGAATCGCGTGGTGTTATTCCGGTCAGCGATCAGAAACGCACGAAGCTTCCACGCCTGAGCCTTATCCACAGGGACGCCAAAGAAGTGACACCATTGAGCGACGGACGAATCAAAGACGGCGGGGAGATCTTTGAAACGACTGGGGTCGCGAACATCGGTGTACAAATCCAAATGCAAGCCGGAGATCTTTTGAATTCCAGCTGCCCTCACAAGCGATTCGTCAATTTCAAAAGGCGGATTGATCGCCGGATTGATCGCCTCCATCTGCTTTATCCAAACCGCATTATCATCGCTTTGACCGAGGGCCGTCTGAGTCAGCACCGAGGCCCCCACGAAGGTCGTTAGCAGCAAGCAAGCCAGTGAAGTAATGAGCTGGGTCTGCAAAGAAACTCCAAGTTGGGCAAAAGCGAAAGTCATGGGAATTTCAGTTTCTGTTTTGTTAAACTGAATCAAGTATTGTATTGTAACCCTGACTCGCTGTGAAATCTCCTAGCTGGGAGAGCGCCATGATCCGACATCGACATAAACTCACCCGGAGTGACATGAAAATTCAAAATTGCGGCATTGACTCGATCGTGACACTCATGAGATGGGTGATGCTGGGGGTGTTGAGCATGGCAGCTGTGGGGCCTATGTCCGGCTGTATTCAAAAAACTGACAACGAAGTGGTCGTCTACGCGGCTCTTGATCGCGAGTTTTCCCAGCCCATTTTAGATGACTTGGGCCAAGAATTGGGGTATCGGATTCTGCCTAAATTTGACCAGGAATCGAACAAGACGGTTGGTCTAGTAACGGGGATCATTCAAAATCAATCCCGACCCCAAGCCGATGTCTTTTGGAACAACGAGATTTTGCACACGCTTCGATTGCAAAAATTGGGATTGTTGGAAGTCTATCGAAGCCCTCAAGCCGACGTGTTTCCCGAGCAATTTGTCTCCTCGCAACGGCAATGGCACGGATTCGCGGCTCGGGCTCGGGTGTTATTGGTCAATACGGAATTGATTCCCAAAGCGGCTGATCATCCCAGTTCGATTTATGACTTGGCCGATCCAAAATGGAAGGGGCAATGTGCGATGGCGAAGCCACTGTTTGGCACCACGGCGACGCATGCGGCGGTCTTGTTTTCTGAATTGGGCGAAAGCGCCGCAAAGAAATTATTGACAGAGATCCAACAAAATGCCCGCATCGAAGGCGGGAACAAGCAAGTTGCACAAAAAGTTGCCCGAGGTCAGTTTGCATTTGGAATTACCGACACGGACGACGCTATGATCGAAATCGAACAAGGGCATCCCGTTGCGATCGTGTTTCCCGATCAAGCAGAAGGGCAATTTGGAACGCTCTTGATCCCCAATACGCTTGCCATCATCAAGAACGGTCCCAATCCGGAACGAGCCAAACGATTGGTCGATCGGCTGTTGCAGCCGGATGTCGAAGAGCGATTGGCGGCCGGTGCCAGCGCCCAAATTCCGTTGAGCCAATCGGTCTCAATTCAGTCACGCGTGCAAATGGGGGCAGCATTGAAAACCATGAAGGTTGACTTTGGTGACGCAGCTGATCAATGGGAGACTGCGGCGAGATTCTTAAATGAGCTTTTTCATTGAGTTCGTTGATATCGGGCGATCATGCAACCAAGCGCATTTAGCCAGTCACCGGAAGAGGCTATGATTTATCCGAACGCCAGAATGGAAACCCGACGCGTGATCGCTTGTTGATTTAATGGCAGGGCTGGTAGCCCGAATGCGTCAGGGAGGGAGAGCCCTCGTTGGTGGCTTGCCGTCAAGAGGCAATCACTGTCGCCTCCAGACGCTTTGCGTTTGGCACTGCCGGCTAATCGTTAAACGGTCTATCGTCTCGCATCTTAAATCAACAAGCCCGTGAGTGAAGACGAAGATTCCATCGAGGCGAGTCACCAGCCAAGTCTCTTTCTCGCACACGCGTTCGGTTTTGAATAAAGTCGCGTTCTCGTCTTGGTGAAACGAACCTAAGGTTCACGAAAAAAGGGTGTCACATAATTAAGTGACACCCTTTTTCATTGTTCTCAGTCAGCAATTTGAATTGACGTTGTTCGTGAACATTGTCAAAATCTATTGCCGTCTTACTAACTAGTTGCAGCAACGTCCACGTCGACCGCGAACGCCAGTGAACATGCCGCGACTACGGCTTGCGACTGATCGTACAACGTGGCGACGGCTTCGCTGAGTGTCGCATCCGCAAGTGTTGCAGCTATCGCAACCGGTGCTGACAACGCCTTCAACGGTACCTTCGTGCATAGGAGCAACAACTGATTGAACAGGTGTAGCTTCAACAACAGCAACGGCGGCATCTGCAACAGGAGCAGCGTCCTGAGCAGCAACGGTTCCACAAAGCAAAAATGTACAGCAAGCAGCTACAATAAACTTCTTCATTCTCATCCCCTTGATAGGTAAAACATTTAAGGAGTCGCGAGGTGGTGGACCCACAATTGGGTTCGTTCCGACTCTCGGACTCCAAGACTGAAGGCCGACACGGCCCCAGATTTTTGTCACAACAAACGTTCTTCGCTTGACGTGCAAGCCCTTCATTCTACCAATCCGGAAAAGTTACCTCAACCTTCCAAGGTAGTTCGCCCGGATATTTGCGAGTAAAATTTGGTTTTTGGCGGGATTTTTTCGAAGTCATCCATAATTTGAAGTCCCAGAGAATAAAGCCCGTTATTCCCGCACGTGTGGCTTGGAACGGCATAATCATGCCCTTCGTCTATCAAGCGGCTGGATGACGACGAAAGCCCGCATCGGGTGAGGGCTCCAGCCAGTCATTTCTGCCGAAAAATGAAGAGGAAAAATGAGGAGGAAAGTTGAGGAGGAAAGTTGAGGATTAGCGATTTCGGCAGGCGAGAAGTCTATCCACCCGCACCCGTGGCCTGTCACTTGGCCATCAAGCGAGTCTTCAGAAGGTAGTCCACCACGCTGCGTTGGGGGCTCAGAATGGCAACGACAAATCCGACTCCACAGGCACACAGCGAGAGGCAAAAAGCAACGATAACGGACAGGTACACAAACGGATGTTGTTTCAATCCCTCGACCATCGGATTGTCGATGGGGTCGGCATGAGTTCGTTCCACCTCCGCTACGATTAGCATCAGCACCAACATTCCGACCAAGGTGATCATGGGGAGCCAAGTCAGTGCCGATCGAAGTGCAACCATGAAATTGCTGGCGGCTCTTCCTTTGGCATTGCAAACTTGAATCTTCATGAGTTGAAAAACTGGCCCGCCATCGAGCCATGTCGAGATGCAGATCGGCAATGTCATGCTGAGTGCTAACCCCATCAAGAATCGATACGTGTTAGGAATTGGGACGAGGTAAAAACACGCCAGGAATAAAATCGCTGCCGACAACCCAAACGCTACATACTCTAGCCCTAAGGTTGCACTTATCATCCCCAAGCGGCTATCCCAAGTTAAATTCCCTGTGTGTTTGGACAATGTTTCGAGTTGCTCGTCGGCCCAGTCGAGCGTGGTGATTTCGAGCGGCCGCGACTTGAGTTCTGTGACAAAATCTTGAACCGAAGCCGGCAGGACTTGAGTTCGACAAAACAGATCGCCCAACTCCTGAACCAATTCAACCGATTTTTCGACGGGTGTTTGTTCGGCCAGGCGAGCTTGTCGATCAAACGTATAAATCGAGTTGTAGACGGCATTGACGAGTTGTTTGTCTAATAGTTTGGCATGTCCATTTTTATCAAGCCAAATCAGAGTCAACGACGGAGAAGGTGGCAGCGTTCCGTCCTGCAGCGAGGCTTTGAGCTCATCGACGATGTCGATCATGACTTGGCCGTACTGTGTCCAGTCAGCTTTGTGTTGGGTCCCCACAAACGTTTGAATCGGCACGCCAAGGATAGCTTCGTAAGCATCCCAGCGGGCTTGAGATGGATTTGAGTCAGGTTGGATAGAAGCAGATTTTGTCACGCCGCCTTCCAGCCAACGTTGCCGCGAACTACGAGATAAATTGATTCTCTCACTACTTGGTGCTCGACCATCATTACGGACAACAATCCAGACGTTTCGATTCAATTGCTTGTCGTGTCCGAGGTAGACTTTGCCAAGCGACGATTCGCCCATCAGGGCCTGCGATTCGTACGGGCCAAACTGCAAGATGTTTTCTAAGCTGCCTCGAGGTTCGACGATAGGAATCGGGGTTTTTTGGGCGTGGGTCGAGCCGCGAGTCACGCGGGTTCCGCTGATCATTCCATGGACTCCAAGCAACCGATTCGAGGTTCGCATGGTCGAGATAAATATCAACGGCGGGATATAGGACAGCAGGATTCCACGTAGCATTTGCATGATGTTGTCTTCGGTCGTGACGGGTGTTTCGCCATAAATCGACTGCCAGATCCCGATGGAAAACGGTATTCCCAAGGCACCTGGGATGATTGCCGTTCTCAACAGGGCGCGCCAGAACCCGGCGCGCTGGCCTTCTTTGTTGACGAGTTTCAAACCCATCAATCGCTTCCCGACGCCATGCCCCAATCGGCCCTCGCAATACGCGTAGTAAATCATGGTGAATAGCCAACAGCTAATCGTTGCCCAAAACATCATCGACCTGCTGCTGCTGTCCGTGAAGACTTTGGCAGCCTCTTCGCCAGTCAGTTGATGCATGTGTTGGAGTTGGATGATTTTGCCGACGGTGTAAACCAGTATGCCAACCGCAAACGTGATCTGGATCATGATTTGATCGATCATGAAAGCGGCCAGTCGGCGCCCGATATCAGCGATCGATTCTCGCTGAGTCGCAAATGGAAGGAGGGCCAGTTTTAATTCTTCCAAAGTTTGAAATCGTTTGCTGGGCTCTTTCTCTAAACATTTGGCGATCACGGTATCGAGGTCTTTGGGGACCCGTTGATTGAGTGAACTGCAGGCGGGTGGTTTATCAGAAATGATTTGAGCCGTCACCGACATGGCGTCGCCTTTGAACGGCGTATTGCCTGTCAGCAAAAAGAAGATCGTCGCCCCCACGGAGTAGATGTCGGTTCGACCGTCGAGGTCGATCCCTCGGATTTGTTCCGGAGCCGCATACGATGGCGTTCCCATGAACGTGCCTGTTTGCGTTAAGTTGACTTCGGTTGAAACCAGCGATTTGGACAAGCCGAAATCTCCGATCTTGATCGAGTCGTCCGTGTCGATAAAGCAGTTCGACGGTTTGACGTCGCGGTGAATCATGCCCAGTTCGTGGGCCGCGATCAGACCGTCGACCGCATCGATAATTCCATCGATGGCAACGGGATACTCGAGGGGTCCGTCGTCCTCTACTTTGTCAGCCAGGGTAGTTCCTGGCATCAGCTCCATGGCGATATAGGGCTGGCCTTGTTCGCTACCGGCTCCGTAAATGAAAGTGACGTTGGAGTGGGAAATTTGGGCGGCGAGTTGAGCTTCGCGTACGAAACGTTTTACATAGGTTTCGTCAGAGACCATGCTCTTAGCCAGTCGCTTGAGTGCGACTCGGCGGCCGGTGCCGGATTCGATGGCTTCCCAGACCGTTCCCATCCCGCCGGAGCCCAACCAACGTACCAGTTGATAGGGGCCGATATGTTCGCCGATGCCCACGGGTTCGGAAGGGGTGGTGACATCCGTAGTCGGCGCGATCGTGGCATCAGCGTCAATCGTGGTCGGCGTCGATGAACTTGAAGGCAGCTCCAGGGGCTTGCCGCAGTGTTGACAAAAGCGGGGCGGCGGTCCATCGAACACAAACGAGCAATCGCAACCATGGCATTGAATTTCCAACTGTCTTTGCCTTGCCTAGGAAGTTACTCGGTATCTCGTACTTCACGATTGTAGTTGTCCAAAAAATCTACGTCGACTCCAGCGGCCTCAGGAGATGCTCTGCCATCCAAATTAGGGTGTAGCGGCGGCTCATACGGATCGTTTTGCATCGAAAATTCCCAATCCAATTGAACTTTCTGAGAATTCGATTGGGGATTGCCGATGATCTTGGTGAGTGCGGTATTCCCGAAAAGGATCGCAGGTTGACTAATTTACAGAAACTCACAAAACAGATGTTGAATCCTCAGCGGACCGTCATGGGCTGGACTGGGAAAGATTTGAGGCCGGTTCGTAATTGGACCGAGGCCTCACTATACTCTTGAGGTGTGGATGATGGTTCTGATTAATATTCGCCTAGTGGATTGTCAAAGCAAAGGATTTGGGTGGGTCAGGCGACTCCTGAAATTTTGCTTTGACGCAGCACTAGGTGACTTGGCGAGCCAATTCAAACGTCCTCCAAGCGCATTTGACGCGACGACTAACATTGCTTTGAAACGGTAGATTTAATGAAGCTTCGACTTTCCGTGATCGCTGGTCCTGATGCAGGACGTTCGTTTTTGCTTAATCCTGGTCAAAATCTGGTCGTCGGCAGGGGCGAAAAAAGTGAAGCTCGCTTGGGCGATCCTTCTGTCTCGCGGGTGCATTTCCAGATCGGCAATGACGGGGAAACGGTCGTGATCGCGGATCAAGGCAGTTCCAGTGGGACGTTTGTGGATGGGACAAAAGTCGACAACGCTCAAGTCAAAATTGGAGCCGTCATCCAAGCCGGTGACACGCGGATGCGATTGGAACTCGAAGCCTTGACCGAGCAAACGATGGCTCCGACGTCCCAACCGGAGACCGGCGAGTCCAAACCATTGCCACAATTGATTGGGACGAAGCTGGGGCCCTATATGCTCAACGAAATCATCGGCAAGGGCAACTCGGGAATGGTCTTCAAGGCCTACGATGCTGAGAAGGACCGAACTGCTGCGGTCAAGGTCTTGACGCCGCAGTTCACTGCCAACGACGAACAACGTCAACGGTTTGTGCGAGCGATGAAAACGATGTTGCCAGTCAAGGACGCTCGAATCGTAAACTTGTTCAACGCCGGCAAGAATGGCCCCTATTGTTGGGCCGCCATGGAGTACATCGAAGGCGAAAACCTGTCTCAATTGATTGAGCGGACTGGCATCGAGGGCATGATCGAGTGGCAAAAAGTCTGGCGTGTGGCCGTCGACGTGGCCCAAGCATTGCACAAAGGCCACGAGCACAAGATTGTCCATCGAAACGTGACTCCTATGAATATTCTCCGCCGCGAAAGCGATCAGACGTGTTTGCTCGGGGATTTCATGCTGGCCAAAGCACTTGAGGGAACACTGGCGCAACAGGTCACTCAACCCGGTCAGATTCTGGGCGACATTCCTTATCTGGCTCCAGAACGAACGATGGCCGATGCCGCGGTTGATACTCGCTCAGATCTGTATGGCTTGGGAGCCACGTGTTACGCACTGCTTACCGGTCGGCCGCCTGTCAGCGGTGATTCGCTGACTGAGATGATTCAGAACGTTCGCGACCAACAACCCAAGCCGCCTAAGAAATATCAGTTGTCGGTCAATGAGCTGTTTCAAGATGTCGTGATGACTTTGATCGCGAAGGACCCAGCCGACCGATTTCAAACTCCCTCGGACTTGATCAAAGAACTCGCCAAGATCGGCAAATTCAACAATCTCGATCTGGGGTTCTAACGATTGGGAGCTGGGTTGGTGCCGATCTGGCAACCATCCCCTAATTCAATTTAGCCAATGAAATTTAGCCGTTAAGGCTGACGATGGGGCCGGTCGAGACGTGATCGGTCACGACGGTTCCCAAAAGCGTAAACGCGGCGATTTCGTAGATTCCGATCGGGATGGTTTGTCCGACCAAACGCTTGGTTCCGTCGAATACCACGATTCGGTCGCAATGGGTTCGTCCGGTCAATTGGATCGGCGTGCCCTCGGTGACTTCCTCGCCCTTGGAGAGGTCGTTGACCAGAGCGTCGGCTCGTTTGCTGGGTCCTTCGACGAGGACTTCCACGGTTTCGCCCAGAAATTTCTGGTTGTCTTCTTCGCTGATTCGATTCTGAACGGCCAGGAGTTCGTTGTTGCGACGTCGTTTGACATCGAACGGCACGTCATCGGGCAGATGGTCTGCGGCTTTGGTGCCCGGTCGTTCGGAATACTTGAAGATAAAGCTATTTTTAAAGCGGCACTCTTCGACCAGATTCACCGTCTCTTGGAATTCGTCTTCGGTTTCACCGCAGAAGCCCACGATGAAATCGCTGGAGATCGCTGCAGCGCCGCCTAGTGTTTCGTCGATCCGCGCCATCATGTCACGATAGTCTCCCACGGTGTAGCCGCGTTTCATTCGTTTCAGGACCGCGTCGGATCCGCTTTGCAGCGGCACGTGCAGGTACGGTGAACATTTCTTGAGGTCACGGACAGCGGTCAGCAGTTCGTAATCCATATCCTTCGGATAGCTGGTGACGAACTTGATTCGGTCGATCCCGTTGATGTCGTGGAGTTTGTAGAGCAGGTCTGCCAACCGCGTCTTCGTACCATCGTCGGCAACATGTTTGTAGCTATTAACGGTTTGGCCCAGGAGTGTGATCTCTTTGCAGCCTTGATCGGCGAGGATTTTTGCCTCGTCGAGAACCATTTTTGGATCCCTGCCCTGCTCTGGCCCACGCGTCATGGGAACGATGCAGTAGGTGCAGAATTTGTCGCATCCAATCTGGATCCGCAAAAACGCTTGAAAGGGTGTGGGTCGCATGGACGGATCACGGAGCGGATCAAACGTTTCATGACTGCGTTTGATGTCAGCGACTTTGCCTTCGGTGCGGCCTAAGCCAACGGCCGTTTGCCTGCCGCCTTCGGAGCGGACTTTCGAAATCAGTGATGGGATTTCCTTGAGCTGACCTGGTCCGACAATCAAATCGACGTAGGGAGCCCGCTTGAAAATCAGCTGTTGATCTTTCTGAGCCATGCAGCCCATCACGCCGATAATTTTGTGAGGGTTGTTTTTCTTTTCAGCACGCAAACGGCCCAGCGCCGAATAGGTTTTGTTTTCAGCTTGCTCTCGAACGGAACAGGTGTTGAACAAAATGGTATCGGCGTCGGCAACGGTATCCGACAGTTCGTATCCCTCACGGCGCAAACTGGCGACGACCATTTCACTGTCGAGCATGTTCATCTGACAGCCGACGGTTTCGATGTAGAGCTTGTGAGTTTTGGTTTCTGTGGACATGAATTGCATCGGTTGAAGGGGGTGCCAAATCGCACGGACGGAATCGTCTGGCGTTGGGGTTTTGAGCTGGCCAGTTTACCACGACTCGATTCGACGTGGCGAGACGAAATCAGAGGAATTCGGGGGCGAATTGCTGGCGTGTGTGAATCAGACGCCTACCCCGTGCGAGCGAGGGATCCAATTTGATCGCAGGTGCGTGGCTGTGGGTCGTTGCCAGCTAAGCGAACGTATCACCGACTTGGGGTGGCTTTCCGCGCAGGAAGTCCGCGACTGGCATGCAGCGTTTTCCAGCGGGCTGGATTTCCAGGATCGAGATCAGGCCATTTCCGGTTTGGACCAGCAGTTGATCTTTGCTGTAAAAAGCAACTTGGCCCGGCTGGACGTCGGCGATTTCGAGGGGTTCTTCATTGGAATCAGTGGCTGCTTCCATTGAATCAGCCGGCGATTCTATCGAATCGTAGGGCATGGCACGGTGGATAATCAGCCGCATGGGTTGCTTCAGTTTTTCACTGTGCCATGACGTGAACGTTCCCGGCCACGGTTGAAAGGCTCGGATTTGATTGCCGATTTCGATCGCGGTTCGGGACCAATCGATGAGACCATCGGATTTACTCAGTCGCGGAGCCTTGGTCGCTGCGGCGGGATCTTGGAGTTCGCCGATCGCCGCTTGACCATCCCAGTGGGCGAGTAACGCGATCGAATCGTGAACGGGTTGGACGCCTAGTTCGGCAAGCCGCGGCTCAATGTCGGCGGCTGACTCCTCGGGCCTGATCGGCGTTTCGGCTTTGATGAGGCAAGGTCCGCCGTCGAGTTTCGCCGTCATGTGAATGATCGTGATCCCGGTCACTGGGTCGCCGTTGAAAATCGCCCAATTGATTGGAGCCGCACCTCGATATTTTGGCAGCAGCGAGCCATGCAGATTGATCCCACCAAGTCTCGAAGCGGCTAAGCATTTCCGCGAGAGGATTTGTCCGTAGTCACAAACCACGAACAGATCGGGTTCCAAGGACTCGAGTTGGGCGACAAACTCGGGTGTGTTGGCAGAAAGCGGATCCAAGATTGGGAGACCATGCTCTTGTCCCGCATCACGAGTCGGATTCTCGGCGGATTTTCTTCGCTTGCCCGAATCAGCAATCGGACGAGTGACCAACGCGAGCACTTCATGAGGTGAACTCAACAGTGATCTAAAAGTTGGGACAGCGAACGGCCCGGTGCCGAACATGATCAAACGCATTGGATTTGCTTTCAGTGGGGAACGTCAATCGTTGCGCCGCGCTCGTCGCGCCGTTTTCGAGAGGTGTTAGCGACAGTATTTGGATTCGATTTCGTCGAGCCGCTTGAGAATGACTTGGTCGCTGGGGATTTCACCCGTGGAGCGTTTGTTTTCGAAATCAATTTCAAACTCTTCGAGCTCGCCATCGATTTGTCGCATCGAAGAATCACTGATTTTGTCGACGAACAAAACACCCTGCAGATGATCCGTCTCGTGTTGGATGGCTTTGGCGAGCAATCCATCGACGGTCATGTCGATTTGGTTTCCTGATAAGTCATAGGCTGAGACGTGGATCTTTTCTGGGCGCGAGACGAGTGCATTGACGCCGACAATGCTTAGGCACCCCTCTTCGGCTTCGTGACTGCCTTTGGGCGAGCTGATGACCGGATTCAGGAACACCGATTCTTCACCCGTTTCGGGGTCGCCTTCGGTGTTGATGATAAATAGCTGCAACGGGAGATCAACCTGATTGGCGGCTAACCCGATCCCTTTGGCGGCGTACATCAAATCGAACATTTCTCGGACAATCGATTTCAATTCTCGATCGACCCGAATGATCGGTTTTGATTTGTATCGCAAAGTCGGGTGTGGATATTGGACAATTTCCAAGTCAGTCAAGCTCCCATTCGTCATTTTATTCTTGTTGATAAAAATGCCTTATCCAAAAAGTGATAAGCAATTAGTTTCGACGTTGGCTACAGCATAGTCGCTATATCGTTTGAGGTGTATTGATTCGACCAAGTCAGTTTCAAAATCCTAATGTAGTGCGAAACGACTTGGCTTTTTTGATTTGATGACATTGCGTGCAGTCAAAACAAAAGCGGTCAAGTAGTTCGGGCGACTACGTTTTTAAAAAAGTTTTACGCGTGAAAAAAAAAATTGTGGCAGAAAAACTTTGCTTGCTTGCTTGACATCTTTCGTAGCGTCACCAAAATGGGCGTTCGAGTTGAAGAAAGCTTCACACGCAATTGAACGGCTAACTTTGAATGTCGTTTTGCTTTGCGTTTGCACTATATATTTTGTGTTTGAGTTGAGTTGACCAAGGATGGTTGTTCAGATTTAATACGTTGAAATATTGGTGCTTGAGCCTTCTTTGTCTCAGTGTGCATCTTACCAGTTTTCACTACATTGTTTTTGCGCCGTGCACGCACATTTCCGTCTTAATTTACGAGTCGCATGAAGCGGACTCTTGAATTTGGGTGGCGGCGACCGAGGGATGCGACAGTCGGCGACGAGAGTCGTGGAGCGGAATTCCACGCCCTTTTAATTTTTGCCTGTTTTGATAGAGACGCTTATGGATGCGTCACGAATTTATTCGTGAGATCTATTGTTCGGAAAGCATGATGCTTTCCGGCAGGCAGCGAGTTTTATTTCTGGTTGAGTTGGTATTTATTCGGCGATCCAGAACACGCGACGATTGGCTTGGATGCCACTCGTCGTTTTTTTTGCGCTGGACGCGAGAGTCGTTTTTTGAATAAGCTTTATCCCTGGATGTTGTCACCGATGTTCCCGCCGGATGATGGAGTTTGGCGGCCTCTTGGACCGAGCGACTTGCCCGAGCGACTTGCTTTAGAATGGCAACCCGACGAAGTTAGGTTAAAGTGAGGACCAACAACCATTGAAGGCGAGCCACCAATCAGGGCTCTCCCTCGCTTACGCATTCGGGCTATGATTGCCCCCACTTAACCGGCCATTGAATCAACAGGCCCTCACGTGTTGGGTTACCAGATATGTCAGCCTCTCAGGAAACCCCCATGCATGACTGCTTGATTGCTTTTGGGTCCAATGAGGGCAGTCCTCAGGACGTGTATCAAGCCGCCTTGGATCGGCTTGAGCAGTCCGTTCAAGTAGAAGTGGTTGCCAATAGCAAGCCCTTTGAGACCAGCCCTGTTGGGGGACCGGAAGGACAGGGTAATTATCTTAACGCCGCGATTCGGATTGCGACGGAACTGGAGCCAGATCAACTCCACCAGCAATTGGTTGCGATCGAAAACGAGCTGGGGCGACAGCGTCGAACTCGCTGGGGTTCTCGAAAAATTGACCTCGATTTATTGTTGTTTGACGAGCTTGAGTTCAATTCTGAGCGACTAACGGTTCCCCACCCACGGATGTCATTCCGCAGATTTGTGTTGGAGCCTGCTGGGGAAATTGCGGGCGAGATGATCCACTCCCCGTCGGGACTGTCATTGGCCCAGTTATTGACGAACCTCGAGCAGCGAAAAGATTTGGTGCTGGGCGTCTACGACGAGCGGTTCTCGGTGTTTTTTGATGAAATTGGTTCGGAAGTTGCCGACCATCATCCTGCCTGGAGTTTTCGGGTTGTGCCAGGGCTGGATGAATGGGAGCAATATGTGGATCAAGCGAAGCTCGTGACGTATTTTGTGATGGATGATCATGGAAGCGCTCCGGTTTCAGATTCGGCGAGAGGAGCCAAGGCCTTAAGACTTGCGGCTAGGGAGTTTGCAGGAGCTACGTTACGACTTCCCAAAGAGGCGGACCGAGCCCTCACAGAGATTCTGGCTGCGATTGACGGAATGCAGGCCTAGTTGCCGATGGAATGGGTTGGGAGGTTGTACGAACGGAAGCAAGAACTTTAGAATCGAGATGCTTCTTCAGATGATTTGGGATCGTTGTTGGCCCCAATTCATCCTTGTTGCATGTCGATGTTAATGCGATTTAAATAAATCGCCCGCCGCTGATCTTCTACTTTCCATTTTTCGAAGTCCTATGAAAATCGTTTTGGTCAGCAGTGAAGTCGTTCCATTTGCCAAAACAGGTGGGCTCGCTGATGTTGTTGGTGCTTTGCCTGGCGAACTCAAGAAACTTGGTCATGAAGTGACTGTCTTCTTGCCGGCTTTCCGTGGCGTTCAAGACGTCAAGCAACGAATTCAATCGTTAGGAATCGATTTTCAAGTTCCGCTTGGTGATCGTCTTGAGACGGGTCAGCTGTTGAGAAGCAAGATTCCCGACAGCAATGTGAATGTGTTCCTGGTCGCGCATCAGGGGTTTTTTGATCGTCCCGAACTATATGGCGAAAATGGATCGGACTACGACGACAACTGCGAGCGATTCACATTTTTCTCACGGGCGGTTCTGGAAGCGATCAGAATCCTCGATCTCGCCCCCGACGTGATTCACGCCAACGATTGGCAATCGGCCTTGATTCCGGCTTTGATCAAGTGTGAATACCGCGAGAACGAAGACTTCCAAGACGTTTCGACGTTGTTGACGATTCATAACTTGGCTTATCAAGGCTCATTTGCCGCCGAGAAAATGTCAGTGACCGGCTTGGATTCAAAGCATTTCAACTGGCGAGAGATGGAGTGTTTTGGCCGGCTCAATTTCTTGAAGACTGGAATTGTGTTCGCGGATTCGCTTAACACAGTAAGTCCAACCTACGCGAAAGAGATTCAGACGACGGAACAGGGTTGCGGTTTGGAAGGCGTCCTTCGCGGTCGCAGCCATCGGCTATCGGGAATTCTCAATGGAATTGATGTCAGTGAATGGAGCCCAAAAACGGATCCGATGCTGACCACAAATTTCGATTCCAATTTTGATGTGGCAACAGGGAGTCTCGGCAAAGCTCAATGTAAGCATGACCTCCAAGTCGAAGCCCAGCTCGACGTGAATCCTGACGTGCCGCTGATTGGCATCGTGGGGCGTTTGGCAACGCAAAAAGGATGGTCGCTGATTCTGCCGGTTCTGAAGCAGTTCTTGGAATCAGTCGATGCTCAATGGGTTATCTTGGGCACCGGTGAGCCTGATTATCACCATGTTTTAGAGTCTCTTCATCGGTCGCATCCCACTCAATTGGGTGTCTCGCTAACGTTTTCGAATGAGTACGCCCATCGAATCGAAGCCGGCAGCGATATGTTTTTGATGCCGAGCCAATACGAACCATGCGGGCTCAATCAGATGTACAGCATGGCCTACGGGACGATACCGATTGTACGACGAACCGGCGGGCTGGCGGACACGATCGTGAATGCCAATCATGAGTCGATTGACAACGGAACGGCCAATGGATTTGATTTCGAAGAGTTCAGTGTGTCGGCGTTTCGAGATACCATCTTTCGTGCACTTCGAGTGTATCGCGATGAACGGCCCGTTTGGAATCAATTGGTCAAAACGGGAATGGATCGCGATTGGTCGTGGGGAGCCAGTGCAAAAAAGTACGAGTCGCTTTATCGAAAAACCATGGTTCACCGATCGATGGAAACATGAGCCGCTAAATCTCCCAGCTTGAGTTGCCTTCAATCAAATCCATTTTGCGAATAGTAGCCGATGTCCGATCTTCGATTTGATCCCCTCAATAATCAATGGATCGCCATTGCGACCAACCGGGGTGATCGGCCCATGGAATTTGTTCCGATGGAGCAATTGCGCCAACAGATCGTTTGTCCGTTCTGCAAAGGGAATGAGGAGGAAACGCCGGCTGCCTTGGCGGCTTATCATGCCGATGGATCTCAACTCAGTGAAGAAGATTCCTCCAGTTGGACGGTCCGCGTAATTCCAAATCGCTATCCTTCATTCGCTTCGGAACAATCGGATGAGTCGCATGCCAAGGGTGCTGATGCGAACGATTTACTGGAAACCGTCGGTCCGTTCCGGAGAAGCCTGTCAGCCGGAATCCAAGAATTGATCATTCCCTCGTCAAAACACCTGACTTCGTTGAGTGATTTGAACGAAGACGAGTTAAACGTCTCGTTTCGAGCTTATCGAGATCGATTGCTGGCAGCGGAGAACAATCAGACAATCAAACATGCGATGTTGTTCATGAATTGTCGGCTGGCTGCGGGGGCATCGCTGGGGCACATTCATTCCCAGTTGATCGGTTCGCCGGTGTTAAGTGATTTTGTTCGTTCGCGCATGTTGCGAGATCTTGATAGTGTGGAACGAACTGGAAAATCGCTGATCCAATCCGTCATGGATTGGGAGATTGACCAACAGAAACGTGTGGTGGCAGTGACGGATCATTTTTGTGTGCTTTGTCCTTTTGCCAGCCGGTT
>JBLINZ010000024.1:0-27445 GCA_047639375.1 Mariniblastus sp. | reverse complement strand
GAGCCTTGCCGGTTTTCATCACCATCCGAATTACCTTGACTTGATCCGTTTCGATCAGCGTTGATGATGGGGTGGTTTCTAAACGACCTCCCAGTGGGCCTACGTTGATGACTTCACCAGGCGAGGAGGGTTGGATCGACATTGAGAATCCTTGAATTTAAATTTGTTGAGGGATCGTCAGCAGGGTTCACTTGCATTCGACAGCGTCTTGATTTTCTTGGCTCTCCATCGTGTTGGTTTGGCGCAAGATAATTCTCGCGTCGAGAGCGACTGCTTTTTGCGGCGTGACTAGCAATGGATTGATATCAAACTCTGCGATTTCCGGATGATCAACGCATAATGTGGAAAGCCGAACCAGAACGTCAGCGACTTTTTTGATATTGAGTGGAGGGTTGCCACGAAAACCTTTGAGGATCTTCCAAGACTTGAGCGTGTGTAACATCGATGTCGCCAACCTCTCATTCAGCGGAGGCAGTTCAAAGGCAACGTCTTTGTAGATTTCTGCAAAGATACCACCCGCCCCGATCATTATCACTGGACCGAACATGGGATCTCGTTTGGAACCGGCAATCAGCTCGTACCCGTCGCGAATAGAGACCATTGGCTGGACCGAAACGCCCATGACAATTTCTTGGGGTGCCTTTTGATGGGCAGCTGCGATCACTTCGTGAAATGCGGTCGCGACCTGATGTTCGTCGTTCAGATTGAGTTTCACGCCACCGATATCAGACTTGTGGCTGATCTCAGGCGAAGCGATTTTGACGACCACTGGATAACCAAACTCATTTGCAATTTCAATGGCTTCATCGGCCGTTTTAGCAAGCTGGGTGGAGACGACGTCAATTCCATATTGGCCAAGCAGTTGCTTCGCATTGATTTCGGTTACCAGCCCGGTCAATCGTTGGTGAGATTCTGAAATGCCTGGGCGTACTGAAATCGACGAAAGTGGTAATAGGTGGGCTTGGATTCCTTTGGCGGTTTCCCGAGAATTTGGCTGATCAAAATCGTTGTTAAGATGCTGCTCTGATTCTGTCTCATGTGGTTCAGTTTCCGAACTGGGAGCAGGATTGGCGGCCAGTCGATGTTTCGTTTGTTGGTACTTTACCAGATGCTGAAACGCCGTCACGGCTCGCTCAGGAGTTTCAAACGTAGGAATGCCCGCGGTATTCAATCGCTCCGTGGCCTCGGTCATTGAAAGCCCACCCATCCATGAGGCTAGGATCGGTTTGTTGGTCTGAGTGGCAATTTCAATCATCGTGTCAGCACAGGCCGTCGGGTCGGTCATCGCTTGCGGAGTGACGACGACCAACACCGCGTCGACATTTTCATCTGTTAGTACCGTTTGAGTGGCAATTTTAAGTCGTTCCGGAGTTGCATCGCCAATCACATCGACTGGATTCTGGTGTGACCAGTTTGCTGGAAGAATCTGATTCAGTTTTTCATGGGTGATTTCAGTAAAGTTTGCCAGTGTTCCACCAAGCTCAATCAAAGCGTCGGTGGCCATCACTGCTGGCCCACCGGCGTTTGAAACGATCGCCAGCCGGTCACCACTCGGTTCTAAGCCACGGCTTAAGACTTCTGCCGCGTCGAACATTTCTTCGATACTAAACACACGTTCGATGCCAATCCGGCGAAAAACGGTATCGTAAACTGCGTCTTCACCGGCGAGCGCTCCAGTATGCGATGCGGCGGCAGCAGCCGATTGCTTGAACCGCCCAGCCTTGTAAGCGATGATTGGCTTGACCGATGCGAACCGACAGGCTGCCTCGGTGAACCTGGGTGCGTCTTTGATCGACTCGATGTAAAGCACCAGTGAATCCGTTTGTGGATCATCGGCAAACTTGTCAATCAATTCGCCGAGCCCAACGTCCATCATGTTGCCCACGGAAATGAAATTGGCGAATCCAATCTGTTCCTTTAATGCCCAATCCAAGACGGAGGTGCATAACGCTCCTGATTGCGATATGAACGTCACGCGTCCAGCGGCCGGCATGCCCCGACCGAAACTGGCATTCAACAGAGAGTGTGGCGAGACAATACCGACACAATTGGGCCCGATGATTCGCATGTTGGGGAATTCATCCTTGATCGCGCGGACTTCATTCTGCAACCGGGTACCCTCGGCGCCAGCCTCTTGGAATCCGGCGGTAAGAATCAGGACTCCGCCTACACCACACTCACCGCATTGCCGTATGATGGATGGGACGGTCGCGGCGGGCGTACAAATTACTGCCAGATCAATGCCGGATTGATTGGCGGCCTGGAGTGTTGGAAAGCAAGGGGTTTGGCCTACCGTCTCGTATTTCGGATTGAGTGCGATGATGCTTCCATCGAAACCGCCCTCGATCAAATTGTCGAGAATCGTATGGCCGACCTTTCGCGGATTGGTGCTGGCGCCAAAGATTGCAATTGAGGCTGGGTTAAAAAATCTGTCTAGACTGCATGCCATTTGATTTGGTCTTTCAGGGATTATTCGACGACGATGGGCGAGCTCAAAGTGACAAGAGATTAGTTGCTATCGTTTTGAACGAGCTCAGATCGCAATATAGTTTCATGAAAACTGTCCCTGTGGACACGATTTCCTCCGAGATCGTCGTGGAAGAGAGACGCCAGCAAGATTGCAAAGGCTGTGCCAAAAGCAGTTCCAATAAAATGCGTCCAAACTTGGGTATCGAATCTAGTCGCTACCGAATGCACCGTGCGGAATGGCTCGCACTCTTCCGAAAACATGCCAACTAGGAATGAGTTTGCCAAAAGCACAGGGTCTTTTAAAGACTCCATGAGACCCAATGGTCAGAGCCAACCTTCGGCTCGATACCAAACAACGGTTTCTACTAAACGATCCTGGAATGAACACAACGTCTTGAATCCAGTTTCCGATTTGAGTTTTTCGTTGCTGCAGACCCAGTTGCCCGCCATGGCATCACCTAGTTTGCCACTATTTAAATATCGGGCCTTTCCCGTTACTCGCGAGATCCCATCGTTCAGCAATCCTAGGAGCTTGATCAACAGTTCGTGAATGTGAATGACCCTCACGCGTTCCCGTCCAAGGACTTTGCCAATGGCTCTGCCTAGCTCGGCATAGGTAAACGTCTCGTCAGCTGAAACAAAATACGTGCCGCGACTGCAATCGCCGTTCGAGATTCGTTTACCGTTGATCGCCACTGCAATCATCGCATTGACGAGTTCATCGACATGAGCGACTGAAAAACTGGCATCATGACGACCGGGCACCAAATGCATCCCCCAATTGTCAATCGAACGGAATAGTCTTAGTCCGGTTGAGTCTCCTGGCCCCAACACAATAGGTGCTCGGACGATGGAAATTGGAAGCCTACCTGCGTGGTCGTGCAAAAGAGCTTCGCAAGCCAATTTTGACTTGCCGTAGAACGATCGTGGCCGACAAGGATCCGATTCAGTCAATGCTTGCTTTGACACGGTGGCCCCGCAAGCAGCCAACGATGACACAAAGATTAAGACGGGTGGATCCTTCGCCCTGAGGCACGCATTGACTACGGATTGCGTCATCGCAGTATTAATCGCAAGCAAGTCAGATTGGCGAGCTGATTTCGTTTTCGCGGCAAGGTGAATCACGAAGTCAGCATCAGCGATGGCCGATTCACCGGCAGAACTGATCGCCTGAAGGTCGCACGCAATCGATCGAAAACCAATGTCCGGCAACATCCCAGGGCTTGTGTTTTGTAAATCCATGCCGACCACGTTGCATTGCCTCGTCAGCAGCCCAGCGACGAGTCGTCGACCTACGAATCCATTGGATCCCGTGACTACGATGTTGGTTTGATTATTGAGCGTTAGAGGCATCGGATTCGTGAATTGGCTTGGGTCGGTCAAGGTTCGATCAAATTTTAATCAAAAGAAATACTGATTAAGCTTTCACCAATTTACCGCGCAGGCATTGGATCGGGGCCCCGACAGCATTTGGGGCCTGGAAGAAGGCAATTTGAATGAAATGCTAGTCCGCCCCCGACGATCTGCTGACAAGACTAGTCCTGAGCAATCGTCCATGCTCTGCCTTATTCAGTTCGCTCGCTTGACTTTGGAGCCGTTCGAAACGGTGTCGCTGGGGTACAAAATGACTTCATCTTGTTGAACCAAGCCTTCCTGAATCTGCGTGTAAGTGTCGTTTTGTGCGCCAATGCTCACAGGTTTCATCACAGCGGTGCCTGCTTCAATCAGAAAAACGTGCCACACTCGTTCGTGCCGAAAAAGCGCACTATTGGGAATCAAGAGTACATTGTTCAGCTGGGCAATTGTGATTTGGGCTTCAACGCGATAACCGTCTCCGAGTGTTGCCAGGCGTTCATCAGTTTCTTGAAAATCTGCAATAATATTGACGCGCTGCTCCTCGACGCCCAACGAAGAGACCTTGGTAAACGCAGCGGGTTCGATAACGCGAACCGTCCCCATGAGCGGTGATTCGCCGCCCCATTGTTCAATTGTGATTGTGGCTCCAGCCCGAATCCGTACCGCATCTGTCGAGAGCACGTCAATCTCCATCTCGATATTTTGAGGATCGCCCATCTCGATGAGTGGCGTGCCCACGCTCAAGTCTGTGGAGCTTTCTTGAAAAACTCGCAGTACTTTGCCACATACGGGCGCGAAAATCTCAAATGGCTTCGTGGTCGCTTGTGGATCATCGGAGTACTGAAGGAGGGTCGCCCGCGCCATGTCAAGTTCATACTTTGCGATCTCCTCGTCAAACTTACTGGTCCGGATTGATTGCGATTGGGCCAAGAAATCTGCGCGTGCGACGTCATATTCGTCTCGAGAGATGGCATTTGATTCGATCAAGCGTTTGGCTCTAACAAATTTTGTATTACTCAAATCGTGGTTGACTTGGATTTGCTCGGTTGCGGCTGCGGCTCGTTTTTGGGCAGCGATGGCTTGCTCAACCCTGGCCTTTGCTTGAGCCTTCGAGCGTGCGTCCAGCATGGTGGGTTCGGCCGGTAGAATCACCGCGATCAAACGGTTCTCGTCACAAACTTCGTCGCCTGGCTCTAATTCGATTCGCGAAAGCCGGCCTGCAACAGGTGCCGAGACAATGTACTTTTCTCGAATTCGAGTCTTGCCGTCTTCCTTGACCGTGATTCGCAAATCGCCCTCCGTGGCGATGGCCGTCTCGACCTCCGCTGGTTTGGGGATTAGGGCCATTGCTCCAACAATCGCGATTGCGATCAACACAAAAGTCCAAATGATTGTTCGTATTGAAAATTTCATAATTGAGGTTCTCGTCAATTGCGGCGGTTCCCACCAGCCGATGAGGATTGAAATATTTTGGACCACTCACTAGCCATGCCTATCACTCTCTTGTTTTCAACGCCGACACCAGATCCAGATCGCTGATTCGGCGTTGCACAATCAGACCTGAGCAAAACGTGGCGGCCAAAACGATCGAACATGCGAATGCAAAAGTTGAATTGTCAATCACGAGCGGGATACGGTAGTTTTCAGTTGCCAGACCTTGGATCAGTGCCCAAGCCAATCCGTAGCCGATGGCACATCCAAGTGGAATCGCCAAGACCGTGAAGAGGCCAATTTCGCCTAACAGAACCATGGAAACTTCTTGACGCGTAAATCCAATAACTCGCATCGTCGCCAGATCCCGGCTTTGTTCGGAGAGTGAAATTTGGGCGCTGTTGTAGACCACGCCAATCGCGATCACAATCGCGAACATGATGTTGAAGGCTCGCATCGTCAGCATATTGTCGGCAATCGTTTCCATGAAACTCTTAATCGCAGCGTTCTTGATTGAGACACTTCCAATCCCGGGGCGCGACTCAAGTTCTTGATAGATGTCATCCAGCCGGTTTGCGTCGACTTTCAAGAATGCCCCAGACGCAACTGCGGACTCATTGAGCATTTCGTGAACTCGCGATTTTTCCATATAGGCGTTCATTCCGCCGAACTCGTCGACGATTGCGGTGACTTCCATCTCAACGGTGGGTCGCTCGGCCTCCAGGATTTCGACCCTGACCAAGTCACCTTTTTGGCAGCCTAGGACTTCCGCCACTTTACTGTTGAGCATCACTCCATGTTCTGGAATTTGAACCACTTGTTCTTTTGCGTTAAGCAGTCGAAAGAGATCGGCGTCGGGTTCAAGCCCGGTGATTCCGATTCGTCGACTGCGGTGTTGGAAATGCATTCTGGATGGAACTACTCGCATTGTTTCGCTGTCGAGAACGCCGTCTAAATTGGAAAGCTCATAAACAACCGATGCCGTTGCCGGCTCAATGAATCCAACGGTCAGGTCCTGCCGCTGGGCTTTGCGGAACTGGAAATCGATCAAATAGTCGAGCGAATCGAGTGAGAAAGCACCGACGATCAGGACCGCGACCGACATGGCAATCCCAATACTCGAAGCCGCCGATTTGAAGGGTTTTCTCTGCACGTTTCGAATCACCATCCGTAAGGCAGCAGGGAGTAGCTGTGTCGGCAAGATCTTCTCAAGGATGGTTGGCCTGAACGTGGGAGGCGGTTCCGGCCGCATCGCTTCAGCCGGAGGCAACGCGATGGCTTTGCGGACCGCCAACCATGTTCCCAAGAGTGCAACGACGGTTGTTAGTAGAAGCGCGTACAGAATCGCCGCCTGATCGACTTGTGTCGTCAACAAAGGGAATTTGTAAAACTCTTGATACATTTCGGTAAGTCGAGTCGCCATCCAGACACCCAACAGGGTGCCGACGAGCATGCCACTGATTGCAATGATTAAAACCAGGTTAAGGTAATGAAAGCCAACCTCGTAATTCGAATAGCCAAACGCTTTGAGTGCTGCGATTTGTTCCCGTTGTTTGGTAATGATTCGCGTGATGACAATGTTGAGCAGAAACGCCGCCACAGATAGAAAGATGGCCGGCGCGATCGTCGCCATGGTTCGCAACTGGATCAGTTCATCTTCAACAAACTGGTGGGATACGTTTTCGCTGCGATCATAAGCCCCAAAACTTCCGTACGGCTCAAGGAGGTTGTCCAGTTGCTCAATCAGTTCTCGAGAGTTCGCACCATAGGCGAGCTTCAACGATACGTTATTGAAGGCGCCGGTCATATCAAATGCTGATTCTAGTTCGCGTTGATTCATCCAAAAAATAGCGTACCGCTTTTTGTCAGGAAGCATGCTGCCGCCTTGAACTTGAATCACGAACTCCGGCGAAAGCGCGATTCCTACGATTTTTAGCGATTGAAGCTTGCCATTGATGATCGCTTTGAGCTGCTCACCGGGCACCAGCCCGTGAGCGTCGGCAAACATTTCTGAAACGACGACTTCACCATTTCGATTTGGCTCAAGCATTCGGCCGCGAGAAATATAGACCTGATTAAGCTTGTTTTCGCCCGACTCAGGAAACGAAATCAGTTTGGCTGTTGCGGGCTCTACCATCCCCGGCACGTCAAGTAAAACCTCATAGACCAACCTCGTTTCAACGGTGGAGACTCCCGTCAAATCTTCAATGCGGGGGATCATCGCATTGGGACAGCGGCGGGCATTGGAAAAAATGTCGGCGAAACGAAACTCGCGATAAAATTTATTCTGACCATTTTTGAGTGAAGAATAAGCACACATGGCCATGGTAAAGACGGCAATTCCTGCAGCGATCACCATTACAATTGCCAAGATTTGGCCTTTCATGTGTGTCAGGTCGCGAATCAGTTTTCGGTCGAGATTTTGCATGGATCTTTGATTGTCAATTCTGGATCTGTGAATCCGACCGCTGCCGTTTATCGGAATTTCTATCGTTGCTGATGTGGGGTTTTTACCGAAAGTTCGTCGTCAATGGCTACCCGCTCTACCACTCCAATTCGTTTGCTAAAATTTTAGTTTCATTGACTTTGACGCCCGAAATTTGTCCATTGGAAAGCGAAATCACTCGGTCAGCCATGTCTGCAATCGCCGCATTATGCGTAATCACCGCCGTCGTGGTTCCCAGCTCTTTGTTGATTCGAGCAATGGCCTCAAGCACGATGATTCCGGTTTGAACGTCAAGTGCTCCCGTTGGTTCGTCACATAAAAGCACATCCGGTCGTTTGGCAATCGCCCTTGCGATGGCCACACGCTGCTGTTCGCCACCAGAAAGTTGGGCCGGAAAATGATTGGCCCGGTCTTTCAATTGAACCATCTCGAGTGCCTCGAGTGGATCCATCGGATCCTTGGCGATCTCAGTAATGAGTTCAACGTTCTCACGGGCGGTCAAACTAGGTATCAAATTGTAAAATTGAAACACGAATCCAACGTGGTTGCGGCGGTAGCGAGTCAACGCGGCCGGACTACTGGCCGTCAGTTCTCGGTCAAGATAGTGAACCGATCCGGACGAAGGGACATCTAACCCACCTAGAATGTTGAGTAATGTAGATTTGCCACTTCCCGATGCCCCGAGCAGCACGATGAACTCGTGTTCAAACAGCTCAAGATTCACGCCTCGCAGAGCATGGACTTTGACATCGCCCATTTCGTAGATCTTGGCGATGTCAACCGCGCGGAAAACCGCAGTTTGTGAATTCGGGTCTGGCCTCGTGGTTGCCGTGGCGGGAGTCATTGCGATATCCAGTTACGTATTTGATTCAGCGCAGTCTCAATGCAATTGGTGCGCCATAAAA
Source organism: Mariniblastus sp. (assembly GCA_047639375.1). Classification (GTDB taxonomy): domain Bacteria; phylum Planctomycetota; class Planctomycetia; order Pirellulales; family Pirellulaceae; genus Mariniblastus. The sequence goes on along the minus strand of JBLINZ010000024.1, from coordinate 18,838 downwards.
ATTGCCGCTAGTTGCAGGACCTAACGGACAGGTTTACGAGTGAGCATCGTGCGATATCGCGCGATCCCCAGTTGTTTGGCGTATTGAGGAAACCGTCAGGGGCACGGCAGCGAACGTAGGATCTGGCATTGGATAGAATGGTCGTTGTAGCGGTTCGCCCCCGCTATTGACCGAATCAATCGTCATGTCAGGCAGTGCCTCGTTGTACTCAAATGGTGCTCCATCGGTGGGGGCCAAAATCGCACGGGCGTTTTCAAGACCGACGGTCTCTCGAATCATTGTCGCCGGGCCAATGTGTCGCGGGCAAAACCAGCGACGACTCGGGCGTTCTGATCGACCAGGCCCATCCAACAAAGATCGCTTTACCTTAAGCGAGTATTCTTGAAAAAATCCACGAAGGCACCGGAGTTTTGTGGAAATACGCGGTCGCAAATTCCGCAGCTCGCTATTCCATCGCCCATCCTTCCGACCGCCGGCCAAGGGGCTAGCTTCGTTTGTCTGGATTCGAACGAGCAGGTCGAACTTTCCATGGCAGCGCTCGCATCCGAGAACCGAGAGATTAGTGGAACGATAGAGTTCTGACGGTCATTCTCGAGTGGTGTCGATCTACGATTTCACTCTTAACGTGCAAGATTGCGAGAATCAAAGGTAGTCGCGATCGTGAGCGGTATATCTGCGGAAACGCTCGCAATTTCGCCCCAGTAGGCGTACATTTGGGGATGCCGTTGGTTGGCGATTTACACATAATATTACCTTTGAATTTGTGGGCGGTGTCAGATCGAATCAACCCGGGGACAGATCGGCATCGTCTGCTGGTTTCACGACTTTCAGGCGAAAGATCTCCGCTTCGCAGGCATACCGTTTGTAACGACACTAAAAAGAAACTATCAAGCCGAGCAATGATCACCTACTGGATTCCAATAAACGCTTTCCTAATTCTGGTTTTTGCTGTGACGTCCGCTAGGGCCGACGATTTGCTAACGTTGGACAATGCGGTCGCCAAAGTCGGCATCGACCGCGAACGTGGTGCCGCTATCACTTGGTTGTCGTCGGCCGCGTACCCCAAAAACATTGTCAACCTGGCCGATCCGGGACGGCTGATTCAACAATCGTACTACGCTGGAAAGTCTCGCGACCGAATGGCGGATGGACAAAGTGAAAGCTGGAGCCCGTGGCCTTGGAATCCAATCCAAGGCGGAGGGGTCGGTTCGTGGGCGCGAACCTCTGAATTCAAGAAAATTGAAGATGGCGCGGCTCTTTTTTCAGAGACGATTCCCAAGTTATGGGACATGCCGAACGAAGAAGCATCGGCGCGCATGCGACAATGGACTGCCTTTGAGCCGGCGATGCCTGACGTCGTGGTGGTTCGATGCGAACTCGCTTGTTACCGAGACGCAAGCGATCCGTGGGGGCCCGCTGCGATGAGGCCACAAGAAATTCCAGCTTGCTATTTCACACGTAACTTCAATCTTATGAAATCTTATCTTGGCGACGGTAAGTGGAAAATTGAATCTCAGAAGCCGGGTCCACCTTGGGGCAGAACGAATCCACCACAAGACGCGATGGCGTTTTTTGAGCCAGGCGGACAAGGGGTCGCCGTGTACTGCCCTTGCTCTCGCGGCCACTGGAATTTTGGGCCGCACGCGGGGGGGAACAGCGACGATCCGTTGGCCGGACCTTGCATGCACGTCGCTCCATTAGATCGAGTCAAACTCGGCCCAGATTCGATTTATCGCTATCGATACTGGCTAATCGTGGGTGATGAAGCCAGCATTGCGAAACGTCTCGACAGGCTAATCACGAAATATTCTCAGGAAGAAGCGAAACTTGCGGGACCCGAATCGGACATTAAGAAAACGAGTTCAAATTTATCGAGCCTAATGGAAAAACCGTCAAGCAGTGGTGATAGGAAACCGCGGAGATAGGGATGTTTGGATAGTCTCAATTTCAGTCCGGCTACATCCAAAACGGACATTTATTGATCAAGCGATCCTTAGTCGACGTTCAAAAACGTTATCATGTTTGCTGCCGGTCTTCTCCAGTATCACCACTACTTCAACCAACAAGCGGTTAACCCATGAGTCGAATCTTATTTTTGCTTTGTGTCGTGTTGGCCTTGGCGACGACGACGGTGGTTGCTGACCAGCCCGAATCTGACCAGCCGAATGTGCTGCTGATATCTATCGACGATCTCAACGACTGGGTCGGATGCCTCGCAGGTCATCCTCAAGCCAAAACGCCGAATATTGATCGGCTGGCGACAAGGGGAACGCTGTTTGAAAACGCCCATTGTCAGTCCCCAGTTTGCAACCCCTCGCGTGCGAGCATGATGACGGGTCGGTATCCGCATACCACCGGAATTTACTTTCTCTCACCTGATTTACAACAAGCGCCTGTGCTTAAAGGCGTCAAAACGCTGCCAGAAGTCTTTGCCGCAGGTGGGTACAAAACGATGGCAACGGGCAAAATCTTTCACCGCGGCGACAGGCGGTTTTTTGAGGAATACGAGCCTTCGGGTGGGTTTGGACCGCGACCTGAGAAGAAAATTTCACAACCGCATGGTCATCCGCTTTGGGATTGGGGAGTCTATCCGGAAGACGAGAGTCGGATGCCTGATATGAAAGCGGCAAAATGGGCGGTCGGTCAACTGCACAAGAGACACGACAAGCCGTTTTTCATGGGGGTCGGATTCTATCGACCGCATGTGCCGATGTATGCTCCACAAAAGTGGTTTGACATGCATCCAAGAGAGAATATCAAGCTGCCTTTGGTTCAAGCAGATGACCGAAAAGACTTAAGCCAGTACGCGATCGACCTGACTAATCTTAATCACGTCTCACCGACTCATGAGTGGGTGACCGGTGCAAACCAGTGGGAGCATGCCGTCCAGTCGTATCTGGCGTCCGTATCGTTTGCCGATCATTGCCTGGGAATGGTGCTAGATGCACTTGATTCGAGCGAGTATGCCGACAACACGATCGTTGTGCTGTTCTCAGATCATGGTTTTCATCTCGGTGAAAAACAACGTTGGGCGAAACGCTCGCTTTGGGAAGATGGTACCCGAGTTCCAATCGTCATTTCGGCTCCGGGATTCAACTCGAACCAACGCACGGCTCAACCGGCCGAGTTGCTGGATGTCTTTCCTACGCTTTTGGAACTGGCCGGGCTTCCGGCTGATGCTAAGCAAGAAGGCCAGAGCCTCGTTCCTTTGATGGATGATCCAAATCAGGCTTGGGATCACCCGGCGATCACCAGTTATGGGGTGGGCAATTTCGCTATTCGGACCGCCCAATATCGCTTCATCCAATATTACGACGGGTCGCTTGAACTGTACGACTTGAGCGAAGATCCCCACGAGTGGACCAACCTAGCGTCCAAACCTAGTCCTAAGCTCAAAGAGATTATTGCCCAGCACGCTGCCTGGGTGCCAGAAGTCCAGCACCCCGTATTGCCTGGCAACTCAACAGGCCACAAAGCCTACGCCGCGGCCAATGCGAACATGGCTAAGTAGTTTAATTCAAAACGGTATGGCGGTCCCAATGAAATGGCAATCCTTTGCCTCAGCAGGTTGTTGATGCAATCTGCCGAAGGCGAGGATGGTTACCCGCCGAAGTCAGGGCATGTTGATTTAAGATGCGAGACGATAAATCGTTTAACGATTAGCCGGCAGGCAACAGTGCCAAACGCAGGGCGTTTGTAGGCGAGGGCTCTCCCTCGCTTACGCATTCGGGTTACCATTGCTGCCGCTAAAACGGCCAAGCCAAAATTTAGATTCGACGTAGCGCGAGAAGTTAATACTTAATGCGATCAGCAATGATGGTTTGTCTTACTCCCCCACTCAATGGTCACGTTGAATCCGGACTGCAGTAACCTCTTCGGTCGCGTCAGTTGCCTTGGCCATGTTTTTGGATTTCGTTCGTTGCCCCAACTGAATTAGAACGTTGCTGGAGTGTGGCACAATATCGATCGACGCACCTGAGGCGAGCAGATTTTGAACTTCCATGACTTCCAGAACCGTATCTAGCAATTCAGGATCCTGTTTGGCGATTTCGTTGAGTTCCTGACCGACAATTCGTGGACGGGCCGCGGCGGCCTCGGCCATTTTTTGGGAAACTTTGAATGCCGTTTCGCTCTTGATTAAACCCACCCTATTTTCACCGTCCTGCTTCATGGCGCTGGTAACCTGAACGAGCCGCTTGACAACTTTTTCGGTGATGTTTTCAACCATGTGAGTGTCGGTGAATTCGACCTTTCGAATATAAACACTGCCGAGTCGATATCCCCATTTCTCCGATAACGGCGAAACCGCTTGGCGGACCGTCCGGCTGAGGCTGTGCCGGTCTTCAAGCATTTTTTCCATTTCGAGATTGCTGAGTGTTGAAATCGTCGAACTGGTCACGTTGGCCTGCAACGAGCCGTCCGGGTTGGCATTGATAAACAGGAAGGAGACCGGATTCTTAACCTGCATCTCGTACCAAATCCCCACCCCCATCGGTGTACCCTCTTCGGAGTTTACCATCTGGCTCCGCAAATAATGCTGGCGGAGCGCCGTATTGACGACGTACTTTTTTCCAAAAAAAGGAATTAGCATCGCCTTAGCACCATAATGGTTCACCGGGAATTGAAGGCCCGGCGTGTCAATCGTCCCAATCACTTTTCCAAACAACGTGAACACGTGGGCTTCGCATTCCTTCACACAGGTATAAAGCCCAAACAGCCGAGACAATCCCAGCAGGATTGGAAGACACAGCAGACCAGCGACGAATCCAGGAATAAAATACATTATGCCATCCCTCCATTTTGCCCGGATTGGTTCGCACCCTGAACGACGCGTTCCGCCCGTTGATACAACGGGACTCGCAGGTTGCGTAGATAGGATTTCAAACAGGCGGAACCGCCTTCGGCTTTAATGGTCGCAAGCGTTTTCGCAAGTTCGCTCAGCGGGGCGACTTCCGCCCGCGCATTGTTGGTGGCGATTTCTACTGCGCGGGCACTCATCGTAATTTGTTGCTCAGAATCCGCACGGGCTGTGCTGATGTCTGCAGCGACCTGGTTGCTAGTGCTGTTAATTGCTGATAGTGCCCGGTCGACTTCACGCGGCGGGTCGATTTCGGTAATCAGCGCGGCGTCGAGTTCGATTCCATATCGTCCCGTCGTTGAGCGGCATTGCTCTTCCATGTACTGATTAAGGAGGGGCAAGTTCTTTCGCAAATCGTTGATCGAAACGCCTTCGGATAGCTCGACGGCACTGGTTTGCAGGCCCACTTCAGCGTCTCCATCGATTGCCGCATCGGTCAACAAGCTTTGCCCTTTGGGATCGACGAAATTTGCGATTCTTTCGCGAAGCACCGAAACGAAATATCCCATTACATGCTCGAGCGGACTGGCGACACCGAATAAGTAGGGGTAGAGATTATTTTCGCTGATGCGGTATCGGATCTGCCCATTCACTCCGGTCGTCAAGTTATCTTTGGTGACCGCCTCGATCGTTGATTGCGCCTTGGTAGGATCCCAAGAAAGATCAACCGACTGCGTTGCGACACTGACCTTGTGAGCTTTTTGCCAAGGCATTTTGAAATAAGGACCGCCGGGGCCAACGACGCGAACCTGCGGATAATCGTAACGCTCCATTTCGTCGTCGCTCAGTTGCTGAGGCGGGGTCTTTTCCTGTAACTTCTGCACAGCGCCAAAGCTAGTCACAACGGCGCGTTGGTCGGGGCGAACCGTGTAAAGGCATCCGATCAATACTCGAACGAAGACAAACGCGATGATGCCCGAGACAAATCCAAGGCTGATAGTTATCATTTATTTGCTCCGAAAGCTTGCGACTGAGGATTGATTTTGTCGGGGTCGAGAATGCAATCATGCCAACTTGCCCAATGGAAGTTATACCATGCCTCGGCAGTCCCCAAGGTAATTGAAAACCGGTCGTTTTTAGGGGTAAGAAAAAAACCTTCGGCCTGTTCGGAAATTATCCATCGCGATTTGGTCTGAAATCGCTAGGGAAACATACTCAAGCCCCGGCATTTGATACCACATGCAATCCGAGGCACGAGCCCGTCCGGCACGTTCATCCACATGCCTTGTGAGGTGTCAATGAATTTGAGCACATTCAATCTCGTCGAGCGCGACATAGGCGGTCCTGATATTTTCGCCCGATAATTTCCTTTTCCATGTCTCGGCCGAATCAGTTTTTGACGTCAGAACTCGCCAAATCATCCAGACGGACACAAGTAGCACAATCACTCCGACAATCAGCGAAACGACTAGACAATTCGGATGCAGTACGATGTCGAACCCGAATGCAACCGCAACAGGAATCCACATCAGCCACCACAAAAACCCGATGATGATGCCAGCACGCAGGTAGGCGACTCTCATACTATCGAGTTTGCTGCGGATGTCGTCGACTGGTTTTGAGTAGTCGATTCGTTTGATTTTCGTGTAGACGAGCGCGGCTTGAGAAATCACGAGAATCCCGTAAGCGTGCAGAATCGCTCCACAAACAACGCGGTGCGGAACGCTCAAATTTTGCACCCAGCATTGCACTCCAAGTGCAATGAGTGCCACACCGATCGCCGCTTTCAGAAACTGTCCCCGGAACATCGGTCGCAGCGATTTTTCGACACGCTCCATCAATCGGCGACGCGTCAGCAGAAGGCGGCCAGCCAGTTCCTGCTGTTCGACGCTTGCAATGGTCGCTTCGTTGTTTTTTGATTTCGCGTCGAAGCCGAACGTCTGAGCGAGGGCTGGATTGTCGGTCGAGGTAATCGATTGTACATCGGATTTGATCTGACTCGCACGTTGGTAGCGGCGAGTGGGTTCCTTTTCGAGTGTCCGCAATACGACTTCATCAAGGCGAACGTCGATCTCGACTTTCTCAGACGGCGGAGCGAAACGTCCGATCGGTAGTTCGCCTGTCAGCATTTCGTAAAAGACAACGCCTAGGGAATAGATGTCTGCACGGTGATCGACTCCGTGAGAACCTTCGAACTGTTCAGGAGCCATGTACCGTGGCGTCCCCATGACTTGATGTGTACCGGTGAGCAGATCCTGCTGGTTCTCGTTTCCAAGGATGCGCGAGAGCCCAAAATCTGCAATTTTCACCGAACCATCAGCTGCCATCAAAATGTTTTCGGGCTTGATGTCACGATGAACTACGCCTTTGTCGTGAGCGTATTGCAACGCATCGCACAGATGCGGCACGATCGCCAACGCGTGTTCGGGTGCTAACTGACGCGTCTCAACAACGTCGCGAAGAGTCGAACCATCGACAAACTCCATTAGAAAGTAATGCGTGTCGTCGACGTTGCCAAACTCAAACACCGACACGATGTTGGGATGACTCAATTTCGCCAGCGTGCGCGCTTCACGCGTGAACCGCAACGCGAACTTGATGTCGTGTCCAAACTCTTCAGGAAGAATTTTGAGTGCGACAATGCGGTCGAGCCCCTCCTGGCGAGCCTTGTAAACGGCTCCCATACCTCCCGCGCCAATGAATTCGAGGATTTGCAGCGCGGGGAAGAGTTCGGCCAGTCGGGCAATCGTGGGTGGTTCAAACGCCCCGATCCGCTTGTCGCCTTCTTTCAGAGCGTCGCCAATCGCTACTGTATCTCCTGGAAACCGATCGATGTATTCCTGTTCGGTCGGCGTTTCGCCGCGCCGTCGCCGATAGTCGATGTCCAGAACAATCAGTTCCGCCAGCAGGGCATCTCGTTCGATGGGAGACACATCGCCGTCGAGAACGGATTCAATGGAAGGCGCCTGGGTTGTTTGCCATTGCCGTTCAAACTCAGCGCACAGGTCGTCAATCCGTTCCAAGGCCGCGATCGGTAGTTTTTTCTGACGTATGCTCATCGTGTTCAATTAATTCCTGTTGACATTTTTCTCTAATTAAGTGGAGACGGCGTTCAATCGTCCGCTCCGAGCAGTCAAAACGCTTGGCGAGTTCCACGTTTGAATACCCCTCTAACTTGTCACCCGCTAAATCTCTGAGTTGCCCGACACCCAAATGAGAAAAAAATTGTTCGACGGATTCCTGCATCATCAATACCATTTCCGGGGTTGGCTCGTTTCCGATGGCCTCGATGACGTTTTCGTCGTCGTTCGTGCGATCCAAAGAATGGAGATTGACGTTGCCACCGCGTCGCTGCCGCTGATCATGCCGCCGCTTGTCGACCACTTTTCTGGCTGACATGCGAAGGAGAAGTCGCCAAAGATCGTCTCGATCGGAAAGGTCGGGAAACCGACCTTTCTCAACTGCGACGTAGAAGCTGTCGAACACACTCAGAACGATATCTTCTTCGTCCGAAACGGCCCGATTCTGCCCACGCAATTTGTTGCGAACCGAACGCACGAGTCGGTCAAAGTAGTGTTGCCAAATCTGGTTTGCAGCCAAGGAGTCACCATGCTTGACCATCTCAATCCAGTGGCTGACGTGTTTGCTGTTCGACATGCGGGTAACAGTACCTTGAAGACGACCGAGAGCTCTGCTGAACCGCGGCATGGGCGTTTTTCCAATCAACAATCACTTAGTATAGCATCTCCTGTCGGCAACGGATTCCGCGATTTGGCTTCACCATCGATACGTGTCAAGCGGAAGTCATTGACTTCGACGTTGAAGTCGACACCGGGACAGGTGAGCTGCATGTGCTTGAGGGTCTTGTTCGCGTCCGGCCGAGACTGCGGAAAGTCCGTGGTTACGAGTGGGAGCTGGCGACTCGACCGGGCGAGATCTAAAACCCGAGAGCCTGACAAGGTGATTACACCAATCGTATTCCATCCTTTTCAATCGTAATGACTTTCTGTTTATACAAACCACCTATGGCTTTTTTGAATTGTTTTTTGCTCATTCCCAACAGGTCGGAAATCTGGGCAGGAGAAGACTTGTCATGAACGGGTGCAAACCCGTTATGATCGCTTAGGTAATCATGAATTATTTGACTGAAGTTGTCGCGGATTTGCTGACTACTTTTCAGACTCAAGTCAATTTTTCCATCTTCGCGAATTTGTTTGATATAGCCTTGAATGCTCTGCCCAAAACTTAACCGCTGATCAACTTCATCTTTGTACAGCAAGCCCCAATGGCTGTGATCCACAATCGCTTTGAAGCCTAATTCCGTACTGTTTCCAATTATCAAACTGACCGTCTGCTGCGGATGAAAATTGTGTTGGTCATCTTCCAACACGATTTTATCAATCTTTGATGTCGCAGCGATCCGATCTTGATTATCGAGATACAGAAACACGAGGTGTTCATCACCCACGTTCATCGGTCGATGCTGTTCCGCAAAGGGAACCAAGACGTCTTTGTCCAATCCCCAATCTAAGAACGCACCGATCTCAGTATCGTCTTTGACCTCCAAGTACGCGAACTCGCCAACCTCAGCTTTGGGAGTTTGAGTGGTCGCGATGGGCCGGTCTTCCGAGTCCAGGTAAAGAAAGACTTCGACTGTATCATCGATCCCCAAGTCGTCCGGAGTATGCTTGGAGGGAAGCAAGATCTCGCCTAGGTTTTTGGCATCCAAATATACGCCGAATTCAGTGTCTTTGACCACTTTTAAGCTATAGGTCTTGCCGATTTTAATCATGGTTTTGAGGCTTCAATGCTTTTCGCAAATGCTAGATCGGAGTGGTGGGGCGAATTTTTCAGTCCTGGACAGAATGATCTACCTTAACCAAGTCTGTTTCAGACTCGACCCCACGACATGAAAGATAGTTTATCGTTGGAAGCAATTCTTGACGAATCGGTAACTCAAACGTCTTCCCTGCAATCCCCGATTCATCGTCGACTGGTTTGCTCGCCCTCATATCCCGGGGTTGGTTCTGCTTAACAAGGTTACGAATTCACGTCGACCGATGCAGCGGTTTCGGTGCCATCTCGCAGTAGCTCTAGCCAACCACTTTCGACGTTCAATTTGCCGGCATAAGAACCCGACGTTTCGGCGCTGCCCAACCTGCTGCCTCACTTAACAATCGTTCACGGTCCCAAGATTTGGCCGTAATTTGAGGCAGCGTGAACATATCGACGCTGGTTTTGAACGGCGATGCTCGTGTGGGTTGTCGCGGTAGCGGGTTTCTAGTGGCTACCGACCTTCCAGGGATTTGGGAGTCTGGTTGCTTTCAGATTGCCAGAGTCGCGCAGCACCCCAAGCCGTCTTAAACCTCCCATCCCTTTCGATACGACTTGCCAAGAAAATCATTGGCGGCCGCGATGTTGGTCACTTTTCCCTTTGCCGGATCGTATTCAATTGTTTGGCCGGTTCGATAGGCGACGTTGCCGAGCAATACGATTTCGGTGAACGAGCAAGCGTAGCCAAAATTACTCCCGGTGCGACTGCCGGTTTTGCAAGCGTCGATCCATTGTTGATGATGACCGGGCGATTTTGGTAAAAATGCATCGGGATATTTGAAGTCGACGAATTTATTTTCGGGCAACAACTTCGGCTGACCGCCATGAGCCACGGCAATCTTGCCTTGCTCTCCGATGAACAAGGTGCCATTCATTGGCAATTCAGCAGCGATTTCCTCGTCAGGTTTGGCGGTCCCTTCATACCAATAAACGTCGACTGGGGCGAGTTTCTTTTCGGCAACGGTTCGCTCACCGAATTCGAAATGAGTGATCATCCAAGTCGGGCCGCTGAGAGCATGGACAGCGGGTCCCTGAGAAGTGACCTTCACGGGACCCCCAAGCTCAAGCGACCAAAACGCAGGGTCCATCAAGTGGATCGCCATGTCGCCGATCGCGCCACATCCGAAGTCCCACCAGCCTCGCCATTTGAACGGAACATAAGCAGGGTGATAGTCTCGGTTGGCCGCCGGTCCGAGCCACAGGTCCCAATTGAGCTTGGTCGGAATCTCCGGCTTGTCTTTCGGTCGGTCGACGCCCTGCGCCCACCAGCGGCCCGGTCGATCGGTGATGACGTGCACTTCGGTGACCGATCCGATCGCACCGGATTTAATTAATTCAACCGTACGAATGTAGCCAGGATGTTCGTGATTTTGTGTGCCCATTTGCGTGGCAACGTTTGTTTTGGCTGTGAGGTCAGCGATCAATCTCGCTTCGTTGACAGTATGAGTCAGCGGTTTTTCGCAATAAACGTGTAAGCCCCGTTTAATTGCCCGGACGGTTGCCGGTGCGTGATGATGATCGGGTGTTGCGATGACTACCGCGTCGAGGTTTTTCTGGTCAAGAAGTTTTCGATAGTCGAAGTACTTTTCCGCTTTCGGATGTTTTGCAGCTGCGCCGTTGAGTCGTCCCTCATCAACATCACACAATGCGACGATATTTTCGTGTGCGACACCAGCAAGATCACTAGCGCCTCGGCCGCCGACTCCGATCACACCGATGTTGATTCGTTCGTTGGCACCTATAACGCTGGTGGGTTTGAGCAGCGGGAGGCTGAACGCAGCGACGGCGGCAGATGTTTCAAGAAATTGGCGGCGTTTCATGTTGAAGTCCCTGAGGGCAAGTGAAAGCGGAAGCCTTAAGCTACATTCATTACTGGCTGAATTCAAGGTTTTGTCCGTGGATACCCAAAGGCATGACACTGGAACCTAGAGTAGAATTGTGGAAACAGTGTCCAGACAGTTTCAAAATTAAGGTGGCGTGACGCGACATCGATTTCGCAATCTGCAGTTCGGAACTCGGTGGAATGACGGTATGGTATGAGAACAGTGGCAAGGCGAAGTTCACGCGGCATGTTTGGGGCCGGAACCAGAGTTCGTATGACCTGCGTTGGGTCGACTTGGATTCCGATGGGGATCTGGACATATTGATCGCCGGTCATCACAGTCACAACATCGTACGGTACGAGAATACACGCAAGTGAGGAGCATCCATTCCTCACCTAACGAAAAACACGCTCAAAAAAAGGCTCCATTATGTCACGGGTCAATCGACGACGTTTCCTGCAATCAAGTTCCACCGTGGCGGCCGCCAGTTCGCTGGGAGTTTTTTCCAGCAGTTCTGTGGTTCGCGCCAGCTCGCCGAACGAACGTCCCAAAATTGCGATCATCGGTTGTGGTGGCCAAGGGACGGGCGATGGCCGGCGTGCTATGAACTACGGCGACATCGTCGCTGTGTGCGATGTCGATACCTCGCACTCGGCTTATGCAAAGGCGGCCTATACCAGACGAATGGCAGCCAAGGGCAAAGAAGCCAAGATCGATGTCTATGACGACTATCGAGCGATCATTGATCGCAACGACATTGACGCCATTATCTGCGGCACAGTCGATCACTGGCATGTAAAGATCTCTGCCGAAGCGCTGAGGTCCGGAAAAGACGTTTACTGTGAAAAGCCACTTACATTGACCGTTGACGAAGGTCGTATTATCTCCAAGGTCGTCAAAGAGACAGGCCAAATACTTCAGGTCGGGACACAACAACGATCCGACGAACGATTCCTGAAGGCAGTATTCGTGGCCCATTCGGGGAGACTGGGAAAGATCAAAAAAGTAACGGTTGGCATTAATCATAATCCGTTCAGCAAACCGCTGCCCGCCATCGATACACCGAAGACGTTGAATTGGGATCGCTGGAAAGGACCGACCGAAGACGTGCCTTATCGTTTTTTGAAGAACGGAAAGGACGGACAGACATTAGTGCGCACCCTGGGCGACGGCAGCATTGATGCCTCCAACTGTCACAAGGAATTCCGTTGGTGGCTCCAGTACAGTGGCGGCAAGATGACCGATTGGGGCGCTCACCACGTCGACATCGCTCAGTGGATTATCGACCAGTGTGGGGAAGGCCAGGGACCCACGACGATCAAGCCGGTGATGGTCGATACGAAAGTTCCTTTTGATGAGAATGGAAACCCGACTCTTGATGATCGGTACAACGCCCCGCACCGATTTACCGTGCACGTTAATTTTCCCAACGATGTGCTCATGGAAATCACCAGCGAGGGCCGCAATGGAATCTTGGTCGAAGGCACCAAGGGACGAATCTTCGTCAACCGCGGCACCATTGCCGGCAAACCGATCGAAGATCTCGAAAACAATCCGCTTCCCGGTGACTGGCTGAAAGACATGTATGGAGGAAGCCTCGTTGAACACGTCAACAACTTCTTCGACTGCGTCACGACTCGCCAGAAACCCGCGTCGGACGTCTGGACTCACGTGGCTGCGATCAACACTTGCCATTTGAGCAATATCGCGATTCGTTTGAATCGGCAGATCGCATGGAATGCCACGACTCAATCGATCCAAGGCGATCCAAAAGCAAGTGCGATGCTGAAAAGGGATTTCCGCAAGGGTTATGAAATCGAAATGTAGTAGCGTCCACCAGCACGGTTATTGAAGGGTTGCTTCCGTTAGTAGAGTTCGTGTTGGAGCTCTCCAAAAGCCGCAGCAGCCAAGGCCTTGCTAGGGCATTTTCGAATACGACACGATCCGCGCAAAAAATGCAGCAATTTCCGTATCCCGACGATCGGATTGGATCGACAAAAGTGATCTCCAATTTGGAAAAACCGAACTCAAACTGTGATTCTGATGCAGCTGCATGTGAGCTGATTGCCCAACAAACACAGCCCCAATGAAAAAACAAAAAAAGGTTGGAAAACGTTTCGTTCAATTAACGAAGTTGTAATAACCCATTATTCAATGATCTAGCATTCTTCATCTGGTGTCGCTTTACGTAAAACAAGTAGTCTGCTTCGATCAAGTCCGACCCCAGCGATGTCGTAATTTGGCCACGCCAAATTACGACAATACCAACGGTTGAGTGCTGTCACCGAAACTTTCCAAGTCGAAGCCATAGCTTTGAAGCATCGCAAGGTAAAGATTGCACAGTGGCACTTGCCCCTCGGCAGCGAGGTGGCGACCGGGCTGGATCGCACCGTTACCTCGACCGCCCAGCAGGATCGGTAAGTTATCGGGATCGTGGCGATTTCCATCGGAAAAACTCGAACCAAACAAAACCATCGAGTGATCAAGCAAGGTTCCATCCCCCTCGGGAATCGCTTTCATTTTAGCAATCATGCGAGCAAATTGAGCAACGTGCCACTGGTTGATTTTCTGATATTGAGCGATTTTTTGGTCGTTGTTTTCATGGTGGGATAGTTCGTGGTGGCCCCCCTGCACTCCATCCAAGAACGAGAAATTGCGCCCCGACACATCGTTGGCAAACATGAACGAACAAACTCGCGTCGAATCGGTTTGAAAGGCGAGCACGATCATATCCAACATCAAATCGATCTTCTCCCGAAAACTGTTCGACGATTCCTCAACCGTCGCTCTCAAGGTATCAACTGAGTTGGGTCGAGGACGCACAGCCCCGTCACGCCGGGAAGCAAACTCCAGTCGTCTTTCGACCGCGCGAACCGAATCGATGTACTCATCCAATTTGAATTGATCGTCACGACCGAGGCCGCGACGAATGGTTTTGGCGTCGTCAAGGACATGGTCAAGCAACCGCCGTTGCGCTGCAGAATCTTGGTCTCCCAGGGGCGATCCGGAGCGACCAAAAAGTCGTTCAAAGACGATCTGCGGGTTGATCTCTTTAGCGACCGGACGATTGGCCGACTGCCAAGAGATATGTGAACCGTACAACCGCGTGTAACCGACGTTGCTATCGATGCCACTGATCACCGGTTCGGTTCCCAACTCAAGTGAAGGCAGCGGCGTTTCATTGCCGATCGATTGAGCAATCAATTGGTCGACCGACACGCCTCCACTACTGATGTTCTTGCCCGTTGTTTTTGCGACCGGCATTCCAGTCAGAAAGTTAGCGGTCTTGGCATAGTGGCCATCACCACCATGACTGTTCTGCTTGTCGAGGCCAGACAACACCATGACATCGTCCCTAATGTCGGCGAGTGGCTGAAGCGATGGCGTCAATTCAAAATCCGCTCCCGATTTTTCAGGCACCCAAGCTTTTTCCCAAACGCCATTGGGGAAGTAGATAAACGCGGTGCGCAGCGGCGACGATTCTAGCGCGACGGCTTCTCCTGCCCGGCCGCTTGACGCCCATGCCAACGATGGCAATATCGGTAACCCCAACGCTACCGATGCGCCACGTAAAAACTGACGTCGCGATGTGTTTTGTTTTTTAGTCATCACAAGTTCACTCAATTCGAAGGTGGGTAATAGCGATGTTGAAACGGATAACTTATGACGATCGATTCGATCACAATTGTCGCACGGTGATCATTCTCGCCAAGTCGTTCTAGGCATTTGTCGATCACACACTGGTCAAACTCGTTGAGTTCACGGCCAAGCGCGAATCCAAAGAGTTTGCGAACGAAATGACGTTCGATATCGCCAAAGCGATTGAGCATGATTTTCTTGAGCTCACTGGGGCCGCTGAACGTTTCGCCGGAGGGCAATTTGCCGCTCGCATCGATCGCGTCACCCGCATCGGAGTCACGCCAACGACCGATAGCATCGTAATTCTCCAGTCCAAACCCAAGCGGGTCCATGCGACTGTGACACGACGCGCATTCGGGACTTTTTCGATGAAGCTCCAGCCGTTCGCGCAAGCTCATCACGCGCTCCGCCCCTGCTTCCTCCAAAGCGGGTACATTGGCTGGCGGCGGTGGGACACGGTCGCCAAGCACTTCTTCAAGTACCCAGCGCCCCCGCAGGACCGGGCTGGTTCGACGTGGATAAGATGCTGATACCAGAGTCGCGCCCAATGTCATTATCCCGCCGCGTCTGGCGTCTGGCAGTGATACAGTTTGCCACGGTGCATCGGGCGGCAACTCAATTCCGTAGTGCGACGCGAGCTGGCCGTTAACGACAACATACGGCGCGTCGATGAGCTCTCGTAGCGATCGATCCCCGGTAAAGACTCCCGCGACCAAACGCACTGCTTCTTCACGCATCGCGGCAGCGAGTTGTTCGTTGTACTCAGGATACAGTTCCTTGTCCGGCTGCGGCGTCGTCAAAAAATTAGCGAGTGCGAGCCATTGCAACCCAAAGTTCTCGCCCAAGGCCCTCGCTTTGGGATCGGCAAGCATGCGTCTCGCCTGGCTGATGATTTGCTCGTCACTATCCAGTTGATTGGAGTCGGCAGCAGCGCGTAAATCATCGTCAGGGATCGACGACCAAATCAACAATGACAAACGCATCGCCAACTCATGCGGCGAAAGTCGCTGGACGCCCCCCTGCTCTCGCTCGCTTTCGACGACAAACAGAAAATGAGGCGATACGAGAATCGCAGCGAGCGGTTGCGAAATCGCAAAGGCATAACTTTTCGATGATGATCCCAATAAATTCGTTGGCGACGTTTCGAGTTGAGCGGCATCGTTGCGTGCGGCTTCATAAAGCGAAATTAATGATTCGACGTCGCTCGGTTCGATCTTGCGTCGCCAAGCCCGCCGAGCGAAATCCTCAATCGTCTGCTTGGCCGCTGTGGTGGCGTCAACCGATTCGCTAGGCCACCGAATCAGACGCGTTACGGCGACATCGTTGGGCTGCGTGTCGATTGGTTGATTGGGATTTCCCAAAGTGTCACGCTCGATCACTGTGGCGACGACTGACGTGGCGATTTTGATATATTGCTCAATATGAATTGGCGACGTAAACAAGGTCGCGCCGTTGGTATCGAAACCTTCACCCCCGGATCCGTCCGATGCGATTGATAGTTGAGGGGCGACTTGAACGCCGGTTAGATCTCGGACTGCATTGGCGTACTCGGTTCGTGTCAACCGCCGGCTCATGACATAGCCTTTATGCCACGCTTTCGTATCATCGGTCGCCAGTTGTGAGCAAAGGTCTCGTTTGGGTCGCGCATCAAGCCACTTGTGGAACAAGCTTTTTTGGTGGTCATCCAGCTGGGGGCTACCTTCGGGCGGCATCTCTGTTTTGCGAATGCGTTTGCCAACTTCAGCCCAAGTATCGACGATTTTGATGGCCAGAGTGCCCGAGGAAAATTGGCCCAGATCAAGCGAGCCATCCGCATCCGCGCCCGTGTGGCACTTAAGACAGCGTTCGCGAATAATCGGCAATATATCCGCTTCGAATTGCTGTCCCCATTTGGCAAGCGCTTCGGAATCGTCGGCAAGAATCGGTCGAGATATCGACGTCAGTGCGAGCGTGATGGATCCTGCAAGCAGGAAAATAATGTAGCGCATTATTAATACCTTAAAGACGAAAATAGGCGACGCCGACATTGCCGCAGAGACGTCTTCAACGCAAGCTCAGCGGAATTCTAATCATATTTTTGCCTGTGGTAGTTTAGGTGATTTTTTTGCGATAAACAAGGCAAGACACACGTTCCCGTTACCGGCAACGCCGTAGAAAACGTTTGATCCCCTGTTGCGTATAAATACCAACGCGCAGTTTGCTTGCATTGCACTCCATAACGGAATCGCCAGTATCGGGCACAAATCGTCACTCGATGCGTCCGTTGCCACTAGACTCGCTTTTACTATTTGCGGCCGCCATCCCCGAACCAAAAAGAACCATGCTGTTTTCAAGCAAAGTCTTGCCGTTAGATTCTTGGACTGCTTTGAGTTGTCCCAGGAAGCGGGCAAACTGACGCATCTGAAACTGTTCGATGATGAATAACTCAGTTAAATTTTCAGGAACGTTTCCATGGTGTGTGGGCTGGTGGTAGCCGGGACTGATGTTGAATCCACCCAAGTTGGACCCAATGTCTGCCAGCGTTAAAAAAATGACGCGAGTCGAATTCGTTTGCAAGGCCAGGGTCATCAGGTTGTAGTATAGCGGCACGCGATCGACAAAATTCAGAGTCAGCTGCGCGTCTCGCCTAGCACTTGATTTGAGGTCCGGCTCGTAACTCGCTAACCCCAAATTCTAAATCCCAAATTCTAAATAGATGTGCGACCGGGCCAATTGGCTAGGCGTCAACTGACCGAAGGCGACGAACGATCACGAATTCCGAATCAGGAAAGTGGCCGTGAGCTTCGATGCCACGAAGGCTGCAATTTAGGGAATCTAAGTCGTTGCGAACGTCTTCGTCGCTGGATGCGTTGTGTAACTGCGCGAGAGCATGATCTAGAACGAGAACGCCCTGCGTCGTGTCGCGGGATAAAGCGAGACGTTTAAGCTCGTTCACTGAGTCGAGAATGAAGATCTTGTCAATCAATGTAGGGCGTACAACGGGAGTTTATCTGGACAGGATGTCGCGTAAAGGGATTATCTGCGATGTGGAGGCAAAACAGACACCCTGAAAATGCGACAAAGTACTTGTGGTAAGCTACTTGCTCGGTCTTGCCAGTACAAGCATTGTCGTGCGGCACGAGCTTTTGCGTTTGTAGCTGCCAATATGATGCAGGGACGGATTATCTGGCAGATCGAATCATGTCTCGACGTGCCAGGCATCGATCTGTTCACGAAGGCAGAAGTCAACGTGATTTTACGCGATTAATCGGGTTTAAAGAGGAGATTTAAATGCATTCCAAGATTGTATTCATAACGACCGTTCTGATTTGTTGGTTATTTGCGCCGAATGCAGCATCCGCTCAGGACCGGACATTGGCAGTCAAAGCTGGCGAAAAGATCGCTTTTATGGGCGACTCAATCACCGCGGGCGGCGTCAGAAAAAACGGCTATGTTACTTTTGTGATGGATGCGCTTAATCAAGAGGGGCTCAATTTAACAAAGGTCCCAGCCGGAATATCGGGGAACAAATCAAATGATATGCTGGCACGCCTGGATAAGGATGTGATCAGCACGAAACCGCAATGGATGACGCTGAGCTGCGGCGTGAATGATGTATGGCATTTTAAACTTCGTCTGGGTAAACGTGCGTTCAAAGGAGTTTCCCTAGACGAATACAAGGAAAACATTCGGACGATTATCGAGAAGGCTCAGGCCGCCAATATCAAGGTCATGATTTTAACATCCACAATGATTGGTGAGGACG
>JBLINZ010000023.1:0-27633 GCA_047639375.1 Mariniblastus sp. | reverse complement strand
CAGCTCGGTTGTTCCAATGGACGCCGTAAATCGGATCGAGGTAAACGCCTAGATACATTTCGCCTTGGCCGCTTGCGAACAGGCCGCTTGATCCCTCAACCCGAAGTTTGGCAAAGTGCGGATGGTCGCCGTTTTCTTGCGGCACGAGATCGAATGGCTTCAAGCCGGCGGGGAGGTCAATTCGTGGAACGATTCCGCTGGCGATGGTTCTTGGTTCAGGCGTGAACGCTGTCGGCAAGTCGGCGACGGTAGTGACTTTGTCGACTTTGCCAATCAGTTTCTCAAGGTCCATCCGTAAGGTTTTCGGGTTGCTCCAGAATCGCTTTCGAACGATTTTTCCTTGAGGGTCAAGGATGTACTCGCCGTTGGGAGCGCCTCCGAATGCGTTCTCGACGTCGTGATCCATGGTGTCGCAGATCCAAGGGATCTCCGATTGGAAGCGTTTCTTGGCGATGGCAATGTGTTTGAGTCGTTCTTCGATATTGAATGCAGACACGAAATTGTTGACTTCTGGATGCTCGACGGCTTTGTAGACGTAGAAAAACTGTACGTTCTTGTCGCGGTAATCTCGGTAGACCGTTTCCAAACTGGAAACGTTTTTGAGGAACGGAGGTCAGGTCAAGCAGCCAAAGTTGAAGACCGTGTACTTGCCGCGGAGATCTTTGAAATCCAAAGCGTTCCCATGTTCGTCGAATGCTTCCAGACCATCAATGGTCTCACCGATGTTGGGTTTCTGCTTGACGTACCTCGCGTCGTAGGTCTCCGTGAACTCAATGGGTTTCTTGTCTTCATCCTGTGTGTAGATCGCTCCGCACAGGATTAGACATAGTCCGAGCAGGGCGAGAATCAATGGTTTTTTCATGAGTCGAACTTTCAGCTTGAATTTTCGGAAGATCCGGTCGACCAGTGGCCTTGGGTTGCCACATTGATCGAGCTCACATTGTCGATCAATCTGCTGTCCGATGTTGTATCTCAAACTACACCGGAGTCAAACCGGGGATTTGCTAAGTTGGAGACGTAGGTTGTGTACTTTGCCCGAGCGAGTCGGGCCGATGGCGGACAACCTCAGCATCCTACTTGGCAGGATTTGAGACGATCAGGCTCTGTGTTTGTCACGGCCGCCTGCCGACTCGTTGATTGAGCGATTCAGGCATTGACTGCTTAGGAGAAGGAGTTGCTCAGGCAGCGGCCCTTGGGTCACTGAGGGTGAGAGAGTGGACTATCGCAAGCTATTCTTCACGTCCAAGATTTGAGAATTAGAAACCGAATTCCCAAACGTCTCAAACTGATCAAATTGCCAAACTACCTTTTTCGTTTCCGGTTCAATTTCGACGAGTAGCGGTTGTCCGGCGCCTGCATGGCAGTTACCTATCACGTAATTGCCGTTGGGGAGAACTTCGAGAGTGGTCACCCAAGCTAACGTGATGCCCGGCAGGTCGTGTTGTTTCAGTCGCCAAACGACTTTCTTGTTTGGGGTGACTTCGATCACAGAGTGGCCGTTGCCGGTCGCGATCAGTGTGTTGCCATTGCTCAGTCGGACGGCGGCGAACAGTTTGTTGCCGAATGCTTCTGGGCCGTGACCATTTTGGGCAGGCTGTTCAAACATGGGGACTTCGAATTCCCAGACCACCTTGCTTTGGTCATCGTATTCTCGCAGCGTTCCATCTCCCTCGTGGCAAACCAAGTAGTTTCCGGTGCTTAGCTTTCTGGCCAACCGAGTGTCCATGTGAGGATGGGGATGGTTGACGGTGAGTTTGATTTGTTTCTGGAGATTGCCCTTCCGATCAATTTCGATGATCCTAGCTGGGCCAGATTCCGCGATCATGACGTTGCCATCAGTCAGGGGTTGAAAGGCGTGGACTTCGACCTTTTTTCCTTGATTGCCATTTTGCGTCGCGCTATCGTAACTCCAAACCACCTGTTTGGTTTTTCGATCGATCTCAACGACTTTATTCCGTCCCTGCCGCGTTAGGATATTTCCAGATTCCATCACGTGAATGTCGTGGATGCCGCCCCACTTCATTTCCCATTCGATTTTCCCCGAGGTGTCAACGATCGCAAGTTTGTCTTTGCCTTGAGTGATCAAGCGATGTTGAGCTTGGCAGGCGACAGCAGGAATCAAAAAAGCCATCAAGAATATCGGCAGCAGCGTGCGAAGGGAGTGATTCATTGTGAGTATAAACTTATGATTCAAAGATAGGAAAAGCGGACGGCCGTGACCAAGACGTAGCATGATCGAATCTGTCCAGAGAGTATCATGTTATCGCATGCCAAGCCGGAAAGCCAACACGCGAGGCACATCCTCAATCAAATTGACGGCCCGGTTTTACTGCAATCGTTTGTCAGTAACTTCTACTCCTGAGTAGAGACACCACTCTCAATACTGCTTAGCGCCCTTAGCGTTTGAATGTCGATTCCTTCATTGACAAATCGCACTGAGCCATCGGCCATCCAGAACTGGGAGCCACCGGGATGGTTGCTATTGAAGCAGTGTGAGTTACGAAAGCGAGTGCCCGCGAGTTATCGCGATTAGCGTTGATTCCGTCGATGCCGACACTTTTTACCCCAAAAATCAACTTGGGAATAAACTTCTTCTTACCATTCACAACAGCAGCTCCCCCGAAGGCGCCGAAGGTCCAGCCTGTCACACAGCGATGCTTGATCAAACTTTCCTGCCGACTAAAACACTTTGCATTGAGCCGTGTGCTTTGCCGCGAATTTCTAAAATTTCAAAGAACCTTCCCCACGTTTTTTTCAGGTAGGCATTACTGTGGACTACGAGTGCTCGGTAGGCACCGACAGGGGTGTAGCGGAAGCATCGCCGTTCGGTCGGAATATCCTGCTTGAGCAACTCGTCAAAATTCGGCTCGACATCACGTAGGCGTTTGAGCAACAAATCCGTGTCCGGAGCGGCTTGAAGGAGTTTCCATGTGTCGTCATTGTGAACGGTAAGATAGCACAGTCCGCCTGGGCGAAGGACTCGATACAATTCTGCCAACCAAGCGGTTTCGAATGTGTCGATATGAGTGAATACTGAAAACGCGCTGACCACATCGATCGAATTGTCGGCGATGGGAAGTTGGGGAATGCAGTTGTTGTGAATTATTTTGAGGCGTGGCGGAAGGTAATCATTGAGCCAGCGGATATGGCGGCCGTTGATGTCGCTTCCCCAAAGCGTGGGAATCTCAGACTGAGCGCAGAAGTGCCTCAGGACTCGACCGGATGCACACCCGAAATCAAAATACGATTGGAGGTCCACGTCGTACAGGTCGGCCGTTGCCCGGATCTTAAGGTAGTCGGCAAGGCCGGTCATGAAAAACCTGGCATTGAAGTTCGGGTTGTAGCCTTCTCGGTCGCCAGCGTCTGGGATGGGGTAAGTGTCCCGCGCGACAAAATCCGCGATCGGAATTCCGCCGGTTAATTCATCTGGGAGAACGTCCTTGTGTCGAAACTCTTCGATCGGCATTTCGCAGGGGGCCAAAAAATTTTCGAAGGGGGCCGTCGAGTCGTGGTTGATCGAAATATCTTCTTCCCAAGTGGGCATTCGAAATTTCGCCCAATCTGCGCTGTCGTTCATGCGTTTGCCTGTGAAGTTGGATGTGCCAAGATTTAGCGAAGCCGCCAAATTTCAATTTTCGGACGAGCTAATATATACCTGTTTTTGCCTGTTTCTCGCAACGTGTCTCGTGGTGGAATGAGGGGCCATAGCATGAGGCACATTGATTCGGGTTTGACGGAACCGGTCGTGGCACTACGATTGTGAGTCAGGCTGAGGAACAGTTTTTATCGAGGTACCGAGTGGATAACGCATCAAGTCATCAAAGATCGTCCAAGTCCCTCTCGAATGGGTTGCCTGGATTCGAAACCGCGGTTCTTAAGTTTGCGTTCAAAGCGATGTCCGCCGCTCTCTCCGATCGTCAGGCTTTAAGAAAGTTTCGCAAAGAAGCAACGAAACTGATTCAGATGGCCGAAGAAAGCGAGTCGTATGATGTGTTCCGGGTGAAGTCCATTCCGCGGGTGATGGGAATTGAGGAGTCGAGCTGCCATTGGTCGGTGATGATGATCATTGAGCACGTTCGGTTGGTCACAAGCGATATTCTGGAAATCGTGAAAGCATTGCTTGACGATGTTGAGCCACGGGGAAATTTGGACTTACAAGATTACAAGCCTGGCGAAGACGTTACGTGCGGTAGTTTGACTGGCTTTAAAGCTCTAGATTGGACGTATTTCGAGTCGATTGATGAGCTATTGGAGTCGCGAGGGAACTTGGCGACCTCCACTCGTTACCGTCACCCTTGGTTCGGTCGACTTGACGCGCATCAATGGCATTGCTTGGCGGCGGCTCATTTGGCTGTTCATCGGCGTCAGGCGCAGAAGCTGATCGCGATGCTGGGTGTGACTTAGAGGTTGATGAATTGATTGAAGATTTGGATTGATTGAAGATTTGCCTCAACGCTTCTCGTGCAAGTTGCCCAAGCTACGGTTAACTAATGCGTGAGTCGGCTAAAACATTTCCTCGAGTTGGTTTGTGGTCAGGATGGGAACGCCAAGTTTTTCTGCTTTCTCGCTTTTGGATCCTGAGCCCGGACCGGCAACAAGAAAGCTTGTTTTTTTAGAAACGCTACTTGAGCATTTACCGCCTCGGCTTTCTATTTCTTTTTCCCAGTGTTTCTTGCCTTCGGGGAACCCTCCGCTGAAGCAAAACGTTTGGCCGTCGAGCGTCCCGCCGGATTTTGGAACGATGGGATCGACGAATTTCAGCAATTCGTCAATCTCGTGTTGGTTGTTCGTCAAATATTGAGTGATCGCTTCTGCCGTGATTGTTCCAACGTCGTCAACTGCTTCGAGATCTTCGAGCGATGCGGCGCGGATTTTTTCAAACGATCCGAAATGCGTTGCCAAAGCTTTGCCTGCCGCTTTGCCAGCCGCACCGATCCCAAACGACGCGAACAGTTGCCATAGCGGCACGGCCTTTTTTGATTGCATGGCGAGATCGATGGCTTGTTCGAGATCTTCGCTTGCCATCTTGTCGGGCGCTGGAATCATTTGAATCGCGGCGACGGCCAGTGCTGATTGGCGGTGAGTCAATCCAGTTTGCATAGCGGAGTCAATGGTCAGGCGATAGAAGTCGGCGGAAATCGAAATCGCGCCACCTTCGACCAGCTGAGTGACGCGGCTGGCTCCCAGTCCGAGCACACCGAACGTGGCTAGGTAATGGCAAAGCGTACTGATGTTTTGCGCGGGGCATTCGGCATTTTCGCAAATCAGCTCAAGCATGTCTTCGGTGTTGCCCGCTTGCAGGGTTGTCTTTTGTTGACACGACGGGCAGTGTTCGGGGAAGGTCGGTTGGCCTTGCCCCGCCACCACGCCGGTGACCTTGGGGATGATCTTGCCTGCTTTGCGGACTGAAATTTGAGAACCGATGGTGATTTGGTTGCGAGCCATGAAGCCTGCGTTGTGCAACGTGGCTCGCGAGACGTTGGTGCCAGCCAGTCGGACTGCATCGAAAACCGCGACACTGGTTAGTTTCCCGGTCCGGCCGGTTTGCCATTCAATTTCCTTGATCGTGGGTGTGGCTTCTTCCTCGCGGAACTTCCAGGCGATTTTGCCTTTGGGGTTTCCCGTCAGGCGATCGCCGTGTCGCCCAAGCTGCTCCTGGTCTTCGAAGTTATTGACGCCGATAATCACGCCGTCGACTTCGAAATCCAGTGTTGGGATGTTGTCTTCCATCGATTGCAACTGTTCGAATTTAAATGGCTTAGCCTCGACGTAGGGGATCTTAAGTTCGTTGGTGCACCATCGGTAGCGTTCGATTTCGGTTTTGTAGGGCGGATTGTCGAGGCTTTCGATACTGTAGGCGACAAAGCTAAGCCGATTCGTTTTTGTTTTTCGCGGATTCTTAAATTGGCGGATGCCGCCGGCGGTGTGGTTCCGTGGATTGGCCCGGAGTTTCTCACCGGATTTCTCAAGTTCTTCTTGAACGCGTTCGAAATCAGAAAGTTTGCAAATCAGTTCGCCTCGGATTGAGCAAGTCACCGGATGCGGCAACTCCAAAGGTACGCCGGAAACGAACTTGACCTGTTCCGTTACGTCTTCACCATTGATGCCGTCTCGCGGCCGCAGCCCGGCCCGGACTAGTTTGCCAGACTCGTAGTAGATCCCGATCGCGACTCCGTCGAGCTTGTAGGCTTGATAGAAATGCGATTCCGGATACTCAACCGGGGCCTCGTCGTGTGTCCTGTTTTGGGCTGTCATTTGCGGCCCACTCAAAACGGATTCAGAGGCCTTTTCGCAGGTCTTCTTAAGCCATTTGAACAATTGTTGTTCTTGCGTCTCAAGGTCCTCGTGGCTGGCCTTCTCGATCGACGTCATGGGAGGGTCGTGCACTACTTTAGTGACCGAACTAATGAGGTTGGATGCAGTCGCGGATGCAAACACTTTTGATTTGGGACGGAGGATTTTTAGTCGGCGACGAAGTGCGTCGTATTCTCCATCGGTGACGACGATGTTGGTATCCGGATGAATGCATTCGAGGCCTTGCTCGTAGGAGGTGTCGAGGTGGGCGATTACGCGTTCCAGGTCATCTGTTTGCTGCTTGCCAGCCTTGGAAGATTGGGGCTTGGGCATGGGCATGGAAGGCGAATCTGATTTGCGTGTCGAAGTTGGCGGCATTCGAAAATCTTTGGAAGAAGGGGGCACCGAGGAGCCGGGATGATGACACCAGCGGTTTTGGACCTGTACTAGTTTTCGACTCCACACTCGGGGGCTTGGTGGATCGGTTTTTCCATGGCCGAATTGGGGATCAAGCAAAGAAATTTGAGCGGTGAGACGCCTGTGTTTTTGAATTGGTGAATTTCGTTTGGGCAAACCAGCAAGACATCTCCCGATTTGATGTCGTGAAGCGTTTCGTTCTCAAGGACGGTACCTTGCCCCTCGAGGACATAGACTTCGTGCTCGTAGTCGTGGCTATGGCAGGGCGTGAATCCGCCCACGGCGACTTCGAATTGCCGCATTGAAAAATTTTCGGCTCCGTCGGTTTTCCCGACGAGCCACCGGACGGAGCAACCTTCAGAGCCAGCCATTTCAACGGGCTTTTGTTCAACGTCTTGGAAATGATTGACTTTCATGCGATCCTCTGGTTGGCTTATAAGAATGTTGAGCAAGGGAACGTTTTAATTCTACAATCCGTACTCGATTTTTATTCGATCCAAAATGTCCTGAACTTTTTTTTGTTTCTCTTGGTCGTCAATTGTCTCGGCGATGGCTTCAAGGGCAACCAGTTTTTTGACGACCCGTTCAAAATTGCCAGCTCGCTGGTATTGGAGAATGCAATTGATGGCGATTTCATAAACCTTAAGGGTGCTGTTTGGGTGCTCCGCGAGGATGCCAAAGAATTGATCGATCTTAGCATTGGCTTCAGGTGAGCCGGCTTGGGCGAGATTGAGAAGGACCGCTAAATCGAATGCTTGGAAAGCGATCGTTTGCGTAATTCTTTCAGCCAGGTTTTTCGATTGAGGCGTTTTGAGATTCGTCAGGCGATCAATCAGGAAGTTGGTTGCCTGGGTTGCTTTCACCTCATCAGTCGAATCAAGCTGGGCGATCAACGCCAGATCGGTCAAGCGTTCGAGCGAGGGGCCATCGAGTGCAATCGAATCGAAATTGGCAACCAATGCAGCTTCGTAAGTTTCCAGGTACGGCGCTGTTTTGAACTGCTTGAAGTCATAAAGTGCGGCGAGCGTTATCGCGAGGTGAGTCTTAGCTCGAACAAGTTCATCCGGATGATTCGAATACTTTTCACCAATCTCTTTGAGGGCTTCGCGAGTCCCTTCGACTCCCATTCGCGAAACGACATTTAGCGTATCGACCAGACTGACGGCATCGACATATGAAATGATGGCGTATTGTCGTTCGGATTCCGTCAGGTTCATGTTCAGGAGTTGTCGAGCGATAGAAACTCGATCGGCGCAAAGCTTCAATCCGACCCCCGGTGATGCCAAGCCCCAAGATTCCGCCAGTTCAAGGGATTTCTGAATCAGCTCATCAACGCTGCCTTCTTTCAAAAGCCACGCCACCGAACCTTTCTGGGGTGGGCCAGGTTCAGTGGTTTTTGAATCAAGTAATGGCTCTGAATCTAAAGTAGTCGGCGAAGTCTTGTCTGGGGTGATTTCCAAATTGGGTAGGACCAGTTGGGCCTTGGGCACGTCTTCCAGTCCTGTCCGCGGCTTCTTGATCACGTAAGCAATCCAAAATCCAAGGCCAATCAAAAGAGCAAGGGCCACGAACGTCTTGTGATAAAACCACAGGAAGCTAAAAACGAGCTCTATGTAATCTCTGGAGTCACGTTGCGGTGGCTCGGGATTCACTTCTGCGTTCTTGAATGGCTTGGGGCGAAACAACTGACTACCTGTTAATGGTGTGACGAATTTGGGCGATCAAATCTTAACAACGAAGGTCGTTTTGTTTTTTGAACAGCGTTTTTTTTAAACAGCGAGAGGGCTTAGTTTGCCAAACGCCCACGAGTCACGTCTTTCGCGATTCATGGAACGATTTGCCATTTTAATTTTAGACTAATTTGCTGATCTTCTAAACAGACTTCCAAGTGTTTTGCGTGATCCTGTGCGAGGGGCTGTTGTCGCTAAGTTCCCTATTTTCTCCGCGAGGACTGTGGTGGAGATGATGGGGGTTGGGTCAATTTGGAAAGCCACTTCAAAACGCCGCCCACTGAGATGGCAATCGTGACAATCATCACTAGGACTTTGCCGATGTTTGGCTTGGCAACCAGAACAACCAAGCAGAGGGCTCCCACGCCGACCAAATAAGCCGGGGCTCGGCCCTGAAGTTTCTTGAGTTCGGGGAAGGCCAACCAAATCACGCCCATTAACGCACCGATGCGAACCAGCATTCCGGTTACAATCGGGTCGACATCTGGACGGAAGCTATACAGGAATGCACCGGCGGCCAGCAGAAGAATCGCGATGATGCCAGTGGATATTCGCATGATATTGAGTTTGAATCCAGGACGTATTGAATCGTGGCGAGTCAGTGAATAGAAGCGGGTGCGGCGTGAATGGCTGGTGATGGACTTGGGGTGACTCAAGTCCTGGTGGCCCAAGGGCCACCAGGATCTGATTTTTCGATCAGGGGAAGCTCTTCGAGGCTAAGCCAGCTCTGATTTTAGTTGCTTCAGCAAGCTCACGGCGTGACCGATTTCCTCTTTTTGCCGATCGGGCTCTTGGGGAATCTCGCGTTCGATCGTAAGCGGGCCGGTGTAGCCAATTTTCTTGAGCGTTTTAAGGTAGTCTGACATGTTGACGTCGCCCAAACCGAGCTTGGTTTCTTCGCCCCACTCAGCCCCGGGGTTTTTGGCCCATTTGGCGTCTTTACAGTGCACGCTCTTGACGCGATCTCCGAGCAGCTCAAGAGCTTCGATAGGGTTGCCCGCTCCGTACAGGATCATGTTGGCCGGATCAAAATTGACGAACAGATTGTCGCAACCGGTGTCGTCAATGAATTGGACCAAGCCCGCAGCTGTTTCCTGTCCAGTTTCCAAATGCAATGCTTGGCCATGTGCTGCTGCGTATTCGCAAAGTTCTTTGGTGACGGCCACGATGTCGGCGTAACCTGGATCCGTATTGTCATGCGGGACGAATCCAAGGTGCAAGGCGATCACGTCGCAGCCCATCATGTTGGCGAAATCTGAGATTTCTTTCATCTCGGCCAGGCGAGCCGCACGGGAATCCAAGGGAACCAAGCCGACGGTGTTGACCACGGTCGGAATATCGGCGTAGCTTTCGCCGTCAAATCCGCCAAACACGGCAGTCACACGGATGCCGTATCGAGCGAGGCGTTCAAGGATTTCGTCGGCAGTGGCTTGGGTGCGGTTGCCTGCATGGGGGGCATGGATCTGAATGGTTGGGATCTCCAACTCTTTGGCAACATCAAGGTCAACGCCAAGCCCAGCATCGATACTTGTAAAAACTCCAATCGGCCATGTTTCCACAGTTCAAGTTCTCCGTATTGTAGGCTGCCGGCCAGGCTTCTAGATTTGCGGGCGATAGCAGCCAATGATTTGTTTCATGAGGGCAGGGTAGGGTGTTGAGGTCATCCCAACCGCCCGCCTGCCGAGGATTCGTTATAGATAATTATGGCCCGAGTTGAAACTCGCAAAGCGATAAAACCAAGGGATTTCAGTGTTTGCGAATGAGGTTGCCCTAGTCGGCGGACGGTTGCGCGTGCCTCGTTTGCTTTCGGGGCCTGTTCGTTCTAGGTTCTGCGAAGATTGTAGTCGACCGTTTTTGGCTTCAAATCTAGGCCAAGCAGAAAGAGCATTTCCGGATTTTTTCTCCCTGGCAATTTGGACGGGAACGGTCGTCTATTTGATGCATCTCGCTCAAAATTTGTGGCAGAGGAGCTTGCCATGGCAGGAGGTGAATGTCGGTGGTGAGTCAGGTGTGAGTCAGGTGTGGGCACGAAAAAAGCCACCGGGGAAAGTGCCCGGTGGCTTAGTTGACTAACGATCCTTATCGGTGGGTTCGAATGGAGTCGAATCCTGTTGGATAAGGCTAGTTTGGCTAGTTAGAAGTCGTTGAACCGACTTGCTCTTCTTCGATCTCTTCCTGAATGATGATGCGTGGAGTAACCATCATCATCAAGTTAGAAGTCTCGTGTCCGATACCAACGTTCTTGAACAGTCGGTTGATGTAAGGCACGTTGCTTAGGAACGGAACACCACGCTCGGTGCGGCTTTCGTTCATTCGCTTGATGCCACCCATCAGAACTGTTCCACCATCAGGGACGCTGACGACGGTATTGACCGACGTTTGCGACAAGACCGGAAGCTGGACGGTGATACCTTGAGTGGTAACCGAATCATTCTGTTGGTTCTCAGTTCGTGTTCCACCGTCAACTGCGTCAAGCAAGTTGTCGAGAATGGAATTGGACTGAGTCGTCGTTGTTGTGCTTCCATCAAAAGTGAAGGTTTCAACGTCGGTGACCTGAGTAAAGAACGGAACCAGCTGAAGTCGAACGTAGCGTCGGTCATCGGAAACGACTGCCGTCACGTTGAGGTTAGTACCATCGGGCAACAGTGTGATGATCGGCTGGTGGGCAACTGCGAAGTCACCAACAACCGGAACAACTGAGGTTACGAATGGTCGCGACGCACCGTCTGTGACGCTGGCACTTTGACCATTGAACATCGTTACCGTTGGAGCCTGCGTAATGTTGGTACGCTGGTCACCTTTGGCTGCCTGGATCAAGAAGAAGACTTCAATGTCAGACAGGATTGCAAAACCAAAGTTGGCTGCTTGTGCGGCTTGGAATCCACCGAAGATTGGTTCCGCAGCGTTGAAGCTGTTCTGAACAAACCGTAGATCCAAGTCGCTCGTTGGAGTGAAGTTTACGGAGTCCGTAGTGTCACGTCCAATAACTGCGCTGCCGTTTGGCTGAAAATCAGCGTTAGGATCAGTAATCCCCGAGTTGTCATTGATGCTAAAGTCAAAGTCGATACCGACTCGTTCGAAAAACTCATCCCGAAGACTGACAAATCGAACTTCAACCACGATCTGAACGTCGTTCAATTCACGTAGTTTCTTCAAGAGGTCCTGAATTTCATCCTGGATCGCTTGGGTTTGAGAAACAATTAGGCTCAGGTTGGGAACAAACGCTTCTACCGTTCCTAGGCCCTGTCCTGTATCCACCCATGAATCTGGTTGGATCGTGTTTTGAATCAACTCCATCAACGGTTGGAAGTCTTGCTCGGTGATTCCACCAAGAGGCTGCCCACCGACGACTCCGTAAGCAGGATTTCCTGTTTGCGGGCCGTTGTTGTTTCCACCGTAGCCTGCAAGCCCGTTGCCAGCACCACCCAATGGCCCGTTGCCACCGAAGTTTTGTCCCATCGCCATTTGAGAGATGGAGCTGTTCGAGTTGGAGACATTCATCATGCCGTTATTGCTACCGGCCATGTTGGGACCCATCCAATGCATTTGCATTGGATTTTGAGGTGCCCGAGTTGGCATCACCAAGTCGCCGATATAGTAGATCTTGGTCGTTGGCTTGGTCTGGCTGTGCTCTTTCGTAGTCACCTTGATGACTTCGTTTTCGACAACATAAACTAACCCAACGGTCTGCAAGATGACTTGCATCGCACTGCGAAGCGAAATCGGCTCGCGAATTGGCACGTCTACCATGCGATCTTTTTGGATCGAGTTGGCAGCCAAGGCCATGTCATCAAACACGATGTTAACACCGGCTTGAATTGAAAGCTGATCGATCGCTTCGGCCAACGTTCCCTTATACTCGCCTTGAACCTTTTGGTTGCGAAGCAAGTTTTGGATTCGTCGATCGGCTTCCGAGTTGTATTCAGAAGCTGCCTGGCGTTCGAGTCGGATTTGAGAATTGGACCGGAAAGCTTCCGGGTCATCGATCGTCATCAAATTTCGCTGGTCCCAGCTTCGAGAAGCGTAGTCAGCGTCATACGTGGAGGCCAGGAAGCTTTCTTCCTTGGCAGCCTTCAGCCGTTGATTTCGATCGATTACTTCAAGAAACTTAGCGTTTTCCGTCAACAAAACAACGGCTGGATTGTTGGGGTCGAGATCGAATGCCTGACGGGCAACGACACGAGCTTCTGGGTAACGCTGCTCATCAATCAGGTTGTTGAAATCTTCAACGAGCTGTTGAATTTGCGTTCCGGTGTCCACGCGTCGTTGACGAGTCATGTCGACATGTTCTAGGCGAGCTTCGTTGGCTTCGTCAGTCATGATTTGCGACACGTTTTCGTCAATGTACTTCTGCATCACGGCCAAATCTCGATCAATGATCGTCAGCAACGGTCGCTGGCTATCCTGATCAAGTCTTGACTGAGCGACGCGTCCACGAAGCATCGTGACTCGTTCGAGAGCTTCCCGAGGATTGGTCTTGAGCAAACGCTCAGCGTCCGCACGCTCTCGGAAGATTTCGTTCTGAAGTGACTTGAACATTGCGCTCTGCTGTGAGCTAACGTCGTTCAAATCGATTTCTTGAGAAGCTGAAACAACGCCCGATGCTTCAGGAGCTGGGCTCGACATTGTCAGTCGAGTCAGTTTGTCTTGAAGGTTCTGAAGTGTAACGGCGTCAAGCTGATCCTTGTTTTCCCAAGCCCGCTCGAAGTAAGCTCGTGCTTCTTCTCGGCTCTTACCTTCAAGTGCTCGAAGGCCTTTGAGGTAGAAGTCGTTGGCGTTATTTGGAATGGGATTGAATTTTGGTGCAAAAGCACCTGATTCAGAATTGTCTGCTGCTGTTTCGTCCGCAGGTGGGGTGGCTGGCATTTCTGCAGAAGCCAAAACGTTGGCCGTTGAATCGTCAGCAGGATTGTATCCGGCTTGTGCGATTTGTGACGGTGCCTCTGCCTGGAAGTTCGTTCGAACCACTGCTGGATCAAACGACTGTCGGTTGAGAGCGTTATCGATTTTCAGTTCAAGCTGCCATGGGCGAGCTTCATTGGCTGCAAAATCAGTATCTGCCACGCCAAGGCTTTTGGCTTGGTTGACAAGAATCTTGGCTTCGGTCCAACGCTTTTGGTCCATGGACAATTGTGCTTGGGACAAAAGCTTCATCGTATCGGCTTTGTTCGACGGCACAGCGGGGCGAACGGCTTGAGCCGTTTGCGTGACCGCAGCAGAGTTTCTGGCCATCTCGATCATTTTTTGCAACTCGTCCGGATTGCCGATGTTCGAATTGAACTCGACTGGGAAGGAACGGGCTTGCTTGATGAGCATCTCTGCAGTGTCAAAATCTTGATAGAACATCAAGGCTTCTGACTGAGTCAATAGGAACGACGCGGCTCCAGCGTTGAATGCTGCTAGATCATCTGAACTTGGAGTAGCTCCGGCAGCTGGCTCTTGCAAGCTGGTACGAAGTTCTTCCAATTGCGCTTGTCGATCGATCATCGACTGAACGGTTCTTGGCGAATCGCCAATCTGCTTGAAATCGACAGCCAATTTTTTGGCTGAGTCAAGCATGTTCTTTGCCGTTTGGACGTCGCTGTGGGCGAGGGCCTTGCGGGCTTGAAGTAACGCACGTTTTGCTTCTTGCAATTGTGCTTGGTCGGTCGTTCGCAACCCTGGCGTGGCTGTTGCCACTCCGGTCGTCGTATCGCCGCCTTGATACTGGTTCTGACTGAATGCCAATGACGGTGCTTGCACCGCGATGATTGACACGACAAGGGCCGAAGCCCAAAAATTCTGCATAAGTCGCACGGAGACTCTCACGCAACTCTCCTTGTGTTGTGACACCCAATTACCCTGCAATGTTGATAAAGCTGTTCCACAGCATCACAGGGCTTGACCCCTTGCCGCTCCTGAAAACGTTTCAGGATCTAGATGAGTCAGTTCCTAAGAACCAATTCATCAATGGAGTCCGTGGACAGCGCACGAAAATTTCGAGAGGGATAATTAGCGGGGTCTGTGGGAACGGTCAACACCAGTCTGGCGAGTTTTTCGGAAAATGTTCTCTTGGTTGCTAGATGACCACCGGGTTGAATTTTATTGCCCGTGTTTTTGTGGGTGAATTGAATTGATTGTGTGCTAGCGAGGATTCTTGATTGGGCTTGTTGATAAAACGGAATTGCGGTTTTGCGGATGGTCTGGATGGTGTGAGGCGGCCTAACGAGATCGTTGGGTGCAATGGCTCTCGGCTAACCTAGCAAAATTGAAATTCAACCCAGTCCTGCTCCCCACATATTCGGATTGAGTTGGATCAAGTGGCCGGCCGTTTCCGTGAGATTTCTCGAGGAGAAGGGAGCCAATGATTCTCTTTCATTGTGGAAGGCCATGGGTCTGTCCATTTAGAATTGATGAATGCTATACGTAGTGAATGTCGTGAAGACTTTCGGAGACTAAAAGCCATGCCGAAACTCTTGACGAGTTGCACAACTAGTGAATTTTATTTGGGCGTACCACTAGAGTTGGCAGGACGTATATTTGAGGTATCGAAACGGACTGCTTAATTTCTCGAAGAACTCATTGTGAATGAAATGTAGTGGCAGGCTTGGATTCTGAGAAAACAAGCAAGTGGACTTATCGGTTAGCTGCAATGGCCAGCGATTTCAACTCATGGGCAATTGAATCCGAAAGCTGCTCTGGCGTGACGCGCCATGCCCAATTGTCTTCGGCCAGCCCGGGCGTGTTCATTCTGGCATCGTTTCCCAGTCCAAGTGCATCTTGAAGGGGGAAGATCGCGATGTCGGCAGCTGAATTCATGACCATTTCAATCAGCTGAAAATGGATCGGCAAACAGGATTCGCTGGACAGATTGAGCAACGCGTTTACGTTGCCGTCGATTGAATCATTGTTTTCCCGTCGCTGAAACCAACCCATTAACGTTTCATTGTCATGGGTACCGGTGTAGGCGGCACAGTCTGGCGGGAAATTATCGCATCGATGAAAGACATCTTCTGGATCGTCGTACCCAAACTGAAGCACCCGCATCGACGGGAATCCAAGCAACTTTCGGAGAGCGTGAACTTCCGGCGTGATTAAGCCTAGGTCCTCGGCGATGATGGGGAGCTCGCCTAATTCCCGTTCGGCCGCCAAAAATGGTCTCTCTTGAGGTCCAGGTTCCCATGTTCCATTGACCGCGGTTTCTTCACCAGCAGGGATTTTCCAATACGATTCGAACCCGCGAAAGTGATCGACACGGAGCCAATCCAATTGCTGGAGTGCCCGGCGAAAACGTGCTGTCCACCACGCGAACTGATTGGTTTCCATGGTCTCCCAGCGGTACAAAGGATTGCCCCACAATTGGCCAGTCGCCGAGAAGTAATCCGGCGGCACGCCTGCCATGGCAAGCGGTTGTCCGGATTCATCTAGCAGGAACAACGATTGATTGGCCCAGACGTCTGCACTTTCGTGGGCGACAAAAATGGGCATGTCGCCGAACATTCGAATGCCTTTTAGATTGGCGTAATTCTTCAGTTCAGCCCACTGT
Source organism: Mariniblastus sp. (assembly GCA_047639375.1). Taxonomy (GTDB): domain Bacteria; phylum Planctomycetota; class Planctomycetia; order Pirellulales; family Pirellulaceae; genus Mariniblastus. The sequence goes on along the minus strand of JBLINZ010000023.1, from coordinate 11,667 downwards.
TGATCGAAAACGTATTGCTTGAATTTGGAGAATTCGATTTGAACTTTTAATTCGCGTTCTATCTCGTCCAGTGCCGATCGATCTCGCCGAACCAGCTGGGATGGCCAGCGTGTCCAATCCGGCTCCGCCATGTGTTTCATGATCGATTCGAATCTGGCCAAGTCATCGAGCCAATGGGCATGGGCGGAACAATACAGCTTGAATTCCAGATCTTGACTTAGACGTTCGCGTGATTGCTCAAACGCTTGATGTAGTAGCCGTGATTTATTTAGGGAAACTAAGTCGAAGTTTACGTGTCCTGCGTTGAGTTGCTCTGCTTCGCTACTCTTGAGGTCACTCAGGATTTCCGGACTCAGCCAGCCTTCTTGGACGAGTCGTTGTGGGCTGATTAGCAAAGGGTTGCCAGCAAACGCTGAATAGCTGCTGTAAGGCGAATTGCCTTTTATCGTGGGGCATATGGGAAGGATCTGCCACACGGTTTGTCCTGACCGATCCAAAAAATCTACAAACTCGAACGCGGCCGGTCCGAGATCTCCAATCCCAAATTCACTCGGCAAACTAGTTATATGCAGGAGAACGCCAGAGGTTCTAGAAAATCGCATGGTGATTGAACGTTGGAGTCGTGGGAGGACTGTGACCGCGGTTGATTGCGAGACAGCTTAACCAAGTAAACAGAACGGGAAGCTTTGGGGTAGCCTAACCCAAATTGAGTTCACGGCGAAGGACGCCTCGGTAATCAATGGCCCCAATTGAAGGTAGCGCAAGTCGTCAAGACTTTCGGCAATTCGGGTGGCCGAAACTCTTGACGAGTTTCGTTACATGAAAGCGGCCGAAACTCTTGACGAGTTTCACTACGGGGAAGTGTGCTGCCGTTCTGGCTTTGTAAACAGCAGGCTTACTCCAGTAATTCACACGTCAATCCCAGCTCGTCTCGTGTCACACCCGGGGCTAATTTCTCGATCCGAAACGATTCGCCTGTGGGCGTGAAAATGCCGTGGTCGGTTACGATTTTATGCACAACGTGCTTGCCGGTCAGCGGAAGCGTGCAGCGATGGAGTAGCTTGACGTCGCCGTTTTTGGAGAAATGGGTTAGCATCACGATGATCGTTTTGGCACCGTGAACCAAATCCATCGCCCCGCCCATGCCAGTTACTTTCTTGCCAGGAATCATCCAGTTGGCAAGACTCCCTGCCGCGTCGACTTGCATCCCGCCCAAAATGCAAACGTCGATATGGCCGCCCCGAATCATTCCAAAACTTGTCGCGCTGTCGAAAAAACTCGCGCCCGGCCGGACTGAAATTGTTTCCTTGCCGGCATTGATCAACGTTGGTGACACGGTCTCGGGCGTGGGCCTTCCGCTCACGCCAAGGACGCCGTTTTCAGAATGAATCCAAATGTTCTTGCTGGCTGGAATCCGCTCGGCGACTAGCGTTGGAATGCCGATTCCAAGATTCAAACTGGAGTCGTCGTCCAGCATGCAGACGACTTCATCGACCATTTCAATTTTCGACCAAGGTGTTGATGGTTGGTTCATGGTGTTTTCCGATTCGTGAAAGGTCGCTGATAATCGCTTGTTCAGGCATTCGCTTAAAAAAACGATCAAGCCTCGGAGTACTTAGGGATCTCAATCGTGTTTTCGTAATCTGAGCCTTGGTAAATTCGTTGAACGAAGACGCCCGGCAGATGCACATTTTCTGGCTCAATCTCGCCTAGTTCGACCAGCTGCTCAACTTCGACAATGGTCACCTTGCCGGCCATCGCCATCAGCGGAGAAAAATTCCGGGCGGTTTCTTTGAACCACAGATTCCCTAGGGGGTCGCCCTTTTCCGCTTTGATGATCGCGAAGTCAGCGTGCAATGGAAGCTCCAGAATGCAAGGCAAGTCGAACTGGCGTTCTTCTTTTCCTTCTGCGACCAGCGTTCCATATCCTGCCGGTGTGAAAAAGCCACGGATGCCCATGCCCGCGGCTCGAATTCGCTCGCTGAACGTTCCCTGCGGCACTAACGTGACATCAATTTCGTTGGCCAACATTTGTTGCTCCAAGTCAGGATTGCCACCGACGTAGCTGCAAGTCGCCGCGCTGATCTGGCGTTCTTTGAGCAACCAAGCCAAACCGCGGCCTGAGTTGCCGATGTTATTAGAAATTGCATGGATGTCCTTGATCCCCTGCCGGCGAATCTCTTTGATGCTGTTCTCGGGGACGCCGCACAATCCAAACCCTCCACTCATGAGCGAGATTCCATTACTCAAGTCAAACAGCGCAGCGGCCGCATGGTCGTAGACTTTTGAATTCACAATTAATCACTTGGTTGAATTGAGGCCAGTTGAGTCTTCATTCCACTGGAATGGCCTTAGGATAGCCGTTGGCTACCGCCCGTCGCAATGCAATTCAGAAACTTGGCGTCGCCAGATAGTGGAACTTTCGAACGAGCAAATCTTGGATGAAGTTAGTGAATCACGATCGCTTTGGTTTCGGTCATCTCATTAATCGCATACTTCGGACCTTCTTTTCCGAGTCCGCTGTCTTTCAATCCGCCGTAAGGCATTCCATCGGTCCGCCACATAGGGCCCCAATTGATATGCACATTGCCACTTTGGACTTCTTTCGCGAATCGTATCGCGGCATCGAGATCCTTCGTGAAAACACCGGCACTCAGCCCGAATCTCGTGTCGTTCGCGAATTGAATCGCCTCGTCAAGATTGGCGACGGTTTGGAGGGCTACAACCGGCCCGAAGACCTCATCCTTGATGACTTGCATTTCGCGGGTCGCGTCCAACAACACGGTTGGCTCCATCCAAGTCCCCTGTCGGCCGCCACCACAGCCCAGCGACGCTCCGCTACTAACTGCGTTGCGAACCCAGCTTTCGACGCGTTGGGCATCCTCCGATCGGATCATCGGCCCCATCTCGGTTTTCACGTCAAGCTGATTTCCGCACACGATTGATTGAACTAGAGGGATGAGTTTTCCAACGAATTCGTCATGCACTTCACGTGCAACAATAATCCTCTGCGCCGAAATGCAGACTTGGCCAGCGTTGGCGAACCCCTGTTGAGCCGTCACCTTGGCGGCCTTGTCCAGATCTGCATCCGGCAGAACGACCAAGGGGCAGGTGGAACCCAGTTCCATTGTGACTCGTTTGATTCCGGCAACTCGGCAAATCTCCTCGCCCACAGTTTGACTGCCCGTGAAGCTGATTTTCCGGACGCGACGGTCTGCACAAATCAAATTGCCAATCACGCTACCACTCCCTGTCAAGCAGCAGATGGCGTTGCTCGGAAGCCCTGCTTCAAGCAAAATTTCGACTAGCTTGAGAGCCACCAACGGCGTGTCGCTCGCGGGTTTGAGGATCACGCTGTTTCCTGCCGCGATCGCCGGTCCAATTTTGTGACACACCAAATTGAGCGGAAAGTTAAATGGCGTGATCGCAGCGACGACGCCACAGGGAACTCGGAGCGTAAAGCCAAGTTTATTGCTGACTCCGATCCCGCCGTCCAGCGGCAGCACTTCCCCGCCAATCCGCTTGGCTTCCTCGCCACTTAGTTCCAGCGTGCTAGCCGAGCGGTCGACCTCAGCCTGCGCCTCGCGAATCGTCTTGCCTTCTTCTCGACTGAGAGTTTCAGCAAGCTCATCCCTTCGCTCCAGCAGTAAGTCAGCGGCCCGCCGGAGGATCTTGAACTTTTCATAGCCCGTCAGTTTCGCCATCGTGTCTGTGGCCCCATGAGCCGTCTGGAGCGCCAGTTCAACATCAGATTCATTGGCTCGCGGAACGGTCTCGATCACTTCACCGGTTCCCGGATTGACGACTTCTATTCGATCATCACGATCCTGCCACGAGCCAGCGAGATAGAATTTCATGGTTCAAGGCTTTCAATTGATGTCGTCACGTTTGCGAAATTTTACCTTCTGGATCCCGCCTCAGTCTGGCATCGTGAATCACTTGACCGGTTTCTCTGCATGATTGACGGTTGGAGTCAGCGGTTTGAGCGGCACTAACCGTTTATACAATTGCGACTTGATGATCGCTGCCCACTGTTGATAACCCGCTTGATTCAAATGCAACTGGTCTTTGACAAACAAGTCGGAACGGGGGCGACCGTCTGACGCAAGGAACGCACCGGCGGTGGAAATTAAAAACGAATTCCCATCGTTGTTGATGATTTTGTCGATGCATTTTGTGGCCTGTTCGACTTTTGCCCATTGTTCCCAGCGAGAGTTAGTCGGCGTGACCTCAATCCAAAATACGGGAACGGTTGGGTCTTTTTGACGGATCCAACGATGGAGTTGAGAAAAACGCTCACCCACTTGCACCGGCGAAGCATCGGTGGGCTTGCCAGCGATGTCATTTCCGACGAACAAGACCAGCGCTTTGCACCGTTGCGGATTGGACTCGCCAAGCCTGGGACCAATCACACGCGGTGCGTAATGAATGATGTCGGGCAATTTTGCACCGCCGTATCCCCTCTGAATTGTGGCCCATGGCGCCATGTCAGTCGCCATTGTTTTCCAGCGTCGAATCGACGATGAGCCGTAGAACAGGATTCCATCTTCGATCTTACCTTCTGCTTGGTCACGCAATTCTAGCTGGGCGATCGCAGATTCCCACTTAGCAATCTCGGCTGGTAAATCCTGAGCAACCGTGGGTTCCTGCGGAACGATCAGCACGCACAACAAAAGCAAAAAGTTCAGCATGGTCAGCAATCCCAATGTCAAAGGTTAGAAGAGTGTGTGGGGCAGTTCGAGCCTTAGTTTATCAAGTCGTTCCTCTGGGGGGGCAGGTCCATGGCGAAGCACCTGAGGTTGAGGGAGCGGGTGGCGAAAGATTAAATGCGGTCACTCAGTTCTGGCGCCACCCCGTCTCGCTGTTTGGAGGCTATTCCAGCCGATAGATTTCCATGATGTCATCAAGGATGTGGGCAAAATCGATTTTCAAATCGATAAGCTTTCCACTATGAATGTCGAAGACCCAGCCGTGCACGGTGATTTGCCATTCTTTGTACGCTTTTTGGACTTCAGAAGTCTTGATAACATTGATGCACTGCTCTTGTACATTCAATTCGACCAGTCGCTTGTATTTTGCCTCCTCGTCTGTGATTTGATTGAGCTCGTCTTGATGGATCCGGTAGACGTCGCGAATGTTTCTGAGCCAAGGATTGAGAATTCCTAAGTCCGCGGACTGCATCGCGGCTTTGACGCCGCCGCAATAATAGTGACCGCAAACGACGATGTGATTGACGCGTAAATGATTGACCGCGTAGTTGATGGTCGACATGGTCCCGAGATCGGTACTGGGAACCATATTGGCGATATTACGATGCACGAAGGCGTCTCCGGGCTTAACGCCCATCAGGTCTTCGGCGGTCACCCGACTGTCGGCACAGCCGATGTAAAGAATCTCGGGAGCCTGGCCTTTAGAAAGGTTTTTAAAATAGTCGGGCTCCAATTTAAGTTTATCAGCGACCCATTTTTGGTTGTTGTCGAAAATCTGTTGGATTTTCATAGAGAGCCCGTTCTAAATTGAGAAGAAATTTGAGTCAGAAAAAGTTTAAGTTGTGACGACGAGGGATGCGAAAAAAATTGTTACATCAAAATGTCGTACTCCGGCTTGATCGGTTCAGGCACGTCCGTCTCACCCATCATTTGCCGCAAGTCAATTTCGATGGTGCGACAGAGTGCGGTCAAAGGAACGTCGTTGACGAAATTTTCGAAGGGGTCTTCGCTCGAATCACCAACGGCTTCCATCGTGTAAAAAATCCAGGAAATGACCACGGACAAGGGAACGGTTAACCAGATCATCAAGCTACTTCGCTGGGCGAACTCCGGTACGATCGCGAAGGGCAACATGGCGATGAAGATCCACACGAAGACACCGCTAAAATAAGCGTACTGTCGCGGAAAGGGTGTGTTCTTGATCCGTTCGCATTTTCCCTGCAGGGCATACATTTCGGTGATCTGTTCCATTAACGCGATCAAGCGAAAGTCTTCGGTTAGTTTTTGTTCATCTACGATTCGCCGCAAGTCATCGGATTGCATTCGCAAAATCTGAGTCGCCGCGTTGGCTTGGGGACACACGACTTTCAATTCTTCGTTCGGCAACAAATCAGAAACTTGCTTTCGCAACGCTTCGATGTCTGTGGTTTGCGAAAATCGAGCCGCGCCGCCTTTGGGCGTGAATCCCCAAAGCGTTTTACGTCGCAGCTGGTAGCGGAGCGAATGCATCCACGCTAGATGGCGATAGATCATTCGTTGCTGGACCCCTTTGATGACTGCCGGTTCGACAGGGTCCGGGCAATGGTGAGCCGAAATGAAGGCGAGAACCTGGTTGGCAAACGAACGACTTGTGTTGACGATCCCACCCCATATCTTGCGGGCTTCCCAGTACCTCTCGTACGCTTGGTTGTTCTTGAATCCAACGTAAAACGCAACCGCAACACCAATCGTACCCAGCGGAGCGAGAGGAATGCTAATATCAAGTCCTATGGACGCAAATTGCAAATAAGCAAATGTGACGGCCGAACTCCAAGCGGCAAATACGACGATCTTTTGCCAAGCCATTTGGAAGATCATGTTCCAGCGAATGTTGCGACGCGTGTACATTGCTTCCTGTTACGGTTGGTGTGTTTGGAAAGGGGATAGGTAGGTTAGGCTTCCAGTCCGCGATTGAACCTACGATCGTGCTTGATGCGAGCTGCCGACAGGCTGAAAGCCTGTCTCTCTAGAGTCCGTCAGTGATTGATCCGTCATCGTTCTCTTTGAACCAATTTATCGCTTATCGGTGCCCAAGATTCCAGACCGAAGGCAAAAAATTTGGCTTATGAACGTTTCTAGCGACGACGTATCATCGATGAACCCATCAAAAAGGCTCGCCAATGGAATTGGCGAGCCTGAATAGATAGCCGAGGTACTCAGCTGATTTTCAATGGAACCGATTTGCGTCAAACGCTAGTTAGTTGCGGAGCCATCAAGGACGGCTGAATCAAGATCGAAACGATCGAGATTCATGACTTTCGTCCAAGCTGCCACGAAGTCATTGACAAACTTCTGTTTCGAATCGTCGCTGGCGTAGACCTCTGAGATCGCTCGCAGCTGCGAGTTAGAACCAAACACAAGATCGACCGAGGTCGCCGTCCATTTGACTTGGCCTGATTTGCGATTGGTGCCTTCGAAGAAGTGCTCACAGCGTGCTGACTTTTTCCAATCGTTGTCCATATCCAACAAGTTCACGAAGAAATCATTGGTCAACGTTTCAGGCTGCTTGGTAAAGACGCCCAAATCGGCGTGTTCAGCGTTGGTTTTTAACACTCGCAAGCCACCGACAAGTACGGTCATTTCGGGTGCAGTTAGCGTCAGCAATTGGGCTCGATTGACCAATAGCTCTGGTGCAGGCCGCTCCAACTCATGGCCAAGTGCGTTTCGGAATCCGTCAGCAGCTGGCTCCAAAAACGCCATCGACTCAACGTCCGTTTGCTCTTGGGTTGCATCGGTTCGTCCTGGGAAGAACGGAACCACGATGTCGTGACCAGCTTTTTTGGCGGCGGCTTCGACGGCGGCACAGCCACCCAGCACGATCACGTCGGCCAAGGAAACTTTCTTGCCACCGGTGAGAGCGCTGTTGAAATCTGCTTGGACTTTTTCAAGCACTGGGAGGATTTTTGCAAGCTGTTCTGGCTTGTTGATTTTCCAGTCTTTCTGAGGTGCAAGTCGAATCCGAGCGCCATTGGCACCGCCACGACTATCCGACCCACGGAACGTTGAGGCGGAGGCCCAAGCGGTCGAAACCAATTCAGAAATCGAAAGCCCTGAGTCCATCAATTTTGCTTTGAGAGCCGTCACATCGGCGTCGTCGATCAGCTCATGATCAACGGCTGGAAGAGGGTCTTGCCACAATTGTTCCGCCGGAACGAGTGGGCCGAGGTAGCGAGAAATCGGCCCCATGTCGCGATGCGTTAGCTTGTACCAAGCCTTTGCAAACGCGGCTTCAAACTCTTCCGGGTTCTCATGGAATCGCTTGGAAATTTTCCCGTAAATCGGATCCATTCGCAAAGCCATATCCGTTGTGAACATGATCGGAGCGTGAGTTTTGTTTGGATCGTGAGCGTCTGGAACGAGGTCAGAAGCCGCAGGATCGGTCGGGATCCATTGCATCGCTCCGGCAGGGCTTGCTACCAAATCCCAGTCGTAACCGAAGAGGTGATCAAAATAATCGTTCGACCACTGCGTCGGAGTCGTTGTCCAGGCACCTTCTAGCCCACTGGTAATTGTGTCACCGGCGTTACCTGTACCGTGCGAGTTTTTCCAGCCAAGTCCCTGCTCTTCGAGACTGGCACCTTCAGGTTCACGACCGATATGATCATCCGCACTGGCCGCACCGTGGGCTTTCCCAAACGTGTGTCCACCGGCGATCAAGGCCACGGTTTCTTCATCGTTCATGGCCATCCGGCCAAACGTTTCGCGAATGTCCTTGGCGGCGGCCAACGCACTCGAATTGCCGTTGGGGCCTTCCGGGTTGACGTAGATCAAACCCATCTGGACAGCCGCCAGCGGATTCGACAACTCGCGCTCACCCGAATATCGCTTGTCACCAAGCCATTCGGTCTCAGGGCCCCAGTTGATGTCTTCTTGTGGTTCCCAGACATCTGCTCGACCGCCCGCGAATCCGAAGGTCTTCATGCCCATCGTTTCAAGCGAACGGTTGCCGGCGAAGACCATTAAGTCGGCCCAAGAAATCTTGTTGCCGTACTTTTGCTTGATCGGCCAAAGTAAGCGACGGGCTTTGTCCAAGTTCGCATTGTCAGGCCAGCTGTTGAGAGGAGCAAAACGCTGAGTCCCGTAACCTGCACCTCCACGGCCGTCGGTCACGCGGTAAGTTCCCGCACTGTGCCAAGCCATTCGAATGAAGAGGGGGCCGTAGTTGCCGTAATCCGCAGGCCACCAATCTTGAGATGTTGTGAGCAACTTGTCGACGTCCTTGGTCAACGCGTCGAGGTCCAGCTTCTTGAACTCTTCGGCGTAGTCAAAATCATCCCCCAAGGGGTTTACCTTGACCGAATTCTGGTGAAGGATCTTCAGATTCAACTGATTTGGCCACCAGTCACCATTCGAATGCACGCCTGCCGCAGTATTCCTCGTGCTTGGGGGAGTCGCCGGCCCCATGACTGGGCATTTGCTGATATCGTCACTTTTTTCCACGGAAGTTTCCTTGTCTGTTGATTCCTGAGCGAACCCGGCAGTAGCGATACATGCGATCGCTAAACTTGCCGCTGAACGGGTGAAAATCGATTTCCAATTCATGATTTTTCTGGGGTTGGGGGAAGGAGCTGACGCCTAGTAACGCCAAGTTCAATCAATGATCTTTAAGTATCGTCGATTATGGTCGATTCGTAAAATGCATGGAAGGTATGATTGCTATGCGTTAGTTGCATGGCAGTTTCTTATTGCATCGCTCAATTCCCAAACGAGAGAATGGCAGGCAGTCATGCCAGGGATTCACCAAGACGCCTGAGCATACTGATCACCCTCGAATGGCCCGCTGCCAAACTCTCTTAAATCATTCTCGCAAAGTATGGTCGTGTTGATAAGTAGATTGGTTCATGAATCGTGTCTGGAACTTATTTTGGGCTTTCAACAAGTTCTTCAATCTCGGCGTGCGTCAGATGCTGCAAATTCGTGGAGAGTATTTTCTTAAGGTGCTTCTTGCCCTCGCCGTCATTGGGGAATCGGATATTTATGATGAGTTTCGCTACAATAGTAACTGTCTCTATTTAGAAACCGGAGTAGCACATGATGCGTCGTTCCAAATTTTTCTTCTTAATCGCTGGCTTGATCGGAGTCTTTGGCAGCGGACTCGAGGCGCAAGCCCAAACTGCGGTGGACGCACAACCGAGCGACTCGCAAGCTGACAAACCCAATATTATCCTGATCTTCATCGATGATATGGGATGGAAGGACGTGGGTTGCTACGGCAACGATTTCATCGACACACCTAATATTGATCAATTGGCAACTGCTGGGATGCGATTCACGGATTTCTATGCGGCTGGGGCGGTCTGCTCGCCCACGCGTTGCGCCGTCCAGTCCGGTCAGAATCAAGCTCGGATTGGAATCACGGCACACATTCCTGGCCATTGGCGACCGTTCGAACGGGTGATCACGCCCCTGACGACGATGGCTTTGCCGCTGGATACGATCACCGTCGCCGAGTCGATGAAAGCCTCGGGGTACACTACCGGATATGTTGGCAAGTGGCATTTGGGAACCGGTCAGCAATTTCAGCCGGACAAGCAGGGCTATGATTATTCCGCCGTGATTTCTGGACCGCATCTACCGGGTAAATACCGATCCCAAAACAGGGGTTTGCCTCAGCCGAAACCAGGGCAATATCGGACTGAATACGAAGCGGATCTTTGCATCGATTTTGTGAAAGAGAACCAGGGCAGCCCGTTTTTTTTGATGCTTTCTCCTTTCGCCGTGCACATTCCTCTCGGCGCCATGTCTGCCAAAGTGAACAAGTACACCAAGAAGGCGAATGAAACGAATCGAGAATTGCCCAACCCAATCTACGCCGCGATGGTCGAGCATTGCGATGATATGGTCGGACGAATCGTGAACGCTGTCGAGGAAGCCGGCCTAACGGATTCAACGATGATCGTGTTCACGTCGGACAACGGTGGCTTGATTCGACGGTACGATTATCGCGAAGCGGCCGACGATGTCGTTTCCAGTCTTGCTCCTCTCAAAGGCGAAAAAGGCTCGCTGCATGAGGGCGGAGTTCGCGTTCCTTTGATTGTGAAATACCCGCCTATGGTCAAGCCGGGGTCGGTTTGTTCGGAGCCTACCATCAGCTACGATTTTTACCCAACGTTCGTTGATCTCGCTCAAGGCGAATTGCCCATCCATCAAACCATCGACGGGCTCAGCCTCAAGCCACTGTTGACTGACGCATCCCAGGCGTTGCCACGCGAGGCAATTCATTGGCACTATCCGCACTACCACCACGATCGCCCCGCCAGCAGCATCCGCGCCCGCGACTGGAAGCTGATCGAATACCTCGACGGCAGCGGCGACGTCGAAGTTTATAACTTGGCAGAAGATATTGGCGAGACCAAAAATCTGGTCCAACAAAATCCTGGTCGAGCTACGGAGCTTAAGAAAAAACTGAACGCCTGGCGGCAGCAAGTCTTGGCCCGGATGCCAATCCCCAATCCGGGCTACGATCCAGAACGGTCTGACGAGTGGTGGAGCATGCGATCCGGCAAGCCCGTCAACAGCGACGCCCGGAAGCGATTCCCGCCTACTGAGAAACGACAGTAGACTTGGGGAAAAGCTTTAGACGGGATGCTCGTTGATTCATTGGAAGTCACCGGCTTTTGAGGCGCACTTCGCGCAATTGAGTCGCGATTGTCGACAACCGCTGAGAAACGCTAGATCCGCGTTGTTGGTATCTCCACATGAATTGATATCCCGACGCGTAAGGGTGCGGGTTGGTCGCCTTTCGCTCCGTCGAAAGAGTGGCGATTGACGGTCCTTCTTGCTGGTACAAATAACTAATTCGCTCGTCGACTGTCAGCAATCAAGGTCTCGGTTGCGAATCAGAACGATCTCATGCGTCAGGTCATCTGTCGAGTTGCAGGGGTGATCGGTTGGGATCAATCGAGTTACAGGGCTGATC
>JBLINZ010000022.1:0-28295 GCA_047639375.1 Mariniblastus sp. | reverse complement strand
AAACCGACAAGCCGTTGACGAGTTTCGCTACTGCGGATTGCAGGGGTGTACACGGCTAACCGAATCAATCAGCCCTTAAGAGTCTGGTTACCCATTCCACCAGGAAGTTCCCACAGCAAGGATGACGCGTTTCTCAGCGATCGTCGCCGATCGCAACTAAACTCTGCACGAATCCCAGACCTACTTCTTTGCCTCTTCTTTGCCAGCATCATCTGACTTGGCCGGCGCCGGATCCCCGGCTCCCTCCACAGGCTTCTCCGTCGGCTCGGTTTTGGGAGCTACTCCAATGACCGGCTTCTCCACGACCTTCTTAGCCGATGACAGATCGACGTCAGGTCGAATGTTCTCGATCACCTTCTCTGATACGACGTAAACCCAGTCGGCATGTTTTTGGTTGATCTCGGAGGCACGACTTCTCGACACCTTGACGACGTCCTGAAGCATCTGCAGGTCCCGTTTGTAGGCCTTTTCGTTATTCTGATTCTCCTCTTCATTGTCGGTAGCCTTCTGCTTTTCTGGATTAGGCAAAACCGACTCATCAACGCCTGCGGTAATCAAAGCGTAGTAGTTCAACTGCAAGCCGTCTTTGCCAGCTTGATTGGCAATCCCACCGATGTTGAGAGTCAAGACAACTCCGTCCATCGTTTCAACGGAAACTTCACCGCCACTGGAGTCAATTTCGTAAACATTATTGCCGAACCCAGAAAACACAAACCCGAGTGGCTTCAATGATTCAAGCAACGCCTTGTTCGCCTCGGCTTTGGGTGACCTGAAGAGAGCCGAAAGCTCAGCCGTCTTTTTCCTGACGTCGACAAATTCAAGGTTATCCAATTGCGTCGTTAGGACTTGGAGCTGTTGATTGATTTGAGGACTCGATTCAACTTTATCCCAACCTCCTTCTCGGCTACCGGTTTCGAGTGACAACACCTGCAAACTGTCTTGGCCAACATTCAGGGCGGCTCGATAATTCAATTGACGCTTTGTCTCAGCAGTCATTTCCGGAATTCGGTAATTCTCAATTTCGATTTTATTGATTGGAATACTCCCAAGCTGAAACAGATTGGGATTGATCCAGCCCCGGAAATCCGTCGTCAGCGCCATTGGATCCAACTCGACGATATAGACGCTGGGTTGCCCGGGAATTCGCACAAAATGTTTCAATTGCTTGGGATCATCTTTCAGTCGTTTCCCAACGATTAGACTACCCAGCTCTTTGTCATTTCGATTTTTCAGAATGAGTTTCGTCCCCATCGATGAACGATTGGTTGTATTTTGATATTCCGACGGATCAACAACTCCATACTCTGCGTACTCTTGTTGTTGGTCGGTTTTCTCTTCGATCACAATGCAATCACTCAACGAATTAGCAGTCGCGGCGATTTGCAACGTATTGGTAGCGATGAATTTCTTGAAGCTAGGCATCAGCCATCTCTCGGCACTACGTCGCAACAGGACTTGTTCCAAGCTGTCCGTTTCCTCGTCAAACCGCATAATTTCGATCGAACGAACAGCGTTCGTATCGTAAGCCTCGAACAACGGCTTGCCCACGATTTCGCTTTCCACGACCCGTTCTGGCCAAGGATAAAAAGCGGCAGCAACGGCCGATGCTGCCAGCGCGACCAAAAACATGACGAACGTTTTGATGATGGGAGATTTCATGATTGTGCCTAGACTGTGGAACGAATGATCCGCGCCGGGGGTGACATCTTATTATGATTGATTTCGCGAAACGGAGATTGGTAGCCCAACGCGTCAGCGTGGCGACATTGAGTTCCTCGCTGACGCGTCGGGTTAACAGAAAACAATGTCAGCCACTCCGCGTATTGATTTCTTATTTTTAACTGAACTGCTTCTGACAAGTCTGCCATCGAAGCCTGCAACTGCCGGACGCCACAAGCCGCCGCCTCGATTATTTCAAACGGCGTGCTTTTGAGATTCCTTCTCGTTCACGAAGCCGTCTGCGAGTGAAGACGATCAAGCCAACCAGGAGTGGAGGGATCGGAGGAATCACAACGGCGGCCAGTTTAAACTTCCGTTGAATCTCTTGAATCTCAGTTTCCGCATTGAGATCAATCGCGCGTTTGGCTTCCAGCCGCTTATTCTCATACTCCAACTTCTTATTTTGAAACTTTCGAGTTTGATCTCGATACTGTTGCTCAAACAAGCTTTGCTTGGCCGCCAATTTGACGGCGTCGTACGGAAGATTCGCCTTTTTCTTTTCGAGCATCTTCTTGATCTCTTGCTCATGAGGCCGAAGCTTTTCACGGATATCGTTTTCAGCTTGGGCGAGGTTGGTGGTCATTTCAATTTCAAGCTTCTGATCCCCTTCGAAAACCTCTTGCATGGCTTTCTCGTAGGTCTCTTCCAGTTTTCGCAACGTCACGTGGCGAACCTTCCGATTGCGAAGCCCTAAATAAGCTTGCTCGTTGGCAAGGGAATCGATGACATTGAGGACAAAGCTCAAATTTTGATAGCGATACTCGACACCATCCACGATCGGCGAATCTCGCCTGGCGACATAGGAATCGGCAAGCGTATCGATATCGGCCACGTAGATGACGTCGGTTTTCTGTTTCGATTTCGTCGCGGAGATGGTTCCATCAGCATCTTCGCCACGAATGTGGGCCGCCAATGTGAACTGCCGATCTGCGGCTCCGCCACCGGCCGCGGTTCGGCCAGCGATGGCGTCGGGAACACGGACTCGACCCGAGATTCCCGTGTTGACCAAGGCCTCAATTTCCAAGTCCGGTTTTTGAATGGATTGGAAATAGCCACAGAACTGCATATACAATTCATTGATTCCACTGGATTCATCCACGCCCATCGTGGCAGGATGATTGGAAGAGAACCGGGGCTCCTGCAGGATATCCCGCTCATGAATGATCAAACGTTCTGGTTGATTGAACAAGTCGTTTCGTCGATAGGGATTGTCAGTTTTGTTTTGCCAAACGAGCCAAGACGCATACTCTGGCTGCCTCGGGTCGGCCGCGTGCCCAGGGTTCTTTTCACGATCAACGTCAATATCGATCGCGTCCCAAAGGTCTTGGATATTCCCCTGCTCGGCTCCATTTCGGTTCAAGAACCGAGGGTAAAACGTGGGCGGCACATGCCGGAAATCTTCCGAAACAGGCAATGGATCCTCAAAAATCGCCGTGGGTTGCCCCGACTGAATGGCATCAATCAAATGAGTCAATTCCAACTTCGTCAACGTTGACGGTTGCACGACAAACAACACGTCGTAGCGGCGATCTGCCGAATCGCCTGACTCGCCGTCATTGGTAAGTGAAATGGGAGTCGAAGCATCCACGAATTCAACGTTGTACTGTTTTTGTAGTTCAGCGATGATTCTCAGCCTCGGGATGCGAACCGTTTCTCCATTTTGATTGATCGTAGCACCCATCACCAACGCATCGGTGAAGACCACGCCGACAGTCATGCGATCTCCCTGAGAAACTGTATTGATCGATCGCATCAATTCATATTCGACGGGCATTCCGTAGGGCATGAAGGGAATCACGACGCGTTCCAACCCGCATGAAAATGCGACACCCAAGATCACGTCTTCTTCACGGACAGCACCGCGCGACTGGCTGCGCACTTTGCGGGGCCGAATGCCGTATTTCTTTTCTGCCAAGATTGCTTCCTGGCTGAACGGCTCAATCCCTTGATGCAAACTGACTTCGACTCGTCGCCCACCAAGCACATCAAATTCTCGCAGCAGGTTAACGAGGTCGTACTTAAGTTTCACAAACTCACTAGGCACCCGACTGCTCACGTACGCTTCGATCTTGATCTGATCTGAGTCTTTGCCATCTTCATTCGAGAGCTCATCAAGCAGGGCCAGCGTGCCGGGTGCGAGGGTACTGATTTTTGAATCGGAGATATCCAATCGAGCCCGATTGAGCGGACTATGTTGAACAATCAACACACCTGCCACGACGGTCGCGGTCAAACAACCGGCTCGAACAATGTAGTGCCAAAACATCGACGTCCCATCACGCCCACCCATCCAATGTCGACGACCAATCAAGACCATGCTGAGATAAACGCCAATGACGACCATGCCCACGAAGTAGAAAATCGAAGACGCACTGATCAAGCCCCGGCCAAATGGCTCGAACCGTTGCAGCAACGACCAGTCAAACAAGCGTTGAATCCATTGGGAATTCGAAAAGATCACGTCCGCGTTGGAAAAGAACGCCAGCGGTGCATTGAAAGCGGCACCAAAAATAAACCCTACGGTCAAGTTACTCGTCAAGAACGAAGCCACCATACCCAACGAGATCATGGCCACGCCCATGAACCAATATCCCAAATAGGTCGAAAACAACAGGAGGATATCCAGCTGGCCTCCGGTCATGGCCAGCAACACGGCGTAGTTTGAAAGCTGCGAGAACAACAACGAAACGGTGAACACCAAAACAGCGGCAAAGTATTTACCGATGACGATATCGAAATCTTTCGCCGGCAACGTGAGGAGCAGTTCGTCCGTGCCTTGGCGTCTTTCCTCAGCCCAAATGCTCATGGTGATCGCAGGAATGAAGATCAACATGATGTACGGGAGGTACTTATTGAGCTGGTCGAAATTGGCAAGGTTGGTCGTGAAGAACTCGTGTGGCCAAAACGCGGCAAACGACGTCAAAAGTACAAACAGGCACAAGAACACATAGCCTGTGGGGTTACTGAAATAACCGATAAAGTTTCGCTTCATCACGGCAAACGCCGCTTGTCGCCAAATGCCCAGCGGCAACATCAGCAGGACAAGGATCACCAAAAAGATCATGTCGCTGATCAGCATGTAGGCGAAGTCAATAAGCGAACTGGCAAATGTGCCTTGCAGGAAGTCCATAAAAAATATCCGGTTTTGATCTAATCGTGTGTCGTGAAGTCAGCGAACGTTGAGTACTTTTCTAGTCGTCATCGGAGACGAGCTTGACTCCGGTCTCGGGGTCATGGCCGGTGAGATTCGCAAACACCGCATCGAGGCCTTTGTCACCCGGATCGATGTCTTCCAATTTGCCATCAAAAACTTTACGGCCTTCGTTGATCATGATCACGCGATCGGCCATGGCTTCGACTTCTTGGAGAATGTGCGTGGAGAGCAAAATAGTTTTTTCCTGGCCAAGCCGTTTCATGGTCTGACGGACGCCACGGATCTGATTCGGATCGAGGCCTGAAGTTGGCTCATCGAGGATCAAAACATCGGGTTCGTGAATCAACGCCTGCGCCATCCCAACTCGCTGGCGGTATCCCTTGGACAGTTTGTTGATCGGTTTGTAAATCACGCTGCCAAGAGCACAGAGGTCGACCGCTTTTTCGATCCGATCCCGTTTCAGCGATTTATTCATCCCGCGTGCCTCGGCGAAAAAATCGAGAAGGCTATAAGGTGTCATTTCAGGATACAGCGGACCTGTTTCGGGGAGGTAGCCCAAACGCTTGGAGCCGGCGAGTCGCTCACCACTCATGTCGTGGCCAGCGATCCTGGCGACGCCTTGAGATGGCGAAAGATAGCCAGTCAAAATTTTCATGGTGGTGCTTTTGCCGGCGCCGTTAGGGCCTAGGAAAGCAACGACTTCCCCCTTGAAAACTTTGAACGAAACGTCACGGGTCGCAGCAAAAATTCCGTAAAATTTCGAAAGCCGATCGGCTTCGATCATCGGAGTTTCGCCCGCATGCGGGTCGACTTCTTCGACAAGAGTTTCGTTGGCAGATGACATCAGAAGTTTACTCAGTTAATTGGAATGGCGGGTCGATGAGTGGCTGATCAATCAATTCGAGTGACAGATGGGGTCGGCGGTCCACGCCGAATCCAGCAACACGTATTTTGATTCGTTGGCCCAGTATTGTCGAGCATCTGCGGGAAGCATTTCAAGTCGTCTCGGCAAGGAAGATTACCAACCAAGTTTCAACCGATTGGTTGGGATATAGCAATGATGCAGGCTAACGGCAGGCCGAAAGAGGTTATCAGGGGCCACAGTCGGGAGTGCTCCGATTCATTTACGGACCAAAATCAAAAAATGTTCGCCCCAGAACGAACTTTTTGACCTGAAACTCAAAGCCGGTAAAGACGGTGTTTCTGCAGTCCGGAGTGATGGATTTTCCGTGGAAAACTGAGACGGCGAAGCCTTGACCCAAACGCTGCGAGTCCGCGTTTCCGGAGCGTGGCCTTCAATTGGGTTCGCAAACAACTCGAAAACCGACGTAGTCAGCGTCCACATACCACCATTTACTCTTTGGGGCTTGAGGATAATTCTCATTCCAAATGCTTTGATCCTCGACTTCACGATGATTCCCAGCCAGTTCTTCGGCGGACAATTTGAAATGGCCGCCACGCACAACGCGTTCATCGTCGGTTCCGCTGACCCACTCAGACGCATTGCCTAGCATGTCAAAGATCCCCAATTGATTGGGAGCGAGTGTTCCGACTGCCATCGCACGTTCTTGATCAAACCCCTCTTCGTCAGTGGCCACTGCATTTTCATCGAACCAAGCGAATTTCGAAAGCGACTCCGAATCGAAGGTAGCCTCGAGATCGCCGCCACCCAATTCGAAAGTCAGATCCCATTCTGCAGCCGTCGGCAACCGATAGTGTCGGCCGGTTTGAGCACTCAACCATTCGCAATAAAGCTCAGCTGAGCGACGGGAAATCCCAACGACGGGCTGGTTGTCGCGGCCCCAGCCTCGATAGATCTTTTCAATTTCATGGGGCGAACTCGGCCGCAGCTCACGACTGATCTCATTGATGGAATTCTTGTCTGACATATTCTTGCAGAGAGCCCAATAATCGAACTCATCCCAAGTGACTTCTGTCTCGCCGATAAAAAATGGTTTGATCCCTTGGGCTTCATCACCAGGCACAAAGACCATGTCAAACTCAACCAACGTCGGGGTTATCTTCTCGGTATAATTCCCCAAGGGTTGATCTCCGACAGGCGCCTTGACTACCGGCCCCGCAGGACTAGCTGAATCAGCTGAGACACCAGCAAATGAGATCTCGATCAAGACATCTTCTCTAATCAAAGCATCTTCCGTTGCATTCGAATAGACGACCCCATAGTCTTTTCGATTAATTTTAAAGGCACTGCTGAGCTTGAAATCTTTGCCATTGCCTGAGACGGTCATCGGAATCGCAATCGACTGCGTGACGTCCTTTAACTGAAAATTCCCTTCGACCACGCAATTCGTTCCCTCTGGGTCGCCGGGTCGGGCCTCGTGACCAATCGAAGTAGAAACAAATCTCGCCTCTGGGAACTTGTCGACTTCGAAAAAGCCTTTGTGTTTCAGTTTTTCGGTTAGCGCATTGGCCATGGCTTTCACCCCATCCATGTCAATCGTCACTTCGAAATGCTTCAACTGGTTGGTTTCCGAATCCATGATGGCCAGGCCAACCAGCTCATAGAAAAACCCAGATGGCTTGAGCCCGGCCACGTTGGACCCCGTCCATTTCATATCAGTGTTGCCACCGCTCAGCTCGAACACCGCATCGGTTGACTCGGACTTGATCGCTTTGACTTCTTTGGCAGCCCCGCCTCCAGCGTCAACGGTGTCCGCCGTCGGATCGCTGCATCCCCCCGTCGCGACCAACCAGGCCACGACTCCCACACCTAAGGCGAGCGCCAAGAAGAATAGGATTTTTTTGAAGGTGGACTTGCCAGAGGACTGAGTGTTCATTTTCTGATCCGTGATATCAGTTTGCCACCGTCAGGCGATCCCGATACAGTAATGAAGTACCGATCGCAATTTGAGGGCGTGTTTTGTCGACAATTTCAAAAATCGCGATGACGATCGTTGCTGCAGTTTTTTTCTGCATATTGGCTATTACTCTAGTATACCCATCTCGACCTTCGTCGCTAAGCCAGTCGTTCGGTCAAATTGATAACGAGAGCAAAAAAAGCAGTGGAGCCATTCTGAAATTAATCCCTGTCGAGAGGCTTAGGGAGTTTTCATACGTTCAACTACAAATGGCCATGCCAATGCGAATCACCGTATGGTGTGATTCGAAAGAACTGGCTGAAACCGCCTGCAAGCTGGCGTTTGATCGAGCGGCAGAATTGGTCATGGTGTTCAGCGACTACGACCCCAAAAGTGAAACCAGACGATTGACCCAGCGGCCGGCAGGAGAGCCGACCCAAGTCAGCGACGACCTATTCCGTGTCTTGGCGTTTTCCCAAACGCTCAACGCTCGCTCCCTGGGGGCTTTCGACCCAACCGCCTCTCCTGTGATTGGACTTTGGCGGACTGCCCGCAAAAGCAAAACAATGCCCGCGTCCGAGGACATCCAAGCCCGGCTTTCACTCGTCGGTTTTGACAAACTCCAATTGGCCGACGATCAATCCGTGATCTTATTGGCAAGCGGCATGAATTTCGATTTTGGCGGGATTGCCAAGGGATACATCGGTGACCAAGTCATCTCGGTGCTTCGCGAAAACGGGATCAAAATCGGATGTTACGAAGCGGGCGGGGACATCGTGCTCAGCGAAGCGCCCCCGGGAACCCAAGGCTGGACGATCGATATTGGGCGCAACGACGACGGGACCAAGAAAACACTGGAGTTAGAAGACTGTGGCGTTTCCACTTCCGGTGATTCACAGCAATTTGTCGAGATCGGAGGCCAGCGGTACTCTCATGTGATCGATCCGCGAACGGGAATTGGAGTGACGACTGGCCGCACAGCGTTTGTAATTGCACCGTCTGGAATGCAAAGTGATTCGCTGGCGACGACCGGTTGCGTCTTGAATGAAACAGAATTCCAAAAAGTTTTAGATGCCTACGAGCATACCAAGGGCTGGTCAGCCCCAAATAATACCAGTCGTTGAAGTAAAAAAAACAGATTCGACGTTTTCTCACATTTCTTCTGAGGTTTCCCAAGATTCTAAGGAGAATCAGATTGCAGTTTTTGTCGCAAGGGCCTTTGGCGACTGTCCTTTGCCGAACGCCTCAATTAGAATTAGATACAGTTCCGCTGTAACCAAATTTCTATGTGTTGACCAATTTCCACGTCTCAACACGCATCGAAAACACAGAATAACAAGGTTGAAATAGATGAGCGATCAAGTCAGAAACAAACCAGGCTCGCGCCGAGCGTTCCTTAAGAAATCATCAGCGGTTGCCGTGGCCGCCACGGTTCCAGCCGTCATTCCCAAGGGCGTTTACTCCGCTCAGCCGGTCAAGCAAGAGACGCTTAATATCGGATTGATTGGAACGGGTGGTCGTGGCACCGGCGCCGTCGGGAACTCGTTGAATTCAAATTCAGACATCAAAGTCATCGCGATGGCTGATTTGGCGTCAGACCGATTGGAAGGCTCTCGGGCAAGCCTCATGAAGCAATGGGGCGACAAGGGCAAGGCCGAAGTCAAGAACGCCGATTGCTTTGTTGGACCAGAAGCTTACCAGCAGGTCTGCGAGCACAAAGACGTCGATTACGTGATTCACACGACGCCTCCAGGGCTCCGCCATTTGACACTTCGGTGTGCTGTCGAAAACGGAAAACACTCGTTCGTTGAAAAACCAGTCTGCGTTGACCCCTCTGCTTATACTCACGTTATCGAGAGTGGCAACATGGCCGTCAAGAAGAACTTGGCGATCGTTTCGGGAACGCAATACCGTCGCGAAAACTCATACAAAGATGCGATCGGGCAATTGCATGACGGAATCATCGGTGATGTGACCGGAGCGTTCGCCTACTACTGCACCGGATCTTTGTGGCTTCGCGGCGTTGACGCAGACCACGAAAAATGGGGCGGCGTCAACGGCATGGAATACCAAATGCGTAACTGGCTCTATTACGCTTGGCTCTCCGGCGACCATATCGCTGAGCAAGCCGTGCATAACTTGGATGCGATCAACTGGGGTATGAAATCACCACCCGTCAAAGCCTACGCCAGTGGAGGACGCATCTCTCGGACCGATGAGAAATACGGTGACATCTATGATCACTTCTCAGTAGATTATGATTACCCAGGTCAAGTTCGAGTCTCGTTCAAGTGTCGCCAGATTGCCGGAGCCAAAGGCCGAGTCAGCAATCGCTTCGTAGGCACCAAGGGAACCATGGATATTCGCCCTAGCCCAGGCAGCACATCTTCCGTGGTCCGTGACCTCAAGGGCGAGGTGATCTGGAAAAATGGCGGCAAGAAAGGCAACAATCGCCCTTACGAGCAAGAGCATATGGATCTGGTTGCTTCGATTCGAGCTGGCAAGCCCATCATGGAGATCCAAGAAGTCGCTGACTCTTCGATGACCGCCGTCATTGGTCGCGAAGCCGCCTATTCAGGCCAAGAAGTGTCCTTCGAATGGGGAACAGCTCAATCCAAGATGAAACTGGCCCCCGATGATTTGACCGCCAAAGTCAACCCGGTTCGCCCCGTGCCTGTTCCAGGCAAATACAAGCTGGTTTGATCCATTCGACGATCTTCCAGCCACACCGTTGGCTGAAAGAATAGCAAGAGAGCAGGGGAGGCACCCAAGATTGGGTGCCTCTTTTTTTGTCTGCACCGTGGGGATTGCCGATCTAATTTGAGAAAAGACCGTCTAAGAATTTTCAGGATCGAGATTGTCGCTTTTCGCTCCGCCGAAAGAATGAATTAGGGATATCGTCTCTCACCCGAATAGAACTACTTGATTGCTCACGGGCTACGGCAGCCCGGAAAACTCACGCCGCCCCAAATGCCGACGCATGTGGACTGGTTGATTTAATGCCTAATTAAAGCGGCAGCTATGGTAGCCCGCATGCGTAAGCGAGGAAGAGCCCTCGTTGGTGGCACGCAAAGTGTCCTGATCAGCGGGTCGCCAAATGAATTCCTTCCGTCGCGACTTTTGCGAGATGACGTATTTGATCCGGCTCGATCACGTAAGGCGGCATCAGGTAGACGACGTTGCCAAGTGGACGAAGGAGGCATTCGTTTTTCAGCCCGTGCATGTACACGGTCAGTCCACGTCTTTCTTTCCAACAATAAGGCTCGCGAGTCGCTTTGTCTTTGATCATCTCGACAGCCAAAACCATCCCCGTTTGACGTACTTCCGCGATCTGGGGATGATCAGCCAAGTGCCCAAACGCGTCTCCCATCACATTCGCCAACTCAACGTTTTTCTCGATCGTATTTTCGGACTCAAACAAATCGAGGGTCGCATGTGCGACCGCACAAGCCAACGGGTTGCCCGTAAAACTGTGGGAATGCAAAAACGCCCGCAGCGTATCGTAGTCATCGTAAAACGCTTGATAAACCACATCCGACGTGAGCACAGCGGAGAGCGGCAAGTAGCCACCGGTTAAGCCTTTACCCAAGCAAATGAAATCCGGAGAAATCTTGGCTTGCTCGCAAGCAAACATCGTGCCCGTCCGCCCAAATCCGACGGCGATCTCATCGGCGATCAAATGCACATCCAATTGCGTGCACAGCTCGCGGAGCTTAGTCAAGTAAATGGGATGGTACATCCGTATGTTCCCAGCACACTGGATCAAGGGCTCCAGCACGACGGCACAAATCGTTTCGTGATGTTGCTCAAGCTCCGTTTTCATGTGCTCGAACTGCTTAAGCGAATACGATTCCCAAGATTCGTCTGGATCACGGTAAAAACAATCAGGGGACTCAACGGTTCGACACTGCATCAACAGCGGTTCGTAGGTTTCTTTGTAGAGGGCAACGTCGCCCACCGCGAGCGCCCCAAACGTCTCACCGTGATAACTGTTGGCAAGGTTTACAAACTCAATCTTTTTGGATTTGCCGGTATTCTTCCAATAGTGGAAGCTCATTTTTAGAGCGATTTCAACAGCCGACGATCCGTTGTCGCCGAAGAAGACGCGATCCAGCCCCGCTGGCGTCATGGCCACCAAACGCTCCGCCAACCGGATGGCTGGCTCGTGACTAAAGCCCGCAAAAATTACGTGCTCCAACTGCGACGCCTGCTCTGTTAAAGCCGCATTGATCGTAGGGTTGGCGTGACCGAAAATGTTGACCCACCAGGAACTGATCGCATCAATGTATCGGTTGCCATCGAAATCGTGCAGCCAAACCCCTTCGCCTCGCTGAATCGGAATCAATGGATAGTGCTCGTGGTCCTTCATCTGAGTGCAGGGATGCCAGAGAACCTTAAGATCGCGCGCAGTGAGTGCTTGATTATTCATATCAAGAATCTAAACCAGTTGGGCAAATCTTTCCACGGGCGAGACCGTTTACGAGCATTCATTGACCGTTTCCTGAACGAATGGAATCCATATCGTTCAGGAAGATTGTCGCCTCACCGATTTCGCGACTTGCATCGCATGACTTACAGATCTACGACTTCGCCACCGTGGCGAACCGATCTTGCAACGCTTGCACTTCCATTTCTTGAGTTCGCAACGCCTTAATCGCTTGCACGACCGCTTCGGCTGCTTGAATCGTGGTGATGCAAGGAATTCCATGCTGCACAGCCGTTGCTCGAATGGTACCTTCGTCGGTCCGAGCTCCCTTGCCGTTGGGCGTATTGAGAATCAAATCAACGCCTTCGTTCTTCATGTGATCGATCAGATTCGGATGGCCTTCGATAATTTTCTTGACTCGCAAAACCGGAATATCCGCCTCCTCCAATCGCTTTGCAGTACCAATCGTCGCCAACAGAATGTAGCCCATTTCATGAAGCTCACGGGCAATCACGACGGCTCGGTCTTTATGCGGCGCGGACACACTGACGAAGACTCGTCCAGTTTCCGGCAACGTCACACCGGCGGCTAACTGGCTCTTCGCAAACGCAATTGGGAACGTGCTCGCGACCCCCATGACTTCGCCGGTGGACCGCATTTCAGGACCCAGCACAATATCGACGCCAGCGAATTTCCTAAATGGGAATACGCTCTCTTTGACCGACACGTGAGCCGGAATGGGCTCGTCGATGATTCCAAGGTCCTTCAATTTCGCTCCCGCCATCACTTGGGCTGCGATGTTGGCGACCGGCACACCGGTGGCTTTAGCAACAAACGGCACGGTTCGACTGGCCCGAGGATTAACCTCAAGCACATAGACGTTGATTTGATCGTTTTCTTTTTTGACAGCAAACTGCACGTTCATCAACCCGATAACCTTGAGATGCGACGCCATGGCACAGGTGGCCGCGCGAATCTCGTCCAACGTTTCTTTACCAAGCGAATACGGTGGAATCGAACACGCCGAATCGCCCGAGTGCACGCCAGCCTCTTCGATGTGCTCCATGATCCCCATGATCACGACGTCATCGCCATCGCTCACGCAATCAACGTCGACTTCGATGGCTTCCTCGAGAAACTTGTCGATCAAGACAGGTTGACCAGCGGAAACGATAAATGCCTCCAATACAAACCGTTCAAACTGGGATTTGTCGTAGCAAATTTCCATTGCCCGTCCGCCCAGCACAAAACTGGGACGAACCAAAACCGGGTAGCCCACGATCGCGACCTGGGCCCGGGCTTCGTTCATCGTCCGGGCAATCCCGTTGGCAGGCTGCTTCAAATCAAGTCGGTTCAGTAGCTGCTGAAACTGCTCTCGATCTTCAGCTGCATCGATCGTATCGACGCTCGTTCCGATGATCGGCACACCCGCGGTCGCCAAGGCTCGAGCCAAATTCAAAGGCGTCTGGCCACCGAACTGGACAATCACACCGTCTGGCTGGATCCGATCACAGATATTCAAGACGTCTTCCACCGTCAACGGCTCGAAGAACAAAATGTCGCTGGTGTCGTAGTCGGTCGAGACAGTCTCCGGATTTGAGTTAACCATAATCGATTCGATCCCCATATCACGCAACGCATAACTCGCGTGGCAACAGCAGTAATCGAATTCGATTCCCTGGCCGATTCGATTGGGACCTCCGCCCAGGATCATGACCCGTTTCTTGTCGGTTCTTGCCGGCGTTTCGTCTTCCTGCTCATACGTCGAATAATAGTACGGGGTGTAGGCCTCGAACTCAGCGGCACATGTATCCACTGACTTGTAGTTCGCGACGACACCCAACGACTTCCGTCCCGAGCGGACTTCCATCTCGCTGGTGTCCCAAATATGCGCCATCTGGCGATCGGAAAACCCAAATTGCTTGGCCTGCCTCATCTCAGTGGCCGTGATTTCTGAAAGCTTGATCGAACCCAAGTAGTCTTCCATCTCTACGATGCCAACGAGATGCTCTAGAAACCACTCGTCAATATTGGTTAGCTGATGCACGTCGTCAACCGACATTCCGCTCTTGAAAGCGTAACGTAAATACCACGGCCGTTCCGAATTGGGAATCGACAGCATCGAACGAATGGTATCGTTGTCGGGCTGCTCCTCGGTTCCCCACAAATCTTTGCTATCACAACCAAATCCGAAACTGCCAACCTCCAGTCCACGCAAGGCTTTTTGGAACGACTCTTTGAAAGTTCGACCGATCGCCATTGTCTCGCCGACGCTTTTCATCTGCGTCATCAGCGTCGAGTCGGCTTCCGGAAATTTTTCAAACGTGAACCGTGGAATCTTGGTAACAACATAGTCGATCGTCGGCTCAAAACAGGCTTTGGTCTTCCGCGTGATATCGTTGGAGAGCTCCCAAAGTTTGTAGCCCACCGCAAGCTTGGCGGCAATTTTAGCGATTGGAAAACCGGTTGCTTTCGAGGCCAAAGCACTGGATCGGCTGACGCGCGGATTCATCTCAATCACGATCATGCGGCCGGTATCTGGGTTCGTGGCGAATTGAATATTCGAGCCCCCCGTTTCGACGCCGATTTCACGAATCACTGCAAGACTTGCATCCCGCATTCGTTGATACTCTTTATCAGAAAGCGTTTGGGCTGGGGCAACTGTGATCGAGTCACCGGTATGGACCCCCATCGGATCAAAGTTTTCAATCGCACAAATAATCACCACGTTGTCGTCGGTGTCCCGGACGACTTCCATCTCATACTCTTTCCAACCAATAATGGACTCTTCAATCAGGACTTCGTTAGTGGGCGACGAATCCAAGCCACGGTGCACGAGCAAATCAAATTCGTCTCGGTTGTAAGCAATCGCCGAACCGCTGCCGCCCATTGTAAAACTAGGCCGAATCAAGCAGGGCAGACCCACCTTTTCCATCACTGCGCGAGCTTCCGGGACGGTGTTGACCGTTTCGCCGATACAAATATCCAAGCCAATATTGTTCATGGCTTTTTGGAATCGATCGCGGTTCTCCGCCTTGTCGATTACATCAGCGTCAGCACCGATCATTTCGACGCCGTATTTTTCCAGAATCCCGTGGGCCGAGAGATCCATGGCTAGATTGAGTGCTGTCTGGCCTCCTAAGGTCGGCAAGAGCGCACATGGCTTTTCTTTGGCGATGATTTTTTCAATGATTTTCCAATCGAGCGGCTCAATATACGTCCGCTCAGCGGTGCCGGGATCCGTCATGATCGTCGCAGGATTGGAATTGACCAACACGACTTCATAGCCTTCTTCTCGAAGTGCTTTGCAAGCCTGGGTCCCTGAATAGTCAAACTCACACGCTTGACCGATCACAATTGGACCGGAACCGATGAGCATAATCTTCTTGATATCGTCGCGACGTGGCACGGTTTAACCTGGTGGATTTTTTGAATGGCCAAAAATGGCCCGGTTTACAAAATTTCCCAAGGGTACCAAGCAAGTGATTTTTATCAAGGTGCGAAGAAGAAGAAAACGCCCAGAAAAAGTCTGCCATGAGGCAAAAACGCGATCTTACGCAAGCAGGATTCCCCGAAAATTATCGAGCCAATTTCGAAGGCAACATCCATTATTTTCTTGGACGTGGGCGGGGCGGCAAATCGTTTTCAATTTTTAAGACCTTAAACGATTTCAGGAACTTTTCCGCCAGCTCCTTATCGCTGCGACTGGCTTCCTCGTTCTCTCCTGGATCTTGAATCACCGCGTGGACTTGATACTGACGCTTGCCCACCAAGTAGACTCGTGCAAAAACGATATATCGTTTTTGATTTTGCGAAAAAACATACTCAAATCTCCGGACTGGATGACCGTCGATCGAGGTCTTGACCGTTTTGCTAAGCGGCTGGCCCATGACGTTACCAATCGCGCCCGCCACGGCACCATCCAAAGCGTCGTTGACGGATCTGGCGTCGCGAGGTGCTTCATGCAAGTCATGATAACCAACGATGAAACTCATTTTGCCTTGGCGTACGGTTCCCAAGTAAAGCCGAACTGTGACCGGTGGCTTGCCATAAATTGGTTCAAAACTTCGCTCAACCGAACGAGGCTGGATCGGCATCTCGAACTCGGCCCGAGCCCCCGTCGGCTTGACCTTCTGCCACTCGAACTCGTCTTGCGTAGATGCTTTTCCCTCAACGCTAAGCGTTTGTGAAAATCCGTCAGCAACGCCCCAGCCTCCCCCAAACACGCACGAGAGTACCAGCATCAAGACGAATTTTGGAACGGCAGCGAGGCTCAGACTCATGATATTCAAATGGGTTAAATTCAATTTATGTCAGAGAATTCGTGGCCCAACCGAACGCATCGCATTAACCAAATGCTAGTTGGCGAGCTTGGAATTTTTGCGGGCCTCGATCGCATCCAAAATCGTGGCCAAGACCCTCTGAGTTTCGGCCGTCGCGGATTCACTAGCATTGTAGCGATCGTACTGCTGACGAATCTCCGCCGTGGTCAACAACGTGCCACCAATCTTAACCGATTTGACGAAAGCCTCAGCCGCGATTTGTCGTTCGTCGGCAGGCAACCCCATTTGGCTCGCAAAGTTCACCAACTCTCGCTGGGCATCAGGCGTTCCCAGGCTGCACAGGATTTGAGAAGCTTCTTGAATGAATCCAGGGCGGTAAAGCAATTGGGCAAGTTCTTTTTGACGATTGCCAAGATTGTAAAAACGATACGTTTTCCGATCGTTGGAAATTTTGGCCAACCATCGTACGGCCGAAGCGGCATGCCGGCGGCGATCTGAATTGACGACCCCCCACGGCTCAATCTTGTCATTGAGCCGTTCGATATGAGAAAGAATCAATTCCGGATTGGCGGAAAAGGGAGCCGAACAAAACATGGGGTCGTCGCCCACCCGGTGCTTCACCCAACGGTCTCGAACATCATCACGGTACAAAAATACGATTGGCATTCTTCGCGTCCGCCAATCACTTCGCAACTGCTGAATCAATTGAGCAAAATCGGGATTGTCGAGCGTATCGCTCACCATCAAAACAGAGACATCTGGGTCACTTGTGGCAATTTCGAAAAAGTCGCGACTGCTGGAAACAGATTGACCGACAAGCCCAGCGTCGCCCATGGAGGCCGCGTAAGACTGACCGATGTCGTTTCGATTGTGCCCCACCAATCCCGCCGACCGGTTTCGGCTTTGAGACAGATAAATCGCCAAATTAATCAGGTAGCTGCTTCCCGGAAACGAGTCTTGCGGATCGATCGCAACCACGGTGTTGAAAGCGGCATACTGCAAATGACGATCGCCAAACAGAATCGCTTGCACCAAGGCACTCGGACGTCCATTTCGCCCCGCCAACTGTTTTTCGTCGACGACGCCGACCATCATTTCACAGCAAGCCACGGCCGCTGGCACCAACTGAAGATCCATCGCTCGGACCAACGCCCGATCAAGCTCTTCAGCGGTGACGTTGAGTTTTTTCTGAAGTTCAGCCGTGTCGGCTAAACGGCTGGCACCCGAAATTCGCTTGGCAGATTCAAGCTGCGTGAGCAAATACAATTCTCGATTCCGAGCTAAGTCAGGCCGAATCTCAAACAAGTCCGAAGCCCTTCTGGCTGCAATGATTCGGGCCGCCGTCGCAGGTGGAGCTTGAGTCGAGACCATCCGTTTCGCAGCAGTATCCCAGTCCCAAATGGTGACATCGCTAATCAAGCCACCTGAGACCTGACGCTTACCCAGCAAGTAGTCCATCGAACGATCGTACAACCGGGCCTCGGCGACCGTCGGGTCAACATCAAAATTTTGTTGAGCCAGTTCATCCGATGCGATCTGCTTGATGAACGCAGGAAATTTTGGAGAAAGGTACGCCCAGACCATCACGTCGATAGATTCGGATGATTGGTAATTCGTCAATGCACGAATCGACTCAGTTTGAACTTGCAAATCACTCGCTCTTGCTCCGCCCAACAAAGGAGCTTGGGCAAACACGCCCATCCCTTGAAGCGCGCCACGCACGCCAGGGAAATCCGACTTGCGATCGTCATGAGCGAACACGTTGACGAGTTCAGCCACCGCCGGTTCACCGATCCGACGGAGTTTCCGAAAGGCTTCCGACCGCACGGAAATGTCTTGGCTGTTCAACGTTTTAATCAACTGATTGAGCCTAGCCGGGGAAAGCTTGACCTTAGTTGAGGCAGCCAAGACTTGGGTCGCCAGCGTCTTGCCTTCTGGTTGCATCTGAGGATGAACGTGAATCGCGGCGAAGAAATCGGAGCCCTGAGATTGCTGCAGCTCAAACATTTGATCTTCGGTTAACTGAAGATCCAAGATTTTTGAAAGATAGAGTCTAGCGTCTCCGTAGAGGTCAACTTCAAGCATGACCGAAGCGGATTTAGCCAACTCCTCAGCCGATTGAGGATTGGAATCTCGTATCGAGCGCAAAATCAATTGCGTGGTATTGTCTGAATAACGGTCGTTGACCGAGGGTGCGGGAGCCACAGCGGATCCAGGATCTGGATCCTGAGCGAAGGCAGACGAGGTCCCCCAACCAGCAGCAATCACCCCGACGAACGCCAGACTTAAAAAAGCAGACAACGAAGCGACAGATCGGCCGTTTTTCGGCGAACGAAAATAAACGATATCGGATTCCAAAACTTGCATAGACATGACCGGTATGGATCGTCAAAAATTTCCCGCGTTCAACAGGGGAAAGTCAATCCTGACGATTGTAATCAACGTAGGAGTTAAGGGAGCAAAATTCGGAAGTGAAAATTGGCCCTGGCCTCCTCGCCCTCAAACAACAGCAGCCCGAGCAAGCCCCGGATCCCCTCTATTGGCTGGCAGAGTCCAGTCCAAGTCGATTTTTCCAAGCCGAAACTTGTTCGGCGACCTTGTCAGGCGAGGTCGAACCGACGCTTTGAAAGGCTTTTACCGCATTTTCAACTCCCAATACATCATAAACCGACTCGTCGAGAGTCGGATCAGAAGTTTGGAATTCTTCCAAAGAAAGCTCCGCTAACGTCACCGATTTACCCGTCGCTTTCCGCACCAGCTCGCCAATCAAATGATGGGCTTTCCGCTGTGGAATCCCCCGCTTGATCAAGTATTCCATGAGCGTCGTGGCATCCAGGAAACCTCGTTCGAGCCGTGAGCCAATCGATTCCCGCTTGAGCTGCATGCCCGCCACGATCGGAGCCGCCAACTCCAGACAGGCAGCAACGGTGTCGACGGCGTCAAATAACGGCGGTTTGTCTTCCTGGAGATCGCGGTTGTAAGCCAATGGCAAGCCTTTCGTGAGCACGAGAAGCGTCTGTAAATCACCGATCACCCTGGCCGATTTCCCACGTGTCAATTCCAAGACATCAGGATTGATTTTCTGGGGCATGATCGACGACCCCGTACAGAACGCATGAGGTATTTGAATGAAATCGAATTCCGAGGTCGCCCACAGAATCCACTCTTCCGCCCAACTACTCAAGTGAATCGCGATCGTCGTCAGACAAAACACTGTCTCTAAAACAAAGTCTCGGTCACTCGAGGAGTCGATGCTATTTGCCACGATTCCATCAAAACCCAATCGCCGGGCGACGTTTTCACGATCGATCGGTAACGTCGTGCCGGCCAACGCAGCAGTTCCCAAACTACAAAGATTCAAGCGTTTGCGACAATCAGCCAACCGCTCACGATCCCGCTGAAATTTCTCGCAATACGCCAGCCATACATGGGCCGCCAAAACTGGTTGGGCCCTCTGAAGATGCGTGTACGCGGGGACGATCACGCCTTCATCAACCTCACAGCGAGTGACGAACGCAACTTGAACGTCCTCGAGCAAGCGATCGATTTGATCGATCGCGTCTCGCACCCACATGCGAATGTCCGTGGCGACTTGATCGTTGCGGCTGCGGCCCGTATGTAATTTTCGCCCCACGTCACCGATTCGATCGATCAGCGCTTGCTCGATATTCATATGAATATCTTCTAGCTCTTCTCGAATCTCAAACGTCCCCGATTCCAATTCACCCAGAATCTCAGTTAGATTCGATTCAATCTGATCACGCTCATCGGGCGTGAGGATTTGCTGATCAGCCAACATGTGTGCATGGGCGATACTGCCTGCGATATCGTGTCGAAACAGTCGTCGGTCGAAACTGATGCTCTCGGTAAATTTCTCAACTCGTTTATCCACAGCCGCCTCGAACGCACCACTTCGACTGGGACTTGTACCGCCAGAATTAGACAACAGACCACCTCGTTTGATATTAATCGACCACGAAAACGAACCAGCAGTCTACTAGATGGGGGGGCGGGTCCCCAAGCGGTCGTGGGACGCCGACCAGCGGAGACAGTAATTTCCGTTGATGGCACCGGCGTTAACTGCCTACGGCGATCCTCCCAACGGAGGGTCGCTAGATTGGCGGCCAGTGAATCACCGACAGAAAACCACGAAAAGCAGGTGCCTATTCGTGTCGCAATGCTTCGATTGGATCGAGCTGAGCGGCTCTCATCGCTGGATAGAGGCCGAAGAATACGCCCACGACGACCGAGATGCAAAATGCGATCGGAATTGAAACAGGAACGATTTCCGGCGTCATGACTTTGGCCACTTCTGGGAGGCTGGCATACATTTTTGGGAAAAACTCTTCCACCGCAATCCGCGCGATGTCCACGGTAATCGGACAGAGTAACCCGCCAAAGATTCCCGTCAAACCACCCACGATCGACAGTGAAATCGTTTCGACGAGGAACTGCTGCGTGATGTCCGAGCGTTTACCACCGAGCGCACGGCGAATACCAATCTCACGCGTTCGTTCGGTCACGGTCGCCAGCATGATATTCATAATTCCGATGCCGCCCACGATCAGGGTGATCGCCGCAACGAGCCCCATCAAGATCATGAACATCAACCGGGTAACTTTGGCCTGCTCCAACAACTCGTACGGCACAACCACGGCAATGTCTTGACGTTCGGCGTTCTTAGTTCGCAACGTGGCTTCAATTAATTTCGCGGTTCGCGGTACATCTTTGGAGTCTTGGACCTGAATCGTCAACTGAGAGAGTTCAAACTCTTGGACCGAAAACGATCCTCCTGTTTGCTTCGTCTCCTTGTCTCCCATCCGAAGTTTCATCGTGGTAATTGGGATGTAGACATCCAGGGAGAAATCTTGGGCAGCCAATGAGCCACCAATCGCAGCTGTGGCGTTACGATGTTCCAGGACACCCACGATTCGGTAGAACTCTTTTTGCTCCGGCAGAAAGATCTCTTTGTTGAGCGGATCTTCAGAAGGAAACAGACGATCTGCCAACCTCGCGGCAATCACACATACCGACGAGTTCTTCTCGACTTCACGTGGCGTTAAGAAATGCCCACGTGCCGTCACCAGCCTTGTCACGCGGGCGTAGGCAGATGTGCAACCAACCAAACGTCCGTCGATAGGTTTTACGTTCGGGTTCCCCGTGTACACAAACTTCTTTTTGAGTTCTCGAATTTGAATGACTTGGCGAACCGTTGAAACAGTTCGCTCTATCATATTCGCTTCGGCCCGCGTCAAACCAAACTTGCTGACTTGGCGAAAATTCGAACCGCTCTCGTCAGGCGGCTTGATGCTTCGCACGATGATATTCTCAGCACCCAGGTCTTCGATTCGCTTTTGGGCTTCTTTCGAGATCCCTTCACCGATCGCGAGCAACCAAATGACGCTGGCAACGCCGATAAAGATCCCCAGAACCGTCAATGCTGATCGCATCGGGTGCAACAACAGGCTCTTGATTCCAAGTTTCCAGGTTCGAAAAAGCAGCATGATGGATTAAGTCAAAAGGGAAGGGCAGGGGTTTAAATGAAACGGTCACCAGTAAAGCAAGTCTCTGCGGCGCGTCTCATGGGGGCAACGCTATTCTTCGTTAACTTCCGCATTGCGAGATATCTCTTTGATTCGTTCGGCAGTGAACAGTTTTCGTCCCTGAACCAGTTCGTCCACTTGAACTTCGCCATCGCGCAAACGAATGACACGTTTTGCATGAGCAGCAACTTCGTCTTCGTGAGTCACCATAATGATCGTTCGGCCTTCGTCATTAAGCCGCTGGAAGAGCGCCATAATTTCCTCGGTCGTGACAGAATCCAAGTTACCCGTCGCTTCGTCAGCCAGAATGAAGTAGGGATCGTTGACCAGTGAGCGGGCGATCGCCACGCGTTGCTGCTGACCACCGGACAACTGAGTTGGACGATGGTTCAGCCGGTCTCCCAAGCCCACCATGGCGGCGAGTGCTTTGCTGCGCTTTCGAGACTCTGTATTCAGCGTACCACGGTAATAAAGCGGAACTTCGATGTTCTCGACCACGCTCAACTGAGCAATCAGATTGTAGGACTGAAAGACGAACCCAATTCTAGACGCACGAATTCCCGAAAGTTCATCGTCGGTCATTCGGGCAACGTCGTCACCGCCAAGCTCAAACGATCCATGCGTAGGACGATCAAGGCATCCTAGCAGATTCAAAAGCGTACTTTTGCCTGACCCGGATGGCCCCATGATGGCGACGTAATCGCCTTCAGGGACATCGAACGAGACGCCACGGAGCGCGCGGACCGTTTCACTCTTGAGGACATAATGTTTCTCAAGGTCGCGAATCACAGCCGCCATTTTCTGAGGAGGTTTTGGAGCGTTCAACTTATCGGCCTCCACCGCCGCCCATTTGTTTCATCATCTTCTCCATCGCAGATTTCAGCTCGGCCTTGGTAACGCTGCCGTCTCGGTTCCCATCCGCGCCTTCGACCATGCCCTTGGCTCGTTCCGGCAATAATGCCATTTCTTCTTTGTCAATGGAACCGTCGCCGTTGCCGTCGTATTTCTCCATCATCCCGTCGATCATGGCGTTAGAGCCGCCTCCAGCACCGCCAGGTCGTCCGCCAGCACCGCCTGCACCGCCAGGTCGTCCGCCAGCACCGCCAGGTCGTCCACCAGCACCGCCAGGTCGTCCGCCAGCACCGCCAGGTCGTCCGCCAGCACCGCCAGGTCGTCCGCCAGCACCGCCAGGTCGTCCGCCAGCACCGCCTGCACCGCCAGGTCGTCCGCCAGCACCGCCAGGTCGTCCGCCAGCACCGCCAGGTCGTCCGCCAGCACCGCCAGGTCGTCCGCCAGCACCGCCAGGTCGTCCACCTGCGCCAGCGGCACCTGCGGATTCCTCATCGCTCGTCTTGCCGATTTTCTTCGTGAGGGCGCCCTCGGGCAAGTCGATTTTTGTATCTAATTGAAGCTCAGGCAGATCCATGTACTCTTTGAAAGCACCCGGATTCATCACCAACTCATCACCCTCTTCGACGCCGGAAGTGATGTAGACGACTTGCGAGTTGTCACCGGCAATTTCGACACTTCGAGTTTCCCAGCTATCACCATTACGCAATAAGCAGAATTGTTGATCTTGAACTGAGTAGATCGTTTGAATGGGAGCCAGCAAGACATCTGGCTCGTACTGAACCTCAATCGTAACCGACGCGTTCATTCCAGGCTTCAGCGCCTCCGGGGGATCAAGGATCCGGACGAACACCGCGTATTTACGGACGCTGCTGCTCATGAAGCCACCCGACTCAGCGTACTGGTTAACTTTGGTGACGAATCCCTTAAGTGTAATACCGTTGAGTGCGTCGACCTTGATCGTGGCGGGCATTTCACGCTGGACTCGAGTAATGCTCTGCTCATTGATCAGGGCCTTCACCTCCATTTTGGTAGGGTCCGGCAACCGCACAAGCACTTGGTTTTGGCGGACAGTCGTTCCTTCTTCGAGGACCCAGTCGTTTCCGCCACGGGATGATTCTTTGGCGTAGACAACTTGACCCGAGACCCCTGGTGGCACGACGATCCGACACTTTTCGATCATCTCCTGAATCTCAGCCAGTTTTTCTGTCTCGACGGCAAGTCCCTTTTTCTCACTGATCAGTTTGACTTCAGCCGCTTTGATATCGGCCTCTAACTGAACCGTTTCTTTCTTGAAAGAGATGTTCACGAGCACGTTTAATTTCGCCAACGCGAGCGTTTCTGAAAGCCTGCCTTTTTTTAACGCGATTTCACGCGTCTTGAGAGAAAAGCCGTCTGACTCCAATGTCTGCTTAGTAATATACCCCTTCGCTTGAAGCTTCTTACTGTGACGGAGTACGTCTTCGGCCTGCGTCAAGTTTTGCTCAGCCGTTTGGATCTCGGCTTCCGCATCGTAGATCTCATTTTGGATTATCAACTTGTTTTGTTCGAACGTTCCCTTGATGTACTCTTCTCGGGTAGCGATCGCGGACTTCAGGCTAGAGTCCGCTTGAATGACGCCAGTTTGAGCATTGGCAAGCGAAATATTCTGCTGCTCAAGCTCTTTTTCGAATGAAGTCGAATCCAGCTGAACCAAGAAATCGCCTTCGGAAACAGAGGAGGCTTCTGCGGCTACTGTCAAAACGGAAAGTGTTCCATTTCGAGCCCGAGCCTCACAGCGGATCTCGACATTCTCACTACTTTGAATTTCACCTTGGTCCAAGACCTGCGAAACGAATTCGCCGCGGGTGACTTGAGCCATGATCGGATTGATCGCGTCAGAATCGTCACCAGAGTTCATGTAGTAATATGCGCCCACACCAAAGAGTGCGACAGCGACCAAACCGAAGATAACAAACGGTGCGACCAGCCCGCTGGGCGAGACGTGGCGGTTGGTGATTCGAATTCGAATTTGGGACATTGAAAATTCCTGAAACAATTCCGTGACTAGGATTTGGCGAAGAGAAGTCGGACTAACTATTTAGCTCGGATCGACAATTTCGAACCGAAAAAGCAGATAACCATCTGCCGTCTGCGTGATCCGCAAAACGATTATCTTAACCTGAAAAACCGATTTTTGAATGTCAAATGAACCACAGGAATCATTATTTCAACCCAAGTTAAACATTCTCAGGCCACTTTTGCTCACGGCAGTTCACAAATCCACGTCCAACCTCTCGATACTACAACCAATCTGATGCTTGAGAGTTACGAAAAACTCATGACATTTCCCTAAGAACAAGGAAAGCATTTTAGTTCTGTACCGTATGAATCAAATATTCCGGTGATGGGCCTCGTGAGATTCCAGACGCCCAAATGGCAGCAACCAAGGCGTTGTGAAACACCTTACACTCAAGGCATTCTGATTGATCCACTGAGCGGGTGCGGCAGCCGTTGATCACATTGCAAGGCATTTGATTGCCAGCCGTTTGGGTGCGTCCAGACCAACGTTTTCCAACCCCCAGGCTGACCTCTAATACTGCTGATGGACGCAACAATCCCGCTAGCCTCAAGGGCTTGTATTCCCTCGATCCGCCGCCGAGAAAGCGTCCGTCGAATTACGAAAAACAGTGACCAATCGCACACTGCGTCTGGCCACCGCTTGATTAGTAAGAATTCGGATTCATTGACGACGGACTAGCGATCGGCCTGAATTCGAAAACGATTTAAGGTGCCGCCAAGTGAATACTGCCGTTTTCGCCAGTCGAAATCAATCTCCGTGGCTGGGACCACGTCTTCGCCAAATGCGTTCAGCATCTTCTCAGTCGCAGCCGGCTCAGCCCGCTCCGATTTCACCAATGGACTGACGGCCGAAGACATCGCTTTAACCGGCGACGCCACCGGGACAACCGCACCTTCGTTGGCAGCGGCGGCCTTTTTGAGGCTTGCCAAACGAGTTGCCTGCAGTGCCTGCGGCGCCTCGAATTTTTCTGGAATTTGATTGGCCAGATTAGGAATCGCTAGTTCGCTGGATGACTTTACAGTCTCCCGCGGCTGCTCAGCGGAAACCGTTTTGACCAACCCACTCCCATCGACCTCCAACGATTCTGGTTTCAAGAAACTAGGCACTGAGTTGCGGGTCAATTCAAAATCGACAACCGGTGCTCCCAATTGCATTGAGCTGCGGTCGGCGGCCCGATCGACTGAAAACTGAACGCTTGGAATCTCCTGAATCGCAACCGAAGCGTTGGCCTTGAGGCCAGCTTCCACCGGTCGCAACTTGGGACGCATTCTATCCATCGCTTGGACACTGGCGACCGACGAGCCAACCACGCTTTCGACTTGCCGAGCCGAGGTCGGCTTGGCGGCCGAAACCGGCCGATAGAGGTAGCTTGGAACTCGTGGTTGAGATGGCGCGGTCCTCAAGTTCATCCGCCCGTTTGGACTCAGCCGAGATTGCGGCCCATTCGTTGCTCCAGGAGCATCAAGACCTTGAAAGCTCGACGGCTCCGTTGAGTAAATCGATTTACCTGGGTAGACCGGCTCAGTTGTCTCGAAGGGCAAGCCCTCCACCGGCTGAGAGGACTGTGGCTCAGAGCCTTCAGGATAGTATCCACTCGGAGC
Source organism: Mariniblastus sp. (assembly GCA_047639375.1). Classification (GTDB taxonomy): domain Bacteria; phylum Planctomycetota; class Planctomycetia; order Pirellulales; family Pirellulaceae; genus Mariniblastus. The sequence continues at coordinate 1,839 of JBLINZ010000022.1, read as the reverse complement.
GGAATAGATCGTTCCATCACTGGTGTAGCTCGTCCCATTTTCGGAATAAACCGTCGTCACGCCGTTGCAATATTGGCAATCTAGCTCAATGCCCAACTTACTCGCGACCCGCATCCCGATCGCCCCGTCGATCGCACCAGGATCAATCCATTCCCCCCGTTCATTGACCTGCATCGTGCCCATGTCAAAGTCCAGGCTTCGTCTCAACACCTCAAACTGCACCCAAGAGTTCAAGAAGGAGTCTTGAGAACTGTTGAGTCGTTCAATCGCTTGGGTCAAGTTTTGAGCAGTCGTTATACCCAGTCGATTCCCGCCATTCCCTGCACCTGGAGCCACCGGTTCCTCAAGTTCAAACCGGTTAATCTCGAGGTTCTCGATACTTGTTTGAACAGCAAGTCGGTCAAGCTCAAACGCACCTTTGATCAGGTCCACGTTGCGAACAATGTCTCGCAGGTTGCGCTTGACGTTATCCTCAAATTGATAGAACTGACGTCTCGACTGCTGGTAATTAATCAAAGCTTCACGGTAGTTATTACGCTCGGCAAGTCGAACAATGGGAGCGTCGAATCGGAAACCAGCTCGCAACTGACCCGTTTCGTATCGTAATTTGAATGGATTGTCGCCGTTATTGCCAATGTCTCCCTGGAACACAAGGTCGACTTGGGCCTCCAGCTGATCCGCGACGAATTCAATATTCCTCCAATTATCAACGTGGCTGGCCCGAGCGTTCATCCAGTCACGACGCATGCACCGAGCGATCTCAATGGCCTGAGGCGACTGAATATCAACGTCAGCGATTTCGATCGTGTTTGAGCGAGCAATCGCTTGAAGTAGCGATAGCTCCAACACCAAGTTATTCATTTCTGACAACTGTCCCGGGATTTTCTCTTGAAATTCCTCTCGGATAAAGTTGAACAGTTCTGCTTTACCGAGGGCTTGCTCGGTCGCAGCATAATCCGCGATCTTGACTCGGATACCCTGCAACGACTCTTTGACAACGGCAGAACGCCTGACGACTGAGTCTTGATTGGAATCACCTGAAAGTCGGGCTGTCAAGTCGGCCGGATCCTGGATCGAACTCGGATCAAACAGACTAGGATCGAGACTGGAAATGAGTCTTCCGGATTCGATGGCCAATCGCGTTTTCTTTAAAGACGCCAAACGCCCCTCGACACTTCCACTTAGTTTTTGAATATCCGATTCGACCAACCGCGTATCGGCGGAGCCAATTTGATCGATCTCCGCTTCGGCTTCGTCGATAAAAGGCACCAAATTTTGAAGTAAGGCTCCAATATTGGTTGGCCAAGGGAACGTGCCATTCTCTAAATCTTCGATCGCCTGTAGTTCATCAAACAAGTTGTCGACTTCATTGAGTGCCGTCCCCGTCGTCTTGCGAAGCTCACCAATTGCAATCAGCCGCTCGTTGACTTGATCACTTATCAATTCAAACTGATCTAATGTCGAATCGTCAATCACAACTTCTAGATCAGGTGGCAATCCGATCGATAGTTTGAATCGATCAAGCTGTGTTTGATACGCGTTGACAGCGTTGAGCAAAGAACGCTGGTCCCTGTAAAAATTGGTTTCGAATTGCTTCAACTGAACTGCGTCCAAACGCTCACGCAGAAAGAACTCACGAAACAATTCCAACACGGCTTGTTGCTGACGAAGATTGAACCTTTGGTTCCGAAGTCGTTGCTGTGTTTCCAACAGCCCAAAGAAGCCGCCGGCGTTGGCCGAAGCCGACCCCGGATTTCCCAAAAAATTTCCGCCCCGGCTGGGTCCGGCACCCGCATCACGACCGATCGCAACTTGCAGATAGAACCCACGACGGAAGCG
>JBLINZ010000021.1:0-28441 GCA_047639375.1 Mariniblastus sp. | reverse complement strand
CGTCCGGCCTGACCGAGGTTGAAGCAAAATCGCCAGCCGCGGGGTGCTTCGCCGGCGAATCATGATTGGCTTCGGCAATTTCCCCCGTTGCCGTTGGCGTTGCCGTTGGTTCCGGCTGAGCCCGCGAACCCAACGCGGATGCATGCTGAGCTAAAGACTGATTCGCATCGGCATCAGAGTCTGGCCCAAGGGCCTCGCTGGGCTGCCGGGCTGGCGATGCTGTCGGTGGATTAGCTAGGTCGTTTTTTTTTAAGCCACTTGGCGTGGTCGAAACGTTGACTTGCTGCATTTCAACCCGCTGCCGAGGTCGGCTCGTCGCGACCGTTGGCTTGCCGGTGCCTGGTTTTCCAAGGCTGTTGATCAAATCGGAAATGGAATCGAGTTTCTCGAGATTGCAAATCCGAACCGCCGCGGATTCCAGCAAGATTCTTGCATGGAGGCTCGATTGCATTCGCACGACCGCCGAATCAAGTAGCTGAACGATCGTGAGGATCGTTTCGAGCCCCAGTATTTCAGCCAACGCTCCCAACGGCTCCATGTCGACAGCGGTGCAATTAAGCAACGTATCCGGGCCACAGCCGACGCGCACTGCCATCATGTCTCGAAAATAACCCAGCAGTTGGTCAGCCATTTGTCCGGCATCAACGCCTTCGATCATCCCGCGATGAATCAAATTCAGAGTCTCGGTTGGATCGGCGTTAGTCATCGCCGTCGCAATCGCCGAAATGCGACTCATGTCCGCCGTGCCAAGCAGTTGGTGGACTTCGTCGATCGAAATCTGATTCCCGCAAAAAGAGAATAGCTGTTCAAGCAGCGACTGGCTGTCCCGCATCGAGCCATTGGCTCGCCGCGCCAGTAACGCGAGGGCCTGCTCGTCCGCGGTGACCCCTTCACTGGTCGCAATCGCTCGGAGTGCTTTGGCAATCTCGTCGGTTTGGACCGGCGAGAAATCGAATCGTTGGCAGCGGGAAAGCACGGTAATGGGAATCTTCTGCGGATCGGTCGTGCAGAAAATGAATTTCACATGCAATGGTGGTTCTTCCAATGTTTTGAGCAAGGCATTGAAAGCCTGCATCGTAAGCATGTGGACTTCATCAATGATGTAAATTTTGTACTTGGAGCGACTGGGACGAACGGCCGCGTTGGATCGGAGCTGCCGGATTTCGTCAATTCCACGATTGCTCGCACCGTCAATTTCAAGCACATCGACATCTTCGCCAGCGGAAACCGCTTCGCAAATGTCGCAAACTCCACACGGTTTTTTCGTGGGGCCCGTTTCGCAGTTCAAGCATTTGGCGAAAATCCGAGCTGAGGAAGTCTTTCCGACTCCCCTCGCACCGGTGAACAAGTACGCATGGCCGACGCGATTTTTGTCGATCGCATTGGACAACGCTTTGGCAATATGCCCCTGACCGATCAATTCCTCAAACGATTGAGGACGATACTTGAGAGCAACGACCTGGTATTGGCCGTCGTTGGTCGATTCCGTTGACTGATTCGAATTCATCACAAATCTTGCAGGGGCTGCGATTGTTTGAAGGGCGGTCAACGGCTCCAGCTGGAGCCCCGACCTATTCCGATTCTACCCGATTTTCTTACGCTGGAAGTAGGTCCTATGCCACGAAAAAATTGGTCAGCCGAGATTGGCTCGATCGTTAGCCGAAAGCAGCTTGCTAAGGGTTTGCTCAGTCGATGGTGTGAATATTGGCGTCGAGGGGCAACTCACAAATTCATTTATCTGACCGCAATGATTTGAAACAACTTGGTTTGTTGATTTAATGGCTGGTTTGGGGCAGCAGTCTTGGAAATCCGAACGCTTAAACGAGGGAGAACCCTCGTTAGTTCTTTGCCGTCAATGGTCGTCTGTCCTCGTTTACGAGTCGAGTTAACATTGCTCGGGATACCATTTAATGAGCAGATACCGCCAGCAAAAATGACGATTTTCTCACCGGTTGTCGCCAATTGCCACTCAAAGTAGTAAAGCGTTATGAGGAAGCAGGGCGGAATAAGGTGAGGTGCGTTGGCCGGAAGAATGCAATTGCCAGCAAGAACGCATGTGCGAAAAAAAATCTGCGGGTGAGAGAGCCCCGCACAAGAGTACCCCGTTTAGAGCTGCTCCCGTTAAGGCCTGACCCATTTCACGGCTCCCCCTCGCGGAGCTCACTCACCAGCAGATGATTGATTGTTTAAATTTATGCTCCTGTTGCCGATTCGTCAAACCGAAATCGAGGGTTCAAAGCTTTTTCACCCAGCTCTCACCTAAGTTTTATCGGGATCGTGCGGCTTGGGACTCTGCTCGAGTTTTACGGGATCATGCAGCTTGGGCACTTTGCCTGATTTTCAAGACGCTCAAGGCGGGCCAATGTGCCGATCCTGCGGTTGGTCCCCGGCAACCCGCTCCAGCACGCTATCCAAACAGATGAGAATGGACGGGATTGGCAACGATATGGCTGGCGATTCGCTCAGACAATGCACCGATCGTCATGTACGGATTCACGCCCAACGCAGTAGGAATCACAGACCCGTCGGCCACGTACAGGCCAGAATGAACCGCTGGAGCACCTGTGTTGGAATCCAAATAACCACCGCGATTGTAATCGTATACTTGGCCAAGGTGGTTCACGGGGCCACACTCGGGGGCGTCCGACATGCCGCAGCCACCCAGTGGGTGAACGGTCACTAAATTATTGCCAAACGCTTTGAGTCGTTTGTACCGACCGCCGTGAGCCGCTGCCAATCGTTCGAATTCTCGAAACACCATTTGACGATACTGGCTTTTCTTGAGGCCTTCCCACTTGATTTGCCAGCGCCCCTCCTTCTTGACCAGTCGCCCGTTGGCTTCGTCGTGACCCATTCCCAGCATCGCCATCGAATGGTTGATCTCAGGATCACGCAAGAGCACGGCGAACAGGTTGCTGACACCCCGCGGAATCGCTGCGTCTTGAATCAGCAGCCGTTTCCTCAACTCGACGTCACGGTATAAGTTTAGCGATGTTTGAACGGTGGGTCCGACCGGACCATGCGGAGACGGGTAAGCGCCGAAGCCACCGACGTTGGTGCCTTGAGGGAGCCCTGTTACGAATCCGATCGTGTCGCCGTTACCCGACCAATGGCAGCCGAGTCTTGGCGAAAACTGAAAGCTCTCGCTTTGTGAGTCCAGCAAAATCGCAGCGCTGCTGGGACTGCCGGCTCCAACGACCACCATTTGAGAATTGACGCTGATTGGGTGCCGCGTGATCTTCTCATGTTGATCGTCGATGTAGGTCATGTGAACCCGGTAGTAGCCCGTGCGTTTCTCAATCGAGTTGACTTCACACTGCGTGAACATTTCGGTCCCGTTGTGTTTGGCAATCGGCAAGTAGTTCATCGCCAGCGTGTTCTTGGCTCCAATGTTGCAGCCGTTGATGCAGTCGCCACAAAGCGTACACGGGCGCTGGATCATGCCCTGGGGGTTCCGCATCTGATTGTCCAGATGCCGATGGTCGTACATGACTGAGACGTTGGAGCGGTCATAAAACGACGGGTTGCTGCTCATCCGCTCGGCGGCTTGTCGACGAAGCCGAACCTTGGGAGTCTGATCAAATGGCGTCCGAGTGAGACTCATCGATTGAGCCATCCGGTCGTAGAACTTCCCCAGCACTTCAATGTTCTTGAGCGCCTGCGGCCAGCGGTCTTGTTCAAAGACCTCGCTATGTGGCCGCAATGCGATGCTGGCGTTGATCAATGACCCACCCCCCAATCCGCTGCCGGACAGGATGTTGACTTCATCGTTCATCATCAAATTAAATAATCCAAGTGGCTGAGTCATTTGCCCTTTGGTGGGGCCGGCCAAGACCGATCTCGCGTTGCCTGAAACATTGGCAAAGGTGTCGGGGAAAGTACCGGGGACCCATTCTTTGCCCCGCTCAATCATGCAGATTCGATGATTATTCCGCAGTTTTTGAGAAAGCCGAGCGGCGGTGATGGAGGCTCCGTAACCTGAGCCAATCACCAAAACCCCAAAGTGGATGGCATTTTCGTCTTGTGCGGTCAGGAATAGTTCGCGAATAGGATTCGAAAGCTGTCCGCCATATTGGTCGAGACTTTGTCGATAGTCATTGGCGGCCCGTTGCTTGAGTGGCGTGTTGCAGGTTTTCGTCCGCTGTCCAATCTGAACCAGTTTTCCCACGGGGCCATCCGCATTGGCCACTCGAGGAGACGCCACTGCGCCGGTTGCCGCCACCGTGGCAGCCGTCTTTAAGATGTCACGACGGCTGAGGTGAGAGCTAGTTGTTTTCGAGAGTGATTCGTTTCCAGCCATCGTTGTGATGATTCCCCGGGTTTGGTGCCCAATGGATTGGAGTGGGCAGGCAGTCCATGCAGGGGATATCGAAATGCCCACGGTCTAGTTGTACCGAAAGATCCGATTCGGTCAGTCTGCCCGGAAAAGAGGGGACGCTGGTTCGGAACAGCCAGAGTTCAACGGCTAGTCAAAACCCTCCAAAGAGTCTGGAAGTAACGGATAGGCAAACTTGTAGGGCGTCGAATTTCCGCCGGTCGCCAAAATGTAGCCGTTCAAGATAGATCCAGAAGCAACTTCAAAAGTCTCCCCACGAGGGCAAGCAGTGTTAACTAACCACCGTTTTTCGTCGGTCGATGTTGTGAACTTGATTGACCCAACCGAAGTTGAATTGGCTGTTCGCCCACGACCACTTCGGTGTGCTGTTCCTCGCCATCACGAAGCAAGGAAACCTTGACCAGGGTGTCAGGCGGAGTTGAGCCAGCAAGCTGATACAGGTCCCTGAACTCTTTGATTTCAGTTCCGTTCCAGCGGCGAATAATATCGCCAGCTCGGATCCCCGCGTTTTCTGCCGGGGAGTTAGGCTCGATCCAACTCAGTTTGGCGCCGTCAAGATCCGGCAACTGCATTCTCAATGCGTCGCGATGATCGACTTCGACTGGGGACGCCCCCAAATAACCCCGCACAACTTTCCCATGATCCAGCAATTCTTGGAATACAAATTTGGCGGTTGAACTTGGGACGGCGAAACTGATCCCCTGAAACGTCTCACCATAAATCGAGGTATTGATCCCGATGACTTGGCCTTGAGCATCGACTAACGGCCCGCCACTATTGCCCGGGTTAACGGCAGCGTCTGTCTGAAGCAGGCTTTGATTTTTATGTCGTTTATCACCCGGACGGTCTTTGCCGCTAATGATGCCCGATGTAACCGTTTGTTGGAATCCATAGGGACTGCCAATGGCCCACACGATCGAGCCTACTTCAAGCTTGTCGCTGTCACCCCAAGTCGCGGGGATCAGGTTGGGGGCATTGATCTTCAGTAAGGCTAGATCACTGATCGCGTCGATCCCGATCAATTTTGCAGTGAATCGACGGCGGTCATTCAATTCGATTAAGATGCGCGTCGCTCCCTCGAGGACATGGGCGTTGGTGAGGATGTAGCCCTCAGTATTCATGATCACGCCTGAGCCAAGTCCGCGGCCGTCGTTGCCGGGTTGAATCGCATTTACACTGACGACGCTGGGTCGGATTTTTTGCGCAACCATTTGGTAAGCATAGGAGACGTTGGCCAGTGGCTGACGCTCCAACTGAGCGGATGCGTTCTCGTAATTGGCTCGCGTCTCACCTTGAGCAGCGGCGTAATGGTACTCCTCGACCAGTTTGGGCCCCATGAACCAAACGCCGAACATCAATGCAGAAGTCGCAAGGAGGAAATAGAGTCCTCCCATGCCTCCGGAGCCATGGTTCTCGGACTCAGTTGGTTGGGACTTAGCTGGCGCGATGGGTGGTCGTTCTGGATCTTCTGGAATACGACCGATCGCAGGGGCGATCGTTGCTGGCTGATCGCGAACGGTTGAAACGTTCGGCGATTGCTCATCAGGCCGGTGAGTCTCGCTGGTCAAGTCAGCGGGCAGAGCGTCACTTGTCGGATCCTGATGGCGAGTGCTTGGAGGCGATACTTCGTTGGAAAAAACTACCTTGGGCCGAGACGGCTGGGGAAGCGAACGATGATCCCGCGAGGGCTCTTGTTCGGGACCGGAATCTGGGTCGCGTCTCGAATCCATAGACTTCCTTTTTCCTGCAACCGGTTGATTTGGAAAAACTAATAGCACAAAGCTGCTGTTTACTAATATACCCGTTTACAGGAAAAATGGTTTTCCGAATTTGCTGGGCGAATGTCGGATTTCGCCACAATCATCAAAAATCTATGGGAAATGCCGACTTTCTGGCTTAATTGAGCCCCTTCAGAACGCCAGAATATCGGTTGTCTTTTTCGACTCCTTGCTCTTCAAGGATCGTTTGGATGCCCTGCTTGCCCACGACCGCGCCCCAAGCCTTAAGCCAGGCAACGCATCCGACTTCGTTCCAGCCTGGGGACTGATAGCCCGCAGCTCGTGCCAAGCCAAGGCTTCGAATGTTGTTGTGGATTTGCTTTTGCTCTTGAGCCTTTTCGTTGATATCACACCAAAGATTCCACCGAATCAATTGGCCAACCAAATCTGTCGCGTCTGTTTTGTTCCATTGAATGCCCGGCACAAACAGAGGGCCGTTCTTCCAAGGGATTTCGTTGGACATGCTGTCGAACTGCAGTTGTTCAATGACGGACTTGGCGACCTTGTCTGCGTTGCCTTGTTGGGCCATGGAACCCAAATATCCAGCCGCGATTCTACGAACGTTTTGGTCTTTGGCGGTCAGCATCACGGTGGTCAATTGCTCTGGCCCAAAGGCTAAAATCGTCGGCGCCAAAGCGGTTTGAAGCTGTGGCACTTTCTGGGTCACACTCACGACTTTTTCTGGATCCGCCTTACTGGAATCGCTGGTAAGTTTCTCAACGATTCGAATTCCAATGGGACGCCCCAAAGCTGGGAACTTCTGAATCAAATTGGCTTTCTCGATCAGACCGTTGACGGTTCGTGTCATGGAAACCCGAGCCGCTGCGGCCCAAGTGCGGACAATCTGTTTTTGAGTTTCATCTGCATGGACATTCAGCAAGTACTCATCGACATCCTGCCCGCCGATGGCAGCCAAGGCAGCGATCGCCCAGCCGCGTTTCGGAAGACTATCGTCCTGCTTCACGACCTCGAGCAAGTCGACGATCATTTTCTCGCGATTGCTGTCACTCTCCATCGCGAACGCCCGAATCGACTTGATCGCGTCCTTGGCAGTCGCTGAGTTCTCCAATTGCACAATCAACTCATCAGATTCTTCGATCGAAAGCGTGGGTTGGCCTGCGAATGCGGTTCCGGCGATCAAGCCAGTGGCCAACACAAGTGCGGCCGCGAATTTTGGTCGTCGGAGAACAATCATTCCGATCATTCCCAGGACTCCAAACCCGATCAGCGTTCGCAGGGCAACGCGGGTGTTGCGATGCTCAGCTGTGATTTGATGGTCAACGTCGTTCCAGTCGATGGATCCAATTTTCAAGACGCCTTCTTTTTTGACGCCTGGTCCAAATTGATTGGCGTCATAGTTAAGAGCATCGTTACGATTTCGAGGGATCTGGAAGTCGACGAACGTCAAGTTTTCTTGGGCGATCACTTCGCGTGGGAAGTCGCCATCGACCACGGTGAGGGTCATGCCCTTGAGCATCGCCAAGCCAGCGTCGACGGTCTTTTTACGCTCATCTTTCAACGCCGCCATGTTCTCTTTGTCGACCTCGCCGCCACGCAAGCCAAAATGCTCGCCAATTCGAAGCAGCTCTTTCTCTTGCTCTTCATGTCGCAGCGATAGCTGGCCGGTTGAAACAGCCAAGAGATCGGCGGCAAATAGGTCTTTGGCAACGCCGTTTTTGGGCTCAGGGTTGCGACGGGCCGGTAAGCCTTGCCGTTGGCTGGCCGGGATGTCTTTCTCGGTACCGCCAATGATTCGCAACGGTAACGGTTGGGTGACGTTGGCGAAAAGCTGATTTCCAGTAACCTGACGCATCACGTATTCTTCAGGAATCGAGCGAATTTTGCGAGGACCGTCGGTCAACAAGTAAACCACGTTTCGCGTATCGCCACCGTTGAAGGCCGAGAGTCGCATGGGAACAACAAGTTTCTCGGATCGAAATCGAAACCCCATGCCTTGCACGTTGCCGTCAAACACACTGCCGGAAGGAAGCTCCGGGCTGATCTTGCGTTGCCCTGGTCGCGGATTGACCGCGGCCTTTTGAGCGACTTTGGTTTTAACCGCCACGAAACACCAACCGATGTCGACGTACTCGCCGGTGACTTTGTCCATGCCTTCAGGGTATTTGTATCCGTTTTGATCCATCCATTTTTTCAGAGCCTTGGCACTACCGGCTTCCAGGACTGCGACTTCGTACATGCCGACCGCTTCCTGTTTCAAGACGGTGAGTTTGTCTTCTGCGAACTCGAGATTTTTCTGTCGAGCCATCGCCGGGACCGCCACACCTCGCCCCCCACGCATCATCATTCGTCGAATTCGCAAATCAACAACGACCTCGGGGGGATCGATCGCATTAGCGACTTGTTCGAAAATATCGTCCGAGACTTTTCTCAGCTCAGGTGGATTGGGAAACGGAATCAGCATGCCGAAGTTGTCGACTTTGCCCTGATAACCAGGTCGAATCACAAATGTTTCAACCCCATCCTTATGAAAGACGTAAGTCTTTTGCAATCCGTCGCGAACGATCGGCGATTGATCACCCGTGAAAATTGGCGGGACCATTCCGCAGGGGTCTGCGTACAGTCCTGAGAGGAGCATGATTCCTAGGAGACAGGCAATCGTGATTTGAAGTGTGCGTTTCATCGGATCGTCCAATGGGATGAATAAATTTGAGGTCGGTCTGAGAAAAAAATATTGGGAAGGCTGTCGCGTTGGAAAAAATCTCGTCAAACAATCTCAATCGTTCGCGAAACCTCAATTCGGCGTTGTAGTTCAAGCTCAATCAGCAATTGATTTACGACGTTGAAACCATTGCGTTAAAATCAATAAAGCGCCTGCCAAGCCCAGCGTTGCGTAGGCGGCTCGCGGTGCGAAATCAGGTCGTTCAAGATTCAGAGCCGGGTGTTCATCCAATGCCCCAATGATTCGCATGCCGTTCTGGTTACCTGCCGGGCCATGGATTTTTGCATCGTAAGATTCACGGCGGTTGCGTTTGCCCGCCATTTGGAATTCACCGAACGTCAAGTTCTGGTTCGCGATGACTTCGCGAGGGAAGTCGCCATCGATCACGGTGAGCGTCAGCTGTTTTAGTTCCGGCATCGCGTTTTTGACCAGGTCGGCGGATTTCTCGGCAGAGATGGCTTCGATTTCCTTATCGAATTCTGGCCCTCGCAGTCCTAAGTGCTCGCCGATTCGGAGGAGTTCTTTTTCGTTTTCTTCATGCTCAAGCGAGAACCCTTCAACGGACGTCGCCGCAATGTCGGATGCGAAAATCTGTTTAGCGATTCCGTTGTGAGGGAACGGATCGCGTTCCGTCACAAGTGACTTACGTCGGGAGTCTGGAATGTCTTTGGCCTGACCGCCAAGAATTCGAATCGGCAAAGGCTGCGTGAGGTTATTAACTAAGTCGTTGCCGGAAATCTGGCGAACCACATACTCTTCAGGAATCGCTCGGATTTTTTTGCCGCCTCGTGAAAGCAAATACACGATGTTTCGCAATTCACCGTCGTTGAAGGCTGAGAGACGCATGGGCACGACAAGTTCGTCGGTCTTGAATCGGAACCCGAGGCCCTGCACGTTGCCATCAAAAACGCTGCCCTCAGGCATTTGTGGTTGGGCATTGCGTTGGCCCGGTTTTGGGTCGGCATCGCTCTTGGAACCGACTTTGGTTTTAACCGCGACGAAGCACCAATTGGATTCGATGTACTCGGCGGTGACTTTGTCCATGCCTTGGGGATACTGATACTTATTCTTATCCATCCATTTTTTCAAGGCCTCGGGGCTGCCGGCTTCGAGGACAGCAACTTCGTACATGCCGACGGCTTCTTCCTTCAAAACGGTGACTTGGTCTTTTCTTCGAATTTCCATCCCACCACCACCGGCCCCTCCACCGGCCGGAGCCATTGCATTCATCATCATTTCCATCCGGGGAAGTAGGTCGACGATGACCTCTGGCGGATCCACCGCCGCCGCAATCTGGTCAAAAACGCTGTCGGGAACCTTGCGGAGCGCCGGGGGGCTTGGGAACGGAATCAGCATCCCAAAATTGTCGACTTTGCCTTGGAATCCTGGTCGAATCACAAACGACTCAAACCCTTTGTCGAAAAAGACGTAGGTCTGCTGAAGCCCTGTACGGGTAATCGGCGAGCCTTGGCCCGTGTAGATTGGCGGGACCATGCCGCAGGGATCTGAGAAGGCCGGGCTGGCGACAATGATCGCGAGCGAGCCTGCGATGATTGTGCCCAAGATGCCGTTGAGCCAGAATTTTTGACTACGTTTCTTCATCATGCCGCTCCAAATCAATTTTAATCTCAATGTGTCCCTGACAATCCGTTTCGCCATTGCTAATCCAGACGTGCCCAAGTTCTTGCCAGTCGTCGCCGTTTTTATGGATCGTGAACCACGGTCCTGCCACAAAGTGCACTCCTTCGAGTCACAACCGCGTCCAGAGGTGATTGAGCCCGACCCGTTTCACGGTCCCGCTGGTGACCAGTGGTTGAACGTCGTTGGTTTGCATTTTAAACACGTGCCGCCGGTCAAACGGAACCGATGTCGGTGAAATCCAAGTCCGAACGTTTCCTGCTTCGTCTTTGACTCGGATGGAAATCTTCGCGTGGGTAATCGCGAGCTGGTCCCAGAGAAAAACAGCGTGTTCGACGGGCAAGCGATCGAGGCCTTCGGTCTCAATCAAACGCCGAGTTTGGACGCTGAAATACAGCAACTCTTCGAGAGCGGCATTGTCTTCGGTTAGTGGCCCTGCGCCGTAGCGCGTAATCAAGTCACTGAAAGTTTCCTTGGAAAGGTTGGCCGTTGGGTGACGGCTGATCGCACATCCCGAAGCACAAACTTGTTCACCATGAGGCTCGAAAATTGCTTGCTCGTCGTGAGCGTGTTCGTCAAATGACACGTTGAGGAGAGTTTTTAGGCTGGCCGTGTAGGCGTCGTCGCTCGACTCGCCGTCCGGCAATCCGCCGTTGGGAAAAAGGTTGGGTAACACGATTGGCGGTACGAGCCCGGTGTCGGGTTCGACTGGTTGGTGAGACGCCGCGGTTTCGTTGGCTGGATCAATCTCGTCAGAATATGTTTCTTGGAGAGTCGACGGGTCATTCGAACTCCCAATTGGACGCTCAATCGAGCGGCGTGGCCCCGTCTCTTCTGGAGGCGCTCCTAAAACGGCGATCGCCAGCCAGCCAACGCCCACTCCCAGCAGAATCAGGCTGAGTCGTGATTTAATGAAGTCAGTGTTCATGATTGCTTAGGGAAACAAAGTTGATTCGTATGAGACGTGCGAAAAATTGGACGTGCGAATAAGGAGCCTGTCGACGCCATAGCTCAAAACCAAGGTGCCGAATTCGTATTGAATTTAACGAATCTATAGACGAGCGACGGAACGTCCAGTTCCATGAGAATTCGCTTCGTGACCGAAGTCGATCGCGACCCTCAATATACCGTGCTTTCTGGGGAAATGGTAAACCGATCCACGCTGAGAATACGATAGCTGGCGTGATTCATTAGGTACAAATCTTCAGTTTCTGTTAGACTGAGAGAAACGATCTCATTATTTGGAAGCAATTTGCTACGGACTTCTTTGTTTTATGCTGCCATCGCCTCATTTGATTCGAATCTTGCGAGCCAGTCTGCTGATGCCCGGCATTTGCTCGGTTGTAACCACGATCGTGATTGGCATCAGCCTGGGCTACTCGATTTCTCAAATTTCTCCTGCCGCAACATGTGAGGCGGCCTCATTTCAGCCAGCGGCTCAGACGCCAGAGGCGCTTCCAGATCAAGAAGCGACTGTCGACGAGATTCCACAGCATTCGACTTGGCGGATCAAGGGTGCTGAAGACGCGAATGGAATTTACCGATTGAAGTATTCTCCTGACGGCAATTTATTGGCGACGCGAAATCGTAATAACACCGTTTCAATTTACAACGTGACGACTAGAGAGCTTTTGTGTGCCGTCGATGGCCATGAGAACAACTGGGTCGAAACGATCGATTTTTCAAGCGATTCGAAATTTTTTGTGACAGCCGCGGGCTCTGGTGAGGTCGTGAAGATCTGGGATGCTCAAACGGGCCAGTTCAAATCGGAGATCAAATCCAGCGCGACGGCTGCTTATTTCGACCCTTCTGGCGATTCGATTCATGTGATGGGCGAAGCGCATGTGGAAACTTATTCATGGCCCGGCGTCCAGAAAACCAGTCAGCGAAAATGGAAAAATGGCACCGAGTCGGGGGTTGGAATGTCCCACGATGGCAGGGTGGTGGTCACGTTCCGGAAACTCAATCGGAACGTCTATCGAACACAGGTCATTGATCTTGAGTCGAAATCCAAGGTCCAGCTTGATGGTCCAACCGGGACGCCGCGAACGGTCGCGATTTCACCGAATCGTTATTGGCTGGCCGTTCAATACGATCGGGAAGAAGATATCAACTTGTGGGATTTGCGCGACCCGCGTCAAAAGAAATATAAGCTCGAAAGGCATGCGGAAACCGTCCAATCGCTGGCTTTTTCTCCAGACAGCCGGATGCTGGCTTCATCCAGTTGGGACGAGACGGTGATTGTTTGGGATCTGTTGTCGCGGGGAATGCTCAAACAATTCTTGGGACACACGGAACACGTTAATGCCACAGCGTTTTCGCCTCAGATGGCGATCGCCAGTGGGGCGTCCGGAGCAACAGATACCTCGACGATTCTGTGGGACATTAAAGAGTTCGTCTTGTTGCCGGCGACAGAACCTCAACCCAGTTTTGAAGAAACGTGGGACCGATTGGGGGCTCCAGGATTGACGGAATCACTGGAGGCGACCGGAAACTTCATTGCCGGTGGAGATCGGCAGTTGGCGGGTCTCGAAAAACAAGTTGCCAAATACCTACAGGGCAACGCGTCGAACGATTTGGCGGAAACGATCCAATTGCTCAACCATGTCGAATGGGCTGTGCGAGAGAAAGCCACCAAACAATTATTTGCGATTCGTGGGAAATCAGACGTCGAACTTCGACGGGCGTTGGACGTTGCAACGTCGCCGGAGACGCGTTATCGACTGGGGCTCGTGCTCAAGCAAAAACTCGAACGGGTGCAAATGGATCCGTTTGAAGCCCGTCGCTGGAGCCGCGTGGTGTTTGCCCTGGAACAGATCAACACTGATCGCACCCAGAAACTGCTCCAGCAAATGGCTGCCAGCTCTTTGGGTTTTGAAGTTGCGATCGATGCGAAGCAATCGTTTGAGCGAAACCTGGAACGACGACGGCGTCCGCCGGCGGGTTAAGACTGTGGAGTGGGGCGACCCGTTGATCCATTTGTCTAGGCAACAACGATTTGCAACAACGATTTGCAGAAATTTGGTTTGTTGATGCATGGCCGGTTAAGGGCCGTTCGACAAATTTCTGTCGTCGCAAGACTTCGGGAGAACCATTTGCGAATCCCGAACTGTTGCCAGTCCGGCTACATCCAAATCGGACATTTATTGATCGAGCGATCCTAAGCGGCAGCTAGTGGCACCCCGAGACGGCAAGCCACCAACGAGGGCTCTTCCTCGCTAACGCGTCGCGTTACCACAGCTACCGCCAAAACCGAGATTAACTCAGCATTGTTCTGCCGCGTCGGTTTTCCATATTCTCCTTTTGCTTCGTATTTTTAAAAGGTCACAGCGTCGTCGGGTCTCGATTTTTCTCAGCAGCAATGGCCAATTGCCACTGAGATATGCAAGAGCCTCCGCGGGGAAGTTCGCCAGGAATCAATCGAGCGGGCCGATGTGGCAGGCAGTCGTTGGGAGCTGAGCTCTGAGATTTAGAGCTTGCCGTGGGCTCGCAAGTACGCGATCACTTCGTCTGAGATTTCCTCGACGGGTTTCGCGCCGTCCAAATGAACTTCAGGATTCGAAGGGGCTTCGTAGGGAGCGTCGATACCGGTAAAGCCCTTGATTTCACCGGCTCTGGCCTTGGCGTAGAGCCCCTTGGGATCTCGCTGTTCGCAAATCTCCAGGGGTGTGTCGACGAAGACTTCAATGAATTCTCCTGCCGCGCCCAGTTCTTCAACGGCGGCTCTGACTCGGTCCCGATCGGACCGGTAAGGGCTGACGAAAGCCGTCAGCGTTGTCATTCCGGTTGAGCAAAAAATCTCTGCGACGCAGCCGATCCGACGGATGTTCTCTTCGCGATCTTGAGCGGCGAAACCTAGTCCAAATCGTTTCGAAAACGCTTCGCCATGGATCGGGGCCAGTAGCTCAGGGCTCGCATTGAGTCCGTGTCGGATATTGTCGCCATCTAGAACAAAACTTTTTTGACCCAATGCGTGGAGTTTGGCGTCAACACAATTCGCGACCGTGCTTTTTCCACTGCCGCTTAAGCCTGTGAACCAGACGACGCAGCCGCGGGGACGCTCAACGGTGGCGTCGTGCCAAGTGACAAGTGTGTTTTCAGTCATCAATGGTTACTTGGGCTGTGATCGTGTTGGCGTGGTTTGTGTTGGTAGCCGGCAACCGGGCTGGACCTGCTACGGGTTTACCACTCGTGGTCAAACGGAAAACTAATGATGGTGATTGCTTCAGGCGGCTTGAAGTGAACGGGTTTGCTCGGCCCAGCTGATCCAGTCGGTGATCTCGGCGAGGTCGGGTTTTTTGCCGTTGCGGATGATCTTCATGCCCTCTTTGGTGTCTGAGAACGGCCCGATGATTTCATAAAGGTTCTGCGGTTGCATCGTGGAGAGTTCTTCTGGTTCGGTGATTCCGCAGGCCACCAACAGTTGCGAGTCGTGCCCTCGTAGATTCGGGATTCGGCAAACCAGGCGAGCCTGGTGCTGCCAGTTGCGAATGAGATCAGCCGTGATTCGCTTGTAGTTGATTTTGGTCGCCATGGATTCGGCCGTTTGCTTCAAGAATTCCGTAACGGTGACTATGCCGATTTTCTCGAATCGCTCTGCGGTTTTGGGGCCAATCGAAGGCCCGGCTTCTACGTGGTCGGCGAGGTCGAGATGAAATTTAAGCTTCTTTTTTGCTCCGTTGACATTGGGGGCCATCGCGCCTTTTTTCTTAATCGCCGCCGATTTTTTGGTCTTTTCCGATGTCAAGCTCGCGGGGGCCATCCGGGGGGCGACATTCCGCTCCGGCCTTGGCGTATTCATGCGAGGAGGACGGGCCAAACGTGGTTCGTGCTCGGCTCGTGCCTCACGTTGAGTGCGTTCACGCGTCTGACGTGGCTCCGGTTCGCGTGCTTCGCGGGGACGACGGGCACGGTACTCGCGTTCGACAGGTTGATAGGTCCGAGCCGAACGTGCTTGATCAGAACGCTCGTTGTTTGCTCGTTCATGGTCCGCTCGTTCATGATCTGCTCGTCGGCTCCTGGGGCGAAATCGATTTTGCCAGCGACCGCGAGTAGCGTCGAGGGATCGATACCATCCCGTCACCCGTTCCATCGAAATGGGCTGGTGTTCGCCTGCAAACCGACGGCCTTCGCTGGTCGCAAAGAACCGCTCAATACGCTCGAAGATTTGCTGCGGATGTGATGTGTCTAATTGCTCAGGCTCAGTGACCCCACAGGCTACTAAGACTCGCGCGTCGTTGAGTCGGATTCCCGGGATGTTGATTAGCAACCACAACTGAGATTGCCAACGATCGACTTGGTCAGGATGGAATCCAAGCGTCTGATTGTTTTGCCAATCTAGTTTCAATAGGTCAACGACTTGAAGCAGTCCGTGAGTATGGAATGTTCGAAGCTGGTTGGCGTCAAAGAAACCGACTTGATCAAGCCGCATGGTTTCGCTGATGCTTGCCGCGTATCCCAAGCGATCACCGACGGAATCGACTGAAACCGGTGCCACGTTGTTGTTGGAATTTAAATGACTTGGATTAAGGTGATCGGGACCGTGCTGTCTACCGACGACTTCGAATTGACTTGACGCTTCGTAGTCGGAAACGGGGTAACTGCAGTCTTCGGCCCTTTGCTCAACACTCACTCGCGGGTATTTAGAAAGCGGGTAAGGCCTCGGCAATGAATTATTGACATACGCTTCGTGCGTATGAGTTTCTGTGGGTAAGGTTTGAGTGCGAAACGCAGGCGCGGGAGGAGCTGGTGGGATCGGATTGGCGGGGGCCACTGTCGCCAGCGGTGGCATTGCCACTGACTCAGCCGCTTGAGGTGGCAGCTCCAAAACGGGGATCTCAGGAACGCGATCGGCCAAGTACCTGTGCTGAGTCATGCCGATCAGCTGGTGTCCATGGTTGCCAAACTCTTGCATCAACAGCAACGTTGGCGTGACACGATTGGCTGGGATTCGGCTAAACGCATCGTCAATGAGGGTGGGTGATTCGATGTGGGTGGCTGCCAATTGCTCTTTGGCGGCCAGCATCAAGCACAAGTAGACTTGATCTTGTAGCCCTGCATCAATCGCGGAAAAATTCAGGACTTTGCCGAACCGATCGCGGACTTGCAGTTCCAGTTGCTCAACGCCCAACGGCGAGACAACGAAATCGCTAAGGAAGACTTGTGTCAGGTCGCCGTTGGAGATTCGCGATAACAATTCACATGCTTGCTGGATCAAGCCATGCGGTTTAGAGACGGTGAATTCGACGTCTTGCCTGGCTCGCGTTTCAAGCAACGTGAGTTCTTGAGTCAGCGTTCCGAGTTCCGCGTCGATCGTTTGGATTTTCAAGTTGAACTCATGGCACGTCAGTTCACTCAGGAGAGCGTCACGTTGACGCACGAGTTCGGCGTGCTGTGAGTTGAGTTGAGTCTGGTCGGATTCGATGCGAGCGATGCTGGCCACAAGTTCACTTCGCTGGCGTCCTAGGAGTGTGAGTCGGGTACGTTCGGCATCCAGGATGGGGGCGGCGACTTGGGCCACAGGCGGTGCCGCGACGGGAGCCGCAGCCCCGACAAAACGGCTCCGTGCTTCGAGGTAGCCGGCGTGTTGAGCACATTCGCAGAACTTAAGATCCGCCCGTATGATCGCGTCGGCACCGGCGGGATCAATCTCACGAATCTCGTGGATGACCGTCTCGCGGCGTTGGATCAGTCGCTGGATATTCTCGCCCATTTCGCTATAACAACGCCGCAATTGCTTGAGTTCGGCCGCGGCAGCTTTGTGCCGAATGTGTTTGTACTGATGGCCGAGCTCATTGCAGAGGCCATAAAGGTCATCTCGCATGCTTTGGCAAAGCTCTCCCAGCGCCCGGGCCATCTGAGTCGTGTCGACGCGTGACGCAGCCGTGTCGCCCCAGTGGTTCGCGTTCCGCTCGGCTTCGTCGACCTTGCTCTCGAGGGCCACTAGAATCGCGCGGGCGTTGTGATAGGGATGCTCGTCGGAATCCAATGTCAATTCATTCCAAACATGCATCTCGTCACGCAAGCGGACGCGCTGAGTCTGGATGTCCGATTGGACGTGTCGCCATCGTCGAATTTGATTGTCAATCTCATCCAGACGACGATACAGACTCGGGTGTCCAGTTACCGTAACGGCCTGTGGCGGAACGTAGGTGACTTGAGTTTGGGCGTTCGTGATCAGTGATTGCAACTGCGAGATTTCGTGGTCGAGATCGTTAAGTCGTTCTTGCGACGGCGCGAGCTGGGCGTCATTGAGCCGAGCAAAGATCTGACTGATCTGACACTCAAGTAACATTACTTGCTCTTGGTGTCCAGATTTTGCCGAATCAATCTGATTGAGGTTGTTCGATTTTTCTTGAGACAAGGTCGCGAAGCGGAGGCGAATCGCTTCTATACGCTCGCGTCGAACGGTCGTTTCCCGTTGCCAGTTCAAGTAAGCGGAATCATCGCCGGCAGATTCTGGGCCGCAAGGGACTTCAAATTGGTTTTGTAATACCGATGCCAAGCGAATGGAGTTGTTCGGCGTTTCGCGAAAACTCACGTTGAAGACGGTATCGTACAGCTCTGAGTTGAGTGTCGAGTTGATTTGATGGATCGAATCGATTTCGGGTGCTCCGTTGCTCGTCAACGCCCGGATCTCAAGGGGCGACGCGGTGTTCGAGTCGCGGCTCAACTGGTATTCATCAATTCCCACCGCGACGTTCAGCCGAGTGGTGCCAAAAGACAACTGGTTTTGAATCGGTTGGCTTCGTTCGTCATCGAAAAGCGTCGCGCGTACCGACTTGCGAACGGAAGATTTGCCTGCCCCGTTTTCGCCATAGACCAGCGAAAATCCTTCGCCAAATCGACCGAGATTAAGGGTCCGGTGACTTCCAAAGCCGTCAATGGCCAATTCCTTAAGCTTCATTGCTTAACTCCATTTTTCGATCAGTGCAGCGGGACCACACGGAATGATCAGTTGTCGATTCCCTTCGACGAGCGGCCTTAAGCTGTGGATTGAAGTGGAGGATGAGTCCACGTACAGGGTCAGCCTGGGGACGCTTGGGCAATCGCGAATAATAATGCGAAAACTTTCCAGCTTCAAAAATTTAATCCAACGGTTTTGAATAACCTAGGCCAAAATCGAAAGCCCTAGGCACAAAGCGAAAGTGCTAGCGGTTTTGGGTGGATCGGATGCGTTGGTGTTGGCCGAGTGTGTTTTTAACTGGCCGCATCTGGCTGATGCCGATTGCTCGTTGTTTTTGGACAGTTGGAAAACGAAAAACTACCATCAAATTCGACAATCAGTTGCCACTCCCTCGTCAAACTGCAAATCCCAAATACGGGTTTAGTTTTTTGAACGCCCGTAACGAACGACGATCGGGGGCACCCGCTGACTTGCGAGCTCGATTTCCATATTCGTATTCGGCTTGTTGGTAAAGTACCAGGCTTGCCGGGGGTGTTTGCACGGTCAATGCGACATCGGTCAAATCGGGAGGTCGTCGCGTTCTTCTTTGGGAGACCAGTGGAACTGGTATCCACTGCCCAGTTGCATTCGTGCGAGCGAGATGATTTGGTGGGCGTGTCCTACGAAATGGCTAGAGGCATGTGTGATTGCATGCATGTGCGTCACGTCAAAACCTTGGATATCTATTTTTCGCCTTAGTTGCCCGCCGGCCAAGTGTTGCCATTGCTCCTTGGCGTCGTTGACGATCTGTTGAAGCTGAGCCATCAATTCATTTGAGTCACAATTAGCATCATTCTGAAACTCGGACTCTCGATCCCGGCGGTCGGTCGCCAGAGTAAACGGGACAACGCCCCATTGCTTCAGATTTCCAGCCAAATGGAGCAGGAGGTTGCCTACGCTGTTCATTGAGGGGCCCGGCCGCCACCAGATTTGGGATTCATTCAATTGGTTGACGCAATGACGAATTTTCGACATGGACTGATCGAGCAAGTCGGCTGACAGTCGGGCGAATTCATCACTCAATTCCGAGTTGGGGATTTCGGCCATGGTTCTTGTAAATCTAGCATTTATGAAATGTAGGCAACGCAACAAATTTAACGGAAGATTAGATCGGGCTCGTGAAAATCAACCCCAGCGGATGGGAATCACGGTTCATGCCCCGTCTAGCCGCCAGGGGCCTCATCGGGCTCAGGCTGGTTGCTGGATTTTATAGCAGCAGTCGGTTAAGCTGTTGTAGCTCATTTTTAATTGAATACTATGCCGATTCTGAGAGAACAAAAGTGAAATACTGTCATTTGCGAAACCTGCTTTGGATTGCCGCCATCTTTTTGTTTGTAGCCCCCTCGAGTTTAAGAGGTCAAGAGGCTCCAGAAGGCTTCCATGCGATCTTTAACGGCAAGGATTTGTCTGGATGGTACGCCGTCAAGACGCAAGATCCTCGAGAATTCAACAAACTCTCAGCCGCTGAGCAAAAGGCAAAAGTCTCTGCAGCTCGAGCGGCGACTGGCGAATTTTGGCGAGTCGAAAACGGTGAGCTTGTCAACGACGGCCAAGGCCCGTTTCTCACGACGGATGCCGAGTATCGCGATTTCGAATTGATGATCGAATACAAAACCGTCGCTCGTGCCGATAGCGGGATTTACCTTAAAGCCACACCGCAGGTTCAGATCTGGGATTACACCGACGAAGCGAAATTCAAAATCGGTTCTGACAAGGGCTCTGGTGGGCTTTGGAACAATCCCAAAGAACTGGGCGGAAAAGATCCGCTTGTGAAAGCAGACAAACCGTTCGGAGAATGGAACAAATTCCTGATTCGACAAATCGGCTCACGAACGAGCGTCTGGCTCAATGGTGAAATGGTCGTCGACAATGTCGTGATGAACAACTACTGGGGCAAGAAAAATGGTTTGCCGTTGATCGCTCAAGGCCCCATTCAGCTCCAAACGCACGGTGGAGAAATCCGTTGGCGAAATGTCTTTGTTCGTGAACTTGAATCAGCAGAAGCAAACAAGATGTTAGATACCGCTGGCGATGCTGGATTCGAATCGATCTACAACGGCAAAAATCTCGACGGCTGGAAAGGCCCTTTGGGAAACTACGAAATCGTCGATGGCGCGATTCGCTGCAAGGCTGGCAAAGGCGGAACGATTCACACCGAAGACGAGTACGCTGACTTCGTCGCACGTCTGGAGTTTAAACTGCCTCCAGGCGGAAACAATGGATTGGCGATTCGCTACCCTGGCAAAGGCGACACGGCTTACATGGGAATGTGCGAGCTGCAGGTGTTGGACAATGAAAGCAAAAAGTTTGCCGGCAAACTTGACGATCGTCAGTACCATGGCTCGGCTTATGGCATGGCGGCAGCCCATCGTGGTTACCATCGGCCCGTGGGCGATTGGAATTTCCAAGAAGTCACGGTCAAAGGTTCAACGATTAAAGTTGAGCTCAACGGCACGGTGATCTTGGATACGGATTTGAGCAAGATCAATGAGTACAAAAGCGACACGAAACACCCTGGCAAGACACGGACGTCGGGGTTCTTTGGGTTGGCTGGACACAACGATCCGGTCGAATTCCGAAATCTACGAATCAAGAAGCTTGAAAAGTAGGCTGTTTGGTAGGTAAGGCAATTGCGGTTGGCTAACTTACAATCAAGTTTGGATCTCGCCAAAGAGGATTTGTTTTAGCTGGCTAGGTTCATGATCAAACTCCATAATTTGGTTTCCAAGAAAACTGAGCGGCAAGGCGTTAGCCGTCGGTACTGCTTACCAAAACCGACAGCTAACGCCTTGTCGCTCGCATGGCGCTCGCAAACCTGTCGCTGTTCAGTTTGTTGATTGTCCGAGAGGCAAAGGGATCGCCATCAATAAACCTTATGGGTTTGGGCATCCCGAGTGCGTTTGAGATACTTTCACCACAGAAACGTCGATGGCAAAATACTATTTTCGATTGGTGTTGTTGGTTGCGACCATCATCGGGTTCTTCGCCTTGGTCGGATCGCTTCTTCCTCGTTCGTATTCGTTTACGTCGGAGATTGAAGTTGCTGCTTCGCCCGAGCAAATTTTTCCTCAAATCAATTCGCTTCCTAACTGGCAGAATTGGTCGCGTCAGTGGAATCCAACGGAGATCGAAGGGCTTGAGATTAGCTATAACAATGTAAAGTCTGGCGCAGGTGCAGCCCAATCTTGGACTGACATTCGTGGCAAAGGGAAGCTTTGGATTACGGTGAGCGAGGCCGATGAAGCGATCCAATATGAGATGGAGTTTGCCGGATTCCCAAAAATGAGCAGTTCGATTGAGTTGACGGTTGCCGCCGATGACAAGACCACCGTGCGATGGACCAGCGACGGCAAGTTGCCAGGCGGCCCGTTTTACGGATACTTCGGTTCCTTTTTCTCAGGCCAAATGAAATCTCAATACGGCATGAGTCTTGAGAAACTCAAATCGTTGGTGGAATCAAGTCAAGCGAAACCGAATGATGTGGATCGCAGCGACGGTGA
Source organism: Mariniblastus sp. (assembly GCA_047639375.1). GTDB lineage: Bacteria > Planctomycetota > Planctomycetia > Pirellulales > Pirellulaceae > Mariniblastus. Next base: position 6,564 of record JBLINZ010000021.1, on the reverse strand, counting down.
AATCTTAGCGGATTGAGACCTGTCGTTCAGGTTTTGCGAAGCGATAGATCGCTTATCGATTATCGATTAGTCGGCAAGGCGAGTTCTGCAAGCGCCAAGCGTTTGGAGGCGATGGTTGAAGGCGATCCTCCAGCGATGGCTCTTCCTCGCTGGCGAGACGAAGGTACCGTTTCATGAAGAGGTACCAAGATTTTGGGTGACGAGTGAGAATGGCGAGTTTCTTTGCGGTTGACGCCAATCGCCACTAATTCTGCGAAGAACCTTTTGCGAAGAACCTTTTGCGACAGGCCTATTGCGACAGGCCGTTTGAAGCCGAGGTCGGCGGTTTCTGGTCATCCGATTGGACTGCTGCGGCCTGCTCCTCGTTCACTTTATTTTGATTGTCGCCATGGTCGTGCGTCAATTCAATCACGAACGCGACGGCGACTCCCGACAGCAGCATCCCGGAAAGCAGCAAGCGATCGTGGGAGTGGAAATGGACTTCCGGCAACAGGTCGCCCAGCGATATGCAGAGAAAGATTCCTGCAGAAAAAGCTAATGCCAGCCCCAAGATCACTTCGCGCGATTCAAAAATGAATTGATCTATCGACAGCGCGAAAATAACCGCCCCCAGGGGGCACATCAGAGAGAATACCAAGTTCACGACCAGCTGCTTGTTCATATCCCACCCGCGGGCGGCCATCAAAGAAGTGATCGACAACGCGTCGAGCGGCTTGTGAAGAATGATGGCTAGGAAAACTCCAAAACCTGCAATCGAGAGGGAGGTTGGCGAGGACGATTGAACCACCGCCGCCAACGCAATTCCATCAATGATCGTGTGAATTGCCAAGCCAAAACACAGCCCGAGCCAAGTCAAATCAACGCCGCCGCCATGGTCTTCACAGTGGACATGGTGGTGGTCGTTCTCTTGGTCGCAAAGCTGTTTGTGTTTGTGATCGTGCTCTTTGTCGACTGCCAGATCATGTTGGTGAAAATGAAACATCCGGATCATGAAGAACATGAACAGCAGGCCAAACAGGCAAACACCCAAGGTTAGCTCAATGCTGTCGAGCTTTAAAAAAGCGTGCGGCAAAAGATTCAAAAACGCTACGCCCAGCATCACGCCCGAAACGAAACTCAACGTCAGTTGAATTTTGCGATGGGTGAGCTTGATCAGCGAAGGGACCGAGCCGCCAAACAAAGAGGCCAATGCGATCAAGACACAATAAATGATCAGCAATTGGTACATTGTGGCGTGCCTGAAAAGTTGATGATGAAACTGTACCTCGGAGTGAAAACAGGCCCTCGCCAGCCAAGACAGTGGGGCGGGCGAAATGATTTTTGGCGAATCGAGTATGGTAGGCCAACGACCGTGGTTTGCAAGGCAGAATCACGCTCCGCCGAGCGGCAAAAGGGGGCTGTATGCGAGTTGGGGAAAACTGGGGTGAGATGCACGCTTGAAAATGCGTTGCTGAAGACTAAATGGCCGGCTGGGCTAATGAGCTGGGCGAATAGGCAGCAAGGTCGACCAGAGTTATGATAAAGAATGTCGCGTGATCGCATGCTGTTTCGTCTTGTTGCCGTTGGAATTGATGTGAATTTAACTGAAATAACCCTTCTTGGGCAGATCTTTGACGGGCTTGCCGATATCGTATATTGCTTCAAGGATCTCGATGGTATCTACCGGTCAGTCAATCTGGCGTTTGTCGAACGAGTCAATGCCAGCGATAAATCCGAGCTAATCGGTAAGTCGGCGTCTCAGGTTTTTCCCCGTGGAATGGGCGCTGGGTTTGAGTCGCAAGACAAAATCGTGTTTGAAACCGGTTGCCCAATCCAAGGCCAACTGGAGCGCATCACTAACTCCGACGGGAGTATCGGCTGGTATCTGGCGAGCAAGTATCCGGTGTCTAGCAGCGACGGATCAGTCATCGGGCTGATTGGGATTTCTCAAGACCTGAACTGGCCCAGCGACAGCAATCTTGAAGTTGCAGATTTAAAGTCGATCATTGAGTACATCAACGATAATCTGGACGAGCCGCTGCGGACCGAACAGCTGGCGTCACGAATCTCGCTTTCGACCGTCCAGTTGGATCGACGCATGAAGCGGGTTTTTCGCTTGTCGACTAAGAAATTCATCATGAAATGTCGTCTAGAAAAAGCGTCACGTCAGTTGGCCTCCACCGAGATGTCGGTCTCTGACATTGCGTTGGCTTGCGGGTTCACGGATCAAAGTGCACTGACTCGGCAATTTCGAGCGGCCACTTCTGACACGCCTGCTAACTTTCGCCGCAAAAGCAATTCAGCCATCTGACGTAAATCGTAGCGCAAGTCGTCAAGACTTTCGGAGCTTCGGACCGGCTTAAACTCTTGACGAGTTGCGCTACCAGACGCATCCTCCGATTTAGCTTTGAAAAACGTTATGGCAAAATTCACGAAAACGACATTTGTCCTTCATGGATCCTTAACGCTTCGCCCCGATAATCCATTTCCAACATGACGAGGTAGAACGACAAGGGACGTGCCGCCAACTGGCCGCATGCCTGGTCCATTGCATGCCTGGTCCATTGCATGCCTGGTCCATTCGAACTTGATCAAAAGGTTATCCATGGATTGTTTCGATTCTCAGATGAAAATGCCGGAACCGATGAGGGTACTGGTTGCTTGCTCATCGTCGTATTCTCGAATTGCGAGCACGCCCACGCCCGAGCAAATTGCAGCCGCGTGTCAACAGTTTCGCCAACACTGGACGCCGCGCGAGACACAGCTGCGCCGACTTCGCTCCGAAATGGCTTGTCAATTCAGCGTTTGCCGCAATCAATGAGGATGCCAGATGGGTGATAAATTGCGGCTGAACCTGATTTGCTCCCGGTGCAAGGCTTCCATTTTTCCGCTAAATCTCGATAATTTCTAAGTGTTCTCGGCCGAGTGACCTAACGTGTCACTCGCTTGGCCGAAGATTGGAAGGCACGAACGAATCACTTGGAAGTGGCGAAAGCTATTGAGGCCGCCGTGATTAAACGGATTGAACTAATAAATTTCATGTCGCATGAGCGGACGGTCATCGAACCGTCGGCTGGGCTGACCGTTTTGGTCGGGCCCAACAATTGCGGAAAAAGCGCGTTTGTTTCTGCTCTACAAGTGCTTTGCCATAACGCAAAATCCAGTTACGTGATGCGTCACGGCGAGAAAAAGTGCGAGATCATCGTCGAAACCGAGGACGGCCATGTCGTTCATTGGAGCCGTACAAAATCCGGCTCTCCCAAATATTTGATCGACGGCCAGGAATTTGATCGCCTGAAAGGCGGTGTTCCAGACGAGCTGCATGAAATTCTGGGGCTGGGCAAAGTTGCCTGTGAAAAAGACCAGTTCGAAGTCCATTTTGGCGAACAGAAATCGCCCGTGTTCTTGCTCAATGATTCCGGCAAAGCAGCGGCTCAGTTTTTTGCTTCCTCGTCAGACGCCATTCGACTGGTCGAGATGCAGGATCGCCACAAGAGCAAGGTCCGAGATGCCAAGCGGGACCATTCTCGATTGCGGGCCGAGCAAACGGAACTCGATCGTCGGCTAGATTTATTGGATACGGTTCCCGAGATCGATGTTCGCTTGGTCAAGTGCGAAAAACAGTTTGATCAAATTCAGGAAGCGAGCAGTGAGCTTGCACAGGCAGAGATCGTGATTCGATTGATGGGCGAGATTCAAACCGAACTCGCTCGTTGCGAATCCGTCGCCACGTGCGTGCGTCGACTGTCGCCTCCGCCAAAACTTCAGGACGAAAGCCCGTTGGTTCGGCTGGTCGACTCCATCCAAGAAGTCGAATCTCGGTTCACGATTACGTCATCCGAATCGGAAGTGATGGGCCAGCTGAAATCGCCGCCAACGCTTTACGATATTCAAGCGGGCGAGCAATTGCTTGCGGAGTGGCAGGGTCTCGAATCAGAATACGCTCGCTGCTCAGAATTGGTATTGCAAGCGATGGGGCGACTGGAGTCGCCTCCGGCACTGCACGCTACTCAAGTCGGCGGGCAACTGCTTGTCGAGTGGCAGGATCTCGAATCGAAGTATTCTCGCTGCGCGGAATTGGTTTCCGTCACGGATAAGCTGAGTCGGCCACCCGAATTTGAAAGTGAGTCTGGCTTGAGGACACTGGTTGAAAAGCTCGATTTCTCGGAATCGCTTTTTCGGTCCTATCAATTACGATTTCAGGCCATGGAGTCTTTGGGAAAAGCACCGGAAGTCGAAGACCAGGGATCGATGGCTGCGTTATTGAGTCGTTTGGCGGGGGCTAAACAATTGGTCTCGGATTGCGAGAACGGACTCAAATCGATCGAAGACCACCGTCAAGTCCTTGAATTGGAGATGCAGACTTGGGTCAACGCCAACCCGCAATGCCCGACTTGCGGATCGGAAACCTCGGTTGAGCAATGGGTTGAATCGGGAGGACACCGTCATGGTTGATTCCAAAAAGTCACGAGATTATTTCGGATTGCTGGTCATCGGCGACCCGCATATTGAAGGCCGCCAACCGGGGTTCCGCAAAGACGATTTCCCGGAAGTGATACTCGCCAAAGTCCAATGGTGTATCAATTACGCCCGCTCCAATCAGCTACTCCCCACGTTTTTGGGTGACATGTTCGACAAGCCGCGCGACAATCCGACTTGGATGATCGGTCGCTTGATCGAAATGTTGGCGCCTTATCCAGCGATTGGAATTTTTGGGAACCATGACTGCGCCGAAACAACGCTCAATGAGAATGATTCACTTTCGATCCTGATCAAATCCGGCTGTTTAAAGATCGTCAGCAAATCATCGCCATGGCGGGGCGAGATGAATGAACGGCTCGTATTTGTCGGCGGATCGTCGTACCGCGAAGAGGTCCCGCACGAATTTTCCGTTCGCACATCGCGACGCCGCAACTTGTTTGACGAGGATCCCTTTGTCGTGTGGTTGACGCACCATGACATTGATATTGCAGGCTATGAGAATGGCCGCTTTAAACCCCATGAGATCGAAAACGTTGATCTGCTGATCAACGGCCACATCCATCGACGGTTGGACACCGTCCGAGCAGGACGAACCCACTGGATGACGCCCGGCAACATCAGTCGACGCTCTCGCAGCGAAGCCTGCAAGGAGCATGTGCCGACCGTCATCCGAATCGATGTTGAGCCGGATAACTACAAGTTAACGGATGTGGTTGTCCCCCATCAGAATCATGAAGACGTTTTTCATTCGGTCGCGGCTCAGGCTCTTGCCGAATCAAGTTCGTCTGAGTTTGTGACGGGGCTGGCAGAATTGAATGCGCTGCGGACGCAATCGGGCGCCGGGTTGCATGAGTTTTTGAACGAAAATTTAGTCCAATTTGATAAACAGGTCGCCAAGGAAATTAATGTCTTGGCCAACGAAGTCACCGGAACCGAGGAATACCACGATGCCACATGAATCAGGGACAAGCCAGACCATTGAGGAATTGCAAACGCGATACCAAGGCTTGGCGGAGCAGAAAATCAAAGTTGAAACGCAGAGAGATTCTGCGTTAAAACAGTTGGATGAACTGAAAATACAAGCCCGAGAGCTGTTCGGCTCCGACGACGTGGGACAACTGCGTGAAAAACTCAAAGAGATGAAGGAATCAAACGAACTTAAGCGGCGAGAGTACCAGCAGTCGCTCGACAAGATTGATCAAGATTTAGCGGCCGTCAATGAGAAGTTTAGCGATCACAAATCCGAGTAAACTAAGATGACAGCTTCCCAATCCGAATCCCACCGAAAACGAATGAGCGACACTCGACCACACGCCGAACCCCTGCTCCGTCGACCGAATGAACTGCGGAAACAAGTCGACCAATTGTTGTGGTCGCGTCAGGAGTTGGTGCGAGATCTCAACCAGCGAACACGGGAACTCGTCGCAATTGAGGAATACCTAGGGATCACGGATCAAGTCACCGAAGCCCTCGATACGTTGAGCCAAAAACTTTTTGAGGAAGTCCTCGGGTTGTTGGAGGACAAGCTTTCAATCGCGCTCGAGGAAGTATTGGAGCAGCCGATTGAATTCAAGGCGGAGGCGAGTTTCAAGCGCGGTGCAGCCAGCGTGGATTTTTCGATTCAACGAAACGGAAACACCGAAGACGTCCATCGTGGCCAAGGCGGTTCGGTTCAGAACGTGCTGAGCGTTGGCCTCCGTTTGTTCGCTTTGGCCCGACTTGATTCTGAAGAGCATCGGCGGTTCTTGGTGTTGGACGAGCAAGATTGCTGGTTGCGGGCGGAGTTGGTTCCGCGTTTGGTTAACATTGTTCATCGAGCGGCCAAGGAATTGGAATTCCAAGTGATCATGATTTCTCATCATGATGTGGGGCTGTTCGAAAAGTACGCGGATAAGATTTATCGTTTCAATCCAAAGTCAGATGGAGCCTTGGAGATCGAACAAGTCTCCTTGGGACCGTTTGAACCTGACGCGTAGGGGGGGGAACGTTTTTCGAACGCACTAAGTCGAATGTGCCCCAGGCCTTCCCTCCGTGACCATGATCCTGAAAGGGTCACAGACCGTGGCCGGCGGTTGAGCGCGAGCGACACCATGATGGAACGCC
>JBLINZ010000020.1:0-28645 GCA_047639375.1 Mariniblastus sp. | reverse complement strand
TGAAAATATAGCTGCCTCCAAAGCGGGATCTCTTTGCTGATGATGCTTCGCGGCCCTTGGTTCTTGCGATTCGCCATCACAATCGGAATCAAGCCGATTGCGCATGCTAAGCACATCAACAGGTAACCCGCACCGTTGTTCCGATTGACAAAAGGACCAAAGGGCGATCCTCCCATCGTCAACTCGCGAATCCACATCACTTTCCCGTTGTAGGTCAATTTATTCACGATTCCGAGAAACGCCATGAGCGAACCGTTGACGGTCACCACAGTCATCAACAACACGATGTCTCGCTTCGATCGGAAATACCGGCAACCTAACAAAAGACCAGCCAAAGCCATCACGAGCAGGCGTATCTGGGACCACGTGCCTTCGCGATCTAGAGATATCGAAACTTGGCCAGCCGTGTCCCCCGAAAAATTCGAGTAAATCTCCTGCTGACGCCCGACCAAGGAGTCGGCTGCCCAGCTTGGCAAGCCGAATGTCTGAAAGAAACCAATCCCGATCCCAGCCACGACCAACAATGAAATGAACGGGAACACCTGCGATTTTTTTTTATTCATCGACGTTTCGAACCACCAAAACGCCAAGCCTAACAGTAGCCCAGCCATGATCCATCGCTGCGCCCAATTCTCAACGCTCCCAACAGCCCATGGTGCAAATACGACGGCAAGTAACAAGGCGATCCGCCCCGGCCAAGCGAACCATTCTTGCAACGATCTTGTTGGCCGGTCTTCGTCACCCGAATCCATATCGCCCAGGCGCTCAACCGTCGCCTTCAGTGTCATATTGTCTTTGGGATTCATGGGAGTATCGTCGCTTGAATGGTACAAAACTTTTCACAATCTCTGACAAGGAAGGGGCGACTTCGAAGAGAATCCAGAGAGTTTGCTTCGCCAACGGGATTAGCGAATTTCACGAGAAGACAAGAACAAAAACGCAAAACTGCTTTGCCGATTGACCGTGACCGCCCCGGCACCGCGACCGCTCCAGTACGACACGCCTTGCCTTGACTCTACCCTAATCTTAATCAACTCTTTGTAAACAATAATTGGACACCAGCGGCGCCAATCTCAGTATGAATTGCAATACGGCTTAAACGTTCACCCGTCGACTGGGTACGTTGCCACTGGGAATCCAGATAAGGTCCAATCTCTTCTGCGACTTGCCGCCCATTGGCTAACGAGACGCATCCAACGAAACGCCTTAATCTGCGTTAAACCCGCTTCGTCCAGTCGTCGAATTGGTATAGAGGACAACGAGACTTCCTGCGGCCAAGAGACTCCAGGGCATCCAGTCTTTGGGCGTTAAGACATGAACCTTGTTCGGTTTTGAAAGACCAGCACTAGCAGGCCCTCCTTGCTGCGGAGAGCCAAAACCTGTCAAACGAAAGGGCTGCTGCCCGTTCTGTTGGAGCCCCGCCGAAGGGGCCCCACCGTAGTACGATGGCCCGGCCCCAGCATATTGGTCGTTGAACCGCGAAGGACCACCAAACTGCGAGACATTAGGATCGCCCCCAAGCCTCGACTGCCCACCAAATGCCAAACCTGCATTGGGGCCATCCCATTGTTTAGGAGCCCCGTCCGACGCCCAAGACAATAGCTTGGAGACGACATTCGGAATCCGCCCTTGAGAGACATAAAAGCGTTCCGCGACCAAGCATTCAAAACCTAGAATGATCAGCATCACACCGACAGCGAAAAAAAAGGCTCGCCACATAGTTTATTCCAATACTTTCAAATCTATCGAGAAGCAATCTACCGCGATCCATCGCATTGGTATTCTTCTTAAAATCGACTGTCTCAAAAACTGAAACCACCTATCTGCTGCAAGCTATAACAACCGTTTCAATCCTAGTGATTCAAATATCTGAAACCAGCAGCAATGAACTCGCCGTTCCTGCAATTGTCTGAATCATGCCATTTCATTTCGAAACTTCACCGAAACCCGGGACCTGGGCCTGCAACTGGCCTCGCGTTTGCCTTGATTCGCCACTGAGCCGATTGAACTTGGCCCCAATCAGTTTTTGAGACCCGAGAGCAGTTTCCCCATCCCCACATTACCATCCGCACCCCAGCGCCTCAGTAGCCCAGCACCCTTGACTAAGTTTCCTCTTCAGAACCAACACGCCAAAAATTTCTCAACAAAAGAGCGACTGCGATCCACGAACTTCAAGACACCACGTTTTGGTGGAGGATGAATGTCGAGAGGTGATCAAGATGCTTAGATGTGCACTCGAATTACAAGGCTTTTCCGTCTCAATCGCCACCGAAGGCAACCCTGGAATCGCTTAGGCCGAGGCCGATCTTGCCATTCTGGATACGACGTTGTCGTCGCGAAGCGGGCTGTTGGTCTTAGAATGTCTTCGCCAGTCTTGTGATTCACCCATCCTGGCGATCATGATTACTGGCAATGAAGGTGAGAAACACCGAGAATGCGGCGAAAATCTTCGCATCAACAACTATGTCGACTGGCCGCTTACCATGGATCGATTACTAAGCAGCGATAAGGACCCGCTCAACTGATAACCTAAAATTGGCTAACCATAGAAAAGAGCAGGGGACTGCACGAAATCGAAATCCGCGGACTCGCTTAATCAGCGACTGAATTTCCGTGCCAGAACAACCAGTTGCAACGCCACAAACACAACGGATTGGAACCGATCCACTCACAACCACCCCCCCGATGCAATACGCATAACGACAGCCATTCGTGGCTTGCTGAGGATGCTTTATCCCATGCGGCCCAGCCAACTCGTTAAACGAAAGTTGACGGGCAAACATTTCCAAACACGCCAACAATTATTTGCCTATATCGCGTGTTTCAGATGGGCCCAATCGGCTTGCCTTTTCATTTTCGCGCTTGATCGCATCATAAACTTCTTGACGGTGAACCGGAATCTCTTGAGGAGCATCAATCCCCAAACGCACTTTGTCACCTCGAATATCCACAATCGTGATCATGACGTTATCGCCGATCATGATGCTTTCGTCTCTATGTCGTGACAATACCAGCATGGCTGTCTCCTTCAATCTAAGTAAAATGACTTCTGACAACGCCGTGATGTTGGAGACCTTCCCAACGCACGCCCGAACAACCAATCGGGGCAATCCTTTGCCGCGGATTCAACACTGCTATCAACAAACCAACGAAATCGTTCGCTGGCAGACAGAGACGTTCATCGTTATCGCCCTTTGCGGGTATCCGAAAAGAGAAACAGATTCGAGATGGCCTTTATGCCGGGCTTGACGGATATTACGCTCCAATCGTACGGCCTATACTAGTTGAACGCCTCAAATCAAAACGAATGGGGCGTTCCAATCGCTGAACGTACAACAGAATTCACTTCCAAGATGGGTAAGCGGATGAGCCGCAAAGGCACGGTGTGTGTTTTTATATCACCACGTGTGGCGGCATGAACCGCGCCGTGTCGCACGCTTGAAACACTGCCAGTCTGGCGGTCGAAGCGACACCACCAGTGCCACCACATTGACAAGCATGATGCGATCCTGCCCGCCCTGTAAAAACGATCCGCCGATCTCGATAAACCGGATTCTTTGTCGTTGAGCATTAGACAAATTGCCACGCTCAGTCGACCGCAGAGGTATTCAAACCACTGTCTCAAAGAATCCTAACGGCTGATAGCAAACCGCCAGAGAAGATACGTGCCTGCCAACCTTGTTAGCCACCTAACCATGTTAGCTGGACGTTTTGACTAAGCACTGCGTCGCAAGCTTACGGGCAGCGTTGCCAACTCGTACTGCATGGGCTGAGGATCGACGGTGACAACCTGACAGCCAATTCGGCGGTCCAAGTTAATCACTAACGGAGCCCGAAGATTGAGCGTCAACGTTTCTTCGTCGCGGCTCACGATCCCCAAAACATACGCCTGCTCAACAGAAGTGAGCTGCAGTACATCGACGTCGGATGGCTCAAGTCGAACCTGATACTCCGAGACGAAACGGCGCGGGGAAACGACTGGTAACGCGATGTCAGCATGCTGCATGCTTTGTAGCCAAGCCACTGAGGAGTTGTCGGCATCGGCCAGAAGTACCCAATGTCGGCAGTCTTCGAATCCCAAGAGTCCGTTACGGAAGAACAAAATGTCATCCGGCTCGATTTCGATCGCGGCGAATCGTGTTGTGTGGATCTTCATTTCGACACTGCGTCCTTGACATTCCTTGGAAAAACCTTCTCGCCCCGTCCCGACGATGTCGCCGTGGACGTGACCACCGTGTTCATCGTCGCACTAACTCGCAATTCTTAAGCAAAATAGTCCGGTTCTTGCTGTTTTTCCGACTAGCGAATTTCTTTGCTTTTTAAGGGTTCGTCTCGACACCCCAACTAGGCTTCTCTACGATTAGACGAGCTCTTTGCCCCGCCAATCGAAACTTGGCCTCCACAGGTGCTAGCAGAATGCCAAACACAATTCCCGGTTGGTGCAACACCCAAACCAAACCGACGGCGATCGATCGCCAGACGATTCGGACGAGTCAGTCTCCGCCTACTTGCGGTTCGCTGACCAGCAATTTGGCCTGGCACCTGGCAATCTGCGTCCTCTTCGTCGCCCCCCAGAATCTCATGGCCTTGGGTGTTTCACATTGCTGGCAACATCAGGCGGACGGGAGCGGAGATTCCGACGACGAGTCGTCTCGCAACCCTGCCCCTGAGACTGGAGCGTCGCTGAACGCCCAGATCGAGCAAGCGCTGGCCGACCTTGATGCTCCCAGTTACAAGACACGCGAACGAGCGAAATTGCAGCTTGCGAAATTTGGCGGCGAGGCACTGAAATCACTGGCTTTCCATTCACTCAACTGCTCCCCCGAAGCCCAATGGCGAATCCGCAAGACCCTTGAAGACATCTCGATCAACGGCGACGAAGACGTCTGCTTCAAAGCCCTGGGGCTGCTGAAATTCCGCTACGACATTGAATCGACCACCAACTCGACGCTGACTCAATCACTCCAGCAGCTGGAAGCCCAATGGCGTCTCAAACGGAAACAGGCCGCAATCAAGCGGCTGCGGCAACTCGGAGCGGTTGTCAACGACCCGATCGAAGACGCCATGCAGGACGGCCGAGAAATGGCACTCCTGTTGGGGCAAAATGTGATCTTCACCAACCGTGCGTACGGGGCTGCCCCGGCGCCCGCGAAACGTAAACCAAAAATAAACGAGATTACCAAGCTTTCTCCCCAACAAGCACGGGCTCAGATCAACGAAATCCTGATGGCAGACATCGACACCAATCGAAACCGGGTTTTCGAACTGGACGAGGAACCGGATCCTGACGCCGCCGAATTGACTGAGAATGTGCCCGGCAGAGTCGCGATCGAAAATCAAATTCGAGTTCAACGCCTGCTCGCCGGCGCCGGAGCAAGCTACAACGGGCCGGGCTTGACGATTGAAATCGGCCAAGACTGGCAGGGCACCAGCGAAGACCTGTTGTTGCTCAAAGACTTGCGCAACGTTCAGGTCCTGACGCTTTCCCAGCAAACCATTTCCAAACAAAACTTGGCGACCTTCGGAAACATCTCGACCTTGTCCCAGCTCACGCTGGATGCTTGCGATGTGGAGCAGGATATCCTGAGCGACGGCCAATGGCCATCACTCAGGGAGTTGGAATTTAAAAACTGCCTAGTCGATTCGGCACTCCTTGAATCTTGCAGTGAGATTGCCTCACTGCAGATGCTTAATTTCAATTCTTGCCAGTTGCAGGACTCGGCTCTCGTCGGCCTTGAATCTTTCAAGCGATTGCGCGGGTTGCAATTTAAGGACACGGACATCGACAAATCCGTGTTCGATGCGCTGGTTTCCTTGAAGCAGGTGAGTTACTTGAATTTGGCGGTTTGTAAATTCAACACGGCCGACTACAAAGCATTCAAGGCCAAGCGGCCTAACCTCCAAATCGCTTACAAAGCCCAAGCGTTTTTTGGGGTCCGAGGTGGCCCCACCAACTTGGCCGTCGCCCGACCGTTCGATCAGCCGCATTCCTTGCGCGGAGTGGACGCCGAATCCGACCCCTGTGAGATTAGCGAGGTGATCCCTGATTCGGGAGCTGCCCGCGCCGGCATCAAGATCGGCGACGTGATCGAGTCAGTGGACGGACAAGCGATCATGACGTTTGAAGACCTCAAACTACACATCGCTCAGCACCGAGCCGGCGACGTCCTGAACGTCACCATCCAGCGTGACGGCCAGGCAGTAAAGCTCAAGGTAGAATTGGCCAGCCAAAAAACCGCCCCAAGGTTTTAGCGGCGTATTTAAAGTCCAGATGAACAAGAAGCGTCCAAAAGGACGAAGACAACTCTCAAGTACTGTTGACAACGAGAATCCAATCTGGATCATCTAGGGTCTCAATACTCACGAACAAGTTCGTCCACGTGTTGAATTGCCAGCAAGACACACTGTTTTGCCCGAGTGGCGGAATTGGCAGACGCTCAGGATTTAAAATCCTGTGACCTTACGGTCGTGCGGGTTCAAGTCCCGCCTCGGGTACTCGGAAAAATAAGGGTTTGCGACGCATTCGTCGTGAGCCCTTTTCTTTTTGCCCCATTCAATCCGTGGCAAATCAGTGGTAGAAGTGGCCAGCATTAAGAAATTAAGCGTGCGAACGCACTATTGATTCAACGAAAAACCAATACGAATCGCGGTCGAGTTTGATACCCACAGGACACGAAATCCTGTGCCCGTTTGGCCTTCAGAGGCCGCGGGTGCTAAACCCGAAGCGAGTGATGACGGCTTATTGTTATCACGTTCAACATTCGACGAAAACCCGAATGTCAACACGACCTAAACTCGTTAATTGAGTCGGGCATCAATTGTAATTGAAACGAGCCGGTAGTATCTTGGCGCGACTATGCGACGGTCGTCCATTACGTAGAGCAAGCCTATCAGCTTACCCATGCGGCGACGCTTGTGCTGAAATCAGCTAACCGAAATACAGAGGACCACCATGGAAACCACCAACGGCGCTCTCAATCGCAAACTCCGCATGGCTCTCGTCGGTGGCGGACAGGGAGCCTTCATCGGTCGCGTCCACGCTACGGCAGCCGTGCTCGACAACCGAGCCGCCCTCGTCGCCGGTGCCCTCTCGTCCGATCCGCAGCGCGCCAAAGCATCGGCCCCTGCGTATGACATCCAGCCGAATCGCGCCTATCGTTCCATCGACGAGTTGATCGAAAAAGAACTGGCACTCCCGGAAGATACACGCATCGATTTTATCAGCGTCGCCACCCCTAACCACACGCACTTCCCCATCGTCAGAGCCGCGCTCGAAGCAGGTTTTAATGTCATCTGCGACAAGCCGATGACATTCGACCTCGCCCAGGCCGAAGAACTTGCCGCGCTCGTTGAAAACTCGGGAGCCGTCTTTGCAGTCACACACAACTACACCGGCTATCCGCTCGTTCGCCATGCCCGCGAAATGATTCTCGGCGGCGAACTGGGCGAGATCCAGGCAATTCGTTCAAACTACATTCAAGGCTGGCTCCGCTCTCGCTTGGAAATCGAAGGCCAGAAACAAGCCGCCTGGAAAACCGATCCCACCAAGTCGGGTGCAGCCGGCGCCTTTGGCGACATCGGCACGCACGCCTACAACCTGGCCCGTTACATGACCGGACTTCTGCCCGAACAAATCTCCTGCAACCTCAAGACATTCGAAGAAGGCCGCGCTCTCGACGACTACGGCCACGCGGTCATCCGGTTTGAAAATGGTGCGATGGGAACCGTCACCGCCAGCCAGATTTCGCACGGCCGCGAGAACGACCTCTGCATCGAAATCGACGGCACCAAAGGGGCAATCGCTTGGCGGCAGGAAGAACCGAACAAAATGATCCTTCGCCGCAACGGCCAACCACACGCGCTCTACACGCGCGATCCCAATGCGCCGTTCATTAACGACATGGGCAAAGCGGCCTGCCGGCTGCCCGCTGGCCATCCCGAAGCATTCTTCGAGGCCTTCGCCAATGTTTACTGCGTTGCCTACGACTCGATCATCGCGCGGGCCACGGGCGAATCATTTGAGACAAAGGACACCATCTATCCCAACGTCTACGACGGCGTCGACGGCATGCACTTCATCCAACAATGCGTCGCCAGCAGCAACGAAAACGGCGCCTGGCTCCCCATGCAACACGCAGCCAACCGAAGGTAATCGAAATACGACCAAACTCAAGTTGCGTCTTAGCATCAGGCTCTCCCAAAACCGCGTTCGATGGACTTCCTAGTCCGTCAAGAATGCAGCAAAACAAACCAAATCGACGGACTTTGAAGTTTGTCTACGCCCAAGTTCGAGTTTAGTTACAAAGCCTAGTACCGCGTCAACATTAAGAATTGGATTGTGTTGTGAGCGGCATGGCGCTAGCCACCGGCATTGCAGGGCGCCGGCGGCTAGCGCCGTTCCGCTCAACCCAAAAACTAAAACTTGACGCTGCACTGGCAAGAGTCGTCAGGGAATTCGACGATTCACTGTCACCATTTTTCTAGGCAAGCCTCTGCGAAATGGTGTTGGATTTTCGATACTCGCCAGGCGTTTGGCCCGTCGATTGACGAAAAACGGCTGCCAAGTACTGAACCGTGCCAAAGCCAGTCTGCAATGCGATTTCGCTCAACGTCCAATCGGTCGTCACGAGCAATTCCCTTGTTCGCTCTAACCGCACACGTTCGATTTCGTCGTGAACGGTGCGACCGAGAACTTGTTTGAATCGGTTGTCCAACGTCGATCTCGAAAGGTCCGCTTCCCTAATCACATCCGCCACTCGAATGCCACAATCGACGTTCGTTCGGATGTACTCGACAGCTTGAGCAACAACCTCGTCCGCGATGGCAATCGTATTTGTTGATTCGCGAGTGATGACACCGACAGGTGCCACCATGACCTTTCTTCGCTTTATCGCAACACGCCTTCCAGCGATCAAGTCGTCGAGTAAACACGCAGCTTTATATCCGATTTCGTTGGTTCCCAGAGAGATGCTTGAGAGTGCCGGATTTGCCAGATCGCACATAAGCTCATCATTGTCGACACCAAGAATGGCCACATCAGTTGGAATCTGAAGATTCAGTCTTCGACAACTTTCCTGGACATGCCGGGCTCGTGCGTCGTTGCAAGCGAACAAGCCGACCGGACGCGGAAGCGTCGCTAGCCACCGGCAAATGCCAGCCTGAACGGATTCCCACTGGCGCGCACTGGTATGTCGACCGTAGTACTCCGAACAGTCGTGCCCATGTTGACGAAGAATCTTGCGGAAAGCGTCGCCCCGCATACTGGACCAAGGTTTGATAGCCGATCGTCGAATGCCGCAATACGCAAAGTTGGTGAATCCTTGATTCAACAAGTGATCCGCTGCCAATTGAGCAACGGCCGAGTTGTCGGTGGTGACGTAGGGCGTCTCGTTCTTCCATGACTTGGCAAGGACTGCAGCGCCAATGTTTACGACGGGAATCTTCAGTCCGGTCACCGCATCGAGCACATTTGGATCGTCGAGGTCGGCGATGATCCCGTGTCCACGCCAGCGTTTGAGGTTGGGAATCTTTTCCAGAGGTTCATCCTCAATGTACAGTCGCCAATCACGCTGCGTTCTTGTAAAGCGAGCGATCCCCGCAACCACTTTACGATCGTACGGCTTATTGATGTTAAGAATTAGTGCTATTTCGTGCTGGGACATTGTCAAATGACGCAAGGGGGAGAGAACCCATATATCGCAAACATATTGCGTTATATGACAATGGTAATTGTATCGCGACGCGGGACAATTGTTGTCAGACAATCTCCAAAAGCTCATTTCCCAGGAAGAATATCGATGCATAGCGCTAGAGATGGTTTCAAAACCTGTGGTAACCCGACGCGTCAGCGAGGGACCGTTCAAAATCAGCTTGCATTGCAGTCCATCGCTAACGCTTCGGGTTGCCGAACTCAGCGAAACGCCGGTTTCGAAACCACCACTAAAAAAGCCCGCGTCTTCGGTTGCACCGCTCAAAAACAAATTCCTGTCTGTGGAATGGAAGCGGTCGCCGTAATCGACAGCGGCGTGTTGAACTTGCGTGCCTGGATGCGAGTTGCGGTGAAAGTGGTTAGTTGCTGGTTGTTTCTGGTGACGGGCGCGTTTGCAGACGGGCCGAACATCGTGTTGGTGATGACGGACGACCAGGGGTTTGGGGATGTGGCGGTTCACGGTAACAAGTGGATCAAAACTCCGAACATGGACCGCGTTGCGAATGAGGGAGCACGGTTCGAGAGATTTTTTGTGCAACCGAGTTGCGCGCCAACGCGCGCCGCGTTGTTAACCGGTCGGTATCCGTCGCGCACCGGCGTGACGGGCGTGACGCGCGGATATGAGAACATGCGGGGCGAGGAAGTGACGATCGCGGAGCTGTTGAAAGAGGCCGGATATGCGACTGGTTGTTTTGGCAAGTGGCACAACGGTGCGAACTGGCCGTACCATCCGAACGCGCAGGGGTTTGATGAATTCGTGGGTTTTTGTGGTGGGCATTGGAACGACTACTTTGATCCGATGCTTGAGAAGAATGGTTCACCCTTCCGGGCGCGTGGTTTTATCGCAGATATTCTTACGGATCACGCGATTGAGTTTATCGAGCGCAAGCACAAAGCGGATGATTCTCCCTTCTTCTGTTACGTTCCTTACAACACGCCGCATACACCAGCGAGCGTGCCCGTGGACAAGTGGAAGCAGTGGGCGGAGCGGTCGGACGTAGAGGATCCGTTCACGCGGGCGATGTATGCGCTAGTCGAGAACGTGGATGAAAACCTGGGCCGCTTGTTCGCAAAGCTGGAGGAGTTGGGAATCGCGGACGAGACGGTTTTTATTTTCCTGACGGACAACGGGCCCAACGGCCACCGCTTTAATGACGAGATGCTTGGTATCAAGTCCCATGTACACGAAGGGGGCGTGCGCGTTCCGCTGTTCGTACGTTGGCCGGAACGAATCAAGGCGGGCACGGTCGTGAAACCGAACGTGGCGCATGTCGACTTGCTGCCGACGCTATGCCGGATTGCGGGTGTGGAAAATCCTGGTAGTAAGACGCTGCCGCTGGACGGGATGGACGTGACGCCACTTCTCTACCGACAGGATGATTTCGAGATGCCGAAGCGGAACCTGTTTGTGTGGAAAAATCCTGAAAATTGGTCGATTCGGTCTCAGCGTTACCGTGCGACAGAGACGTCGTTGCACGATCTTGTGGCAGACCCGAGTCAGAAGAAGAACCTGGCCGAGACACAACCGGAGATTCATGGCGAGCTGATCGAAGCGGTCCGGAATTGGGCAGCGACGGCAACTGTTCGGTCGCCAGTACCGTTGCCGGTGCATATCGGACATAAGGAGTGGCCGAGGGTGACAGTGCCCGCGCATGAGCTGGACATTTATCCGGGACCGGGGAATGGGATTGACTACAGTGGGAGGAAAGGATGGAACCATCAGTGGATTGAACGCTGGTCGGATTCGAAAGCGCACGCGGCTTGCACCATCCGGGTCGTTGAGAGCGGTCGATACCGGGTTCGAATCCGGTATGCCTGTCCCGAGGACGGGGTCGGTTCGGTATTTCGCCTAAGTGCGGGCCGGGCGTCGCTCGACATTCAGATTCAGGAACTCTGGGTTAGTGCGCCGCACCCGGCGCCGGAGCGAGCGATCAAGAATTACGGCGCCTATTTGTCACGGGAATGGAAAGACTTGGACGCGGGTGAACTAGCGCTGGAAAAGGGAAGACACTCATTGGAACTGAGGGTCGTGAAGAAGCCCGGAGTGGAGATGCCTGATATCAAGGCATTGATTTTCGAGCGACTGTGAGTCTCATACGACTTCTGTTCGCACAACCGGGAATTAAAAACCTGTTTTCCAACGTTTGTAAAAACCGGGGTTGTTACCAGTACAAATTGGGAATTGACAAAGTGAAACAATTACTTCGACTTTGGTGTTTGCTGATTGCAAGCGCCGCATCCGTTGCAACAACCGTCGCCGCTGAGCGACCTAATGTGCTGTTCATTATCTCCGACGACCTGAACACCGCGCTGAGCGGCATGGGGCATCCAGAATGCCGCACTCCCAATCTGGACGCGCTTGCGAAATCCGGCGTGACGTTTACGCGAGCGTTCTGCCAGTTTCCTCTTTGTGGCCCGTCCCGGGCTTCCATCATGAGCGGCCAGTATCCCGTCCTAAACGGGGTGACGCGTAATGGCGGTGATGTCGACCCGAAACGAATCACGCTTCCGCTGCACTTTGCCAATCACGGATACTGGACCGGGCGCGTCAGCAAGATTTACCACATGGGAATTCCTGGTGACATCATTGAAGGAAATCCGGGGCGAGACCATGCCGCGTCGTGGGACGAGACTCACAACATCGCCGCGTTGGAATCTCTGACGCCTGGCAAAGCAGAAGACTTCTTGGACCCGGAAGCCGTCGCTCAGTATCCAGCGGAACGAAAAAAATGGCTTGCCGGACAGGCTGGAGGCGAACCCTATCGATTCTCGAAGATTGCTCGGGCTCAATATGCATCGATCGAAGTCGAAGAAAAGAACCAACACCTTCTCGCCGATACGATGGCCGCTGACAAAGCCATTCAACTTCTGCAAACACGAGCCGACAAAGGCGAACCGTTCTTTCTCGCAGTGGGGCTCGTCCGTCCGCACTTCCCGTTCATTGCGACTGAAAAAACGATTGGCCAGTACCGCTCTGATGAGCTTTTTGTTCCAAGCGTTCCCAAGAACGATCACGACGACATTCCGACCGTCGCGATGGGGTCGGTTTTAAAATTCGACAAGTCGCCGATTCAGAAAATGCGTCGTGCGTATTACGGAGCGGTTAGCTACATGGACCGCCAGGTGGGCCGGATTCTTGCGGAACTCGATCGCCTGAAGCTTCGAGATAACACCATCGTTGTGTTTGTTTCCGATCACGGATATCTGCTTGGTGAACATCACATGTGGAAGAAATCGAAGCTCTGGGAAGAGGCGATCAGAGTCCCCTTGATCATTTCCGTTCCCGGCAAAAAGCAAGGTGTGCAGGTCGACCACTTCGTCGAGTTGGTCGATCTTTACCCGACTTTGACCAAACTCGCAGGACTTCCGTCGGAGCCAGGAATTCAAGGGCAAAGTCTGGTTCCGCTGCTTGACGACCCGAGAAAGTCATTGCCAAAAACAGACGCGATGATCCAGGTCGGCGCCGGCTTCGGTCTTCGTAGTGGTAAATGGGCTTGGATGTGGTACCCCCCTTCGAAGAAGCATGAGCAGGAAGGCTTCATGCTTTACGACATGGAGAAGGATCCGGAACAGTATACGAATCTCGCCGAGAATCCCGATTACGCCTCAATCAAGATGCGACTCCACGAGCGGCTCTTGAATCGAATCGACACTGCCCGGAATTAGACGAAAACGGGACGGTTCATCAATCTAACTCGTCACCCGTCCTTCAGACGTCTGTAAATTCAAGCCCGTTGAGGATTGTTGAAGTTAAGAGTTAGTGCGATCTCATGCTGGGACATTGTCAGATGACGCACGAGGAGAGAAACGATATATCGCAATAGGTTTGCGATATTTGACAATTGTTTATGCGTCGTGATGGGAGACAATCGTTGGCAGAACATCTCCAAATGCTCATTGATAGGAAGAATTTCAATGGATCAATGGACTGCCGGCCGCTCCAACCAGATCACGGCATTCAAGCCGACAGATTCTTTGCGCAACCTCAGCAAGAGGCGGTCACTAATCGCAACTGCAGTGGCTTGTCTATGTCTACTCCTGGGCCCCGGCATGTTCGATGAGTTGGCGGCTCAGGACGTGACGTCCAACGAAGATAACGCTGCCGAACTCGCCAAGGCCACTTGGACATTCGCCGACGGGTTCTCGGTCGACCTGTGGGCTGATGAGTCGCTGATCACCTTCCCAACTGCTATTTCGTTCGATGACCAGGGGCGACTTTTCGTAGCCGTGCATTTTCGTAACCGAAAGGGGACCGAAGATAATCGCATGCATAAATACTGGATGGATGACGATTTCGCCGCGCGAACAGTGGATGATCGGCTTGCGATGTACAAGAAGTGGGCGGCCGAGGGCAAGCAACCACTGTCGTTCTACAGCGAGCACGCTGATCAAATTCACGTTGTCAGTGACTCCAACGGAGACGGCCGCGCCGATCAGTCCGTCGTCTTTGCTGAATTCCAAGACGTTCTTGATGGTGCGATTGCCGGGATAATGGCTCGTCCGGATGGCGTGTGGGTCACGAACATTCCACACCTGTGGAAGCTGACCGGCGAAAAAGAGGACGGGACGGCGAGAGTCCGCGAGAAAGTTCATTCCGGCTTTGGCGTGAAGGTCTCACTGCATGGACACGATATGCACGGGATCACCGATGGGCCGGATGGTCGACTGTACTGGAGCATCGGCGACCGCGGTTATCATGTCCGAACAAAACAGGGACCAGTTCTTGAGGATGCCTATTCGGGAGCCGTGTTTCGCTGTGAGCGAGATGGCTCGGGGCTTGAGGTCTTCGCGACCGGTCTTCGAAACCCGCAGGAACTGGCCTTCGACGACTTTGGCAATCTGTTCACCGTGGACAATGATGCCGACGGTGAAGATCGTGCCCGACTGCTGTATCTCGTCGAAGGCGGGGAATACGGCTGGCGAATGACTTATCAATGGCCGGACGAGCATCGCGTTGACTGGGCTCCGTATATTGAGCGGCCCTGGTGGCGGGAAAGTGTGTGGGACGAGCGGCCGACCAATCAGGCGATGTATGTCATGCCACCGATCGGGCACATCACCGAAGGACCTTGTGGACTGACACGTGAACCCGGACTGAGTACGTTTTCTGACAAGTATCGTGGCGCGTTCTTCGTCAGTGACTTTCGCGGAGTTGCCGCGCGCAGCCAACTCTGGAGTTTTCGCGTCCAGGCGCAGGGAGCCGGATTTCGGATGAGCGAATCGGAATCCATCGTTTCCGGCATGCTGCCAACGGATATTGAATTCGGACACGACGGATGCCTCTACGTTGCAGACTACGGTGAAGGCTGGGCTGGAACCGGCGAGGGACGTATCTGGCGAATGACGGGGAGCGCTGGCGGCGCGGAGGGAAGTCCGCAGGGAGAGCGTCTTGCGGAAGTCAAACGCCTTTTGGAACTACCGACAAAAACGTTGACGTCGCACGAGCTGATCGACTTACTGGGTCATCCCCACATGGGCGTTCGTCAGCGTGCTCAGTTTGAATCGGCAGTGCGGCCAAAGATGGTCACACCACTCACGCAGGCCGCGCTTGAAAACGACAATCGCATGGCACGACTGCACGCGATGTGGGCACTCGGCCAGATGCAAAGATCCGGAGCACAGGTTCTCGAGCCGCTCATCAGCTTATTGGCAGACGCGGACGAAGAAGTGCGGACGCTGATGGCACGATTGCTTCGCGATACGCCCATCTCGGCGGCGGCCGAGCCTTTGCGTTTACTGCTTCGCGACCCATCAATGCGTGTTGCCTCCATTGCCGCCATGGCGTTGGGGCGTCTCGGCGACGAAACAGCCATCACGTTGATGCGAGAACGATTAACTTCCGACAGTACCACCGATGATTTTTTAAGGCATGCGGTTGTGGTGGCATTCACGGAAATCGCAGAGGCCGGTCACTTGAAAGACGTGATGTCGCTTTCCGATGACGATCATCCCGAGGTTCGATTGGCCGTGCTGCTGTCATTGCGACGGATGAAGAGTCCGGAAGTCGCGAGGTTTCTTTCTGACGAGGATCCCCGTTTGGTGCTGGAGGCTGCCCGAGCGATCAATGATGTTCCGATTCCTGACGGTCTGCCCGCATTGGCGAAACTGATTGATCAGCGCCAGAACAAAGACATTGATCTGGGCGTCCGCGTGCTCAATGCCAACTTTCGTCTGGGCGGGCCATCACGAGCGCGCAGCATTGCGCAACTGGCGGCCGATTCCACTGAGCCGGAACTGCTGCGACAGGATGCGCTGGCGATGCTTGCCGAATGGCCTCAGCCTTCACCTCGCGAACGGATTATCGGGACCTGGCAGCCACTGAAAGAACGAAAGACTCAGACAGGTGCGGCGGCTGCGGTCGATGTCGTACCGGAACTCATTCGCAATGCGCCTACGTTAGTGCGACAAGCAGCCGTCGCGTTGGCTCAGCATTACGAAATTGAAGAAGCGACAAACGAATTGTTGGCACTTGTCGGCGATGAGAAACTGGAGCCGGCAGATCGCGCCGAGTCGATTCGAAGTCTGGCGTTTCTTGACGCGGCGATCGTAGCAGATGTCACACAATCGGCTCTTAAGGATCCGTCACCGGATGTTCGCGCGGCCGGGCGAGATCTGCTTGCCGTGAACGCTCCAGACGAAGCGATGAAGGCCTACGAGGCAGCGCTTAAGGATGGCGAAATTGTCGAGCGCCGCGGTGCGATGCGGCAGCTCGGACGGATGAAACAGAAACGCGGGCTCGAATTGCTCCATGAGGAAATGAAAAAGCTTGCCGCAGGAGAATTGCCGCCGGCACTGGAGTTAGATGCACTTCTTGCCAGCGAGGACGCCGGTATTCAAGCGGATTTTTCTGGTCGTAAATATAGTGAACTCCAGTCG
The DNA here is from genome assembly GCA_047639375.1 of Mariniblastus sp. Classification (GTDB taxonomy): domain Bacteria; phylum Planctomycetota; class Planctomycetia; order Pirellulales; family Pirellulaceae; genus Mariniblastus. Next base: position 12,060 of record JBLINZ010000020.1, on the reverse strand, counting down.
CAGATCGCGGCGTTGGCCACTCGCTATCGGCAGGGGCATGCTCAGGAAGCTTTGGCCGAGTTTCGGCCAGTCGTTCACGGCGGGACAGCCACGTTCGGTCGTAAAATCTTTTTACACAATGCCCAAGTGCAATGTCTCCGCTGTCACCGTGTAGACAACAACGGAACCAGTCTCGTTGGGCCTGATTTGTCCGACGTCGGTCGCCGACTCTCGCGCGAACAGATTGTCGCATCCATCGTCAAGCCAAGTGCGAAAATCGCCAAGGGATATGAGCAGACCAAAGTGCTCACAGTCGATGGCCGGGTATTCTCGGGAATTGTCGGCGAGGAAACGAATGAATCGATCACCATTCTTCCGATCATCCTCACCACGGACCACGCTGGCAATTCATCCAGTAGCGACGCGCCGGGCATAACGATCCCGCTCGACGAGATCGAAGAACGGGTGCAGTCCAGCAAGTCAGGAATGCCCGATGGCGTCGAAAAACAGCTGTCGCTTTCTGAACTTCGAGACTTGGTCGAGTTTCTTGCGACGCGCCGCGCGCCGACCGAAGAACAAAAGAATGTCGAGAAGCGACCGAAACAAGATTCCACTCAAAACGAAAGTCCAAAGAGGTAAAGCTATGAACAGTGACGCATGGATTGAGAAATACATTGAAAGCCAGATTCGCGTGCTACGCGAACTGCCGGTCAAAGATATCGCTAAGTTTGTCAACATCGTTGAGCAGGCGCTGGAAGATAACAAACAACTGATCACGTTCGGCAACGGTGGTAACGCGGCCAGCTCCTCGCATTTCGCAGCGGATATGGGCAAAGGGGCTTCCGATGCGCTCGGTCGACGATTCCGAGTCCTATCACTCAACGACAATCTCAGTTGGCTGACCGCTATTGGCAATGATTATGCGTATGAGGATGTCTTCTATCGCCAGTTGGAAAACATGGCGCAAGCGGGCGACGTATTGATCTGCGGCAGCGTCAGTGGGAATTCCCCCAATTGTGTCAAAGCGTTCGAGTGGGGACAGCAGAACGGACTCACATCCGTGGCGATTACAAGCTCACGGAAAGGACGACTGGCCGAACTTGCAACTCTGCCAATCGTCGTTCCCGACGAACATTATGGCCGTGTCGAAGATGTACAGATGATGATTTATCACATAGTCGCGTTTGCGTTCATGGAACTGGGCGTGAATCAAGCGTGAGTGCGAAACAACGAAATCCTATGTAAGCCGCAAGGCGCTAGCCGCGGGTATTTTGATGTCACCGGCGGCTAGCGCCTTGCCGCTCACTATTTGCGAGACTGTGCCTAGGCGTGAATTGAAAAACCAGAAACTTAACTCCAAAGGTATCCGACATGAACATCACCCACACCCGACGCAACTTCCTCAGGTCAGCGACTGCGATGATGGCCGGAGGAATCGTGGCAGTTGGTCGCTGTCATGCCCAGACCGATGAAACAAAAGAATCGCAAACGGAACCGCGTTTCAAGATTTCTCTCGCACAATGGTCGCTTCACAGAGCGCTGAAAGCCGGAGAAATTGACAACCTGGACTTCCCAAGTATCGCCCGGGAAAAATTCGGGCTGGATGCGGTGGAGTGGTCGAATCACTTCGCTTGTGTGGAGAACGAAAAGCTCGGCGTCCAACCGAAGGACAAAAAGTACCTCGCAGAAGTCAAGAAGCGGACAGGCGATCTGGGCGTCAAAAACCTGCTGATCATGTGCGACAAGGTCGGCAATCTTGGTGACCCCGACAAGACACGCCGCAGCAATGCCGTCACCGGACACTTTGCCTGGGTCGAGGCGGCAAAGTTCCTTGGCTGTCACTCGCTTCGTGTCAACGCCGCTTCGGATCGTACGCTCAGTTCAAAACAACAGCAGGATCTTTGCGTCGAAGGCCTCAGCAAACTGTGTGAGTTTGCCGAACCGATGGGCATTAACATCATTGTGGAAAACCACGGCGGATTGTCGTCCGACGGGAGTTGGCTCGCCTCGGTGATGAAACAAGTGCCACTGAAGAATTGTGGCACGCTTCCGGACTTCGGAAATTTCTACGTTGCCAGGAACCGAGGTAACGCCGATCGCTATGTGAAAGACAAATCGTTCTTCCAGGACAATCCGAACTACACCGAGGACAAGGTTGGCCTTCAATACGATCGCTATCAGGGCGTGACCGATCTGATGCCCTTTGCTAAAGGCGTCAGCGCGAAGTCACATGACTTCAACGATTCTGGCGAGGAGATCAATACAGATTATTCTCGCATGTTGAAGATCATTTCGGACTCGGGATATTCGGGATACATCGGTATCGAATACGAGGGCAAGGATACTGCGGAGATGAAAGGAATCGCTCTCACGAAGACGCTCCTTGAAAAGACATTCGCAGAACTGAAAGCATGAGCTGTCCGTTAACGAAATCAATCAACGGAGATTGGAAAACCATGAAACGCATTTACTTCTACCTGTTCGCGTTGGTCCTCGTCACCATCGCGCTGCGTCCGGGGGCAAACGAACTTCTTGCCGCTAACGACCGGCCGAACGTCCTCTTCATCTCCATTGACGATTTCAATGATTGGGGTCCGAGTCAGCTCAACGGTGAGCCGTTCGATGTGGATACACCGAACTTCGACTCGCTGGCGGCTAAAGGGATATTGTTCAACAACGCCCACTGCAATGCCCCTTCGTGCAATCCGTCTCGCACCTCCATCATGTCGGGTCTCCATCCAGCGTCGACAGGAGTTTATGGCAACGGTCATGACTGGCTGGTCAATAAACGATTCGATGACATTCTCCTGCTACCTGAATATTTCAAAAAGCATGGCTACGCGACGCTGGGAGGTGGGAAGATCTATCATGCGAATCAAGGAACCGATTTCCATCGGAAAGGGCTTTTCTCGCCCAGAGGGTGGGATGATTTCTTTCCGTCTTTTAATTTCCAATTGCCTGTGCCGAGCATGCCGGACGTGAAGCCAAAACGGGGCGAGGGGAACTTCGATTGGGGCGGCACCGGTAAGCCGCTTGAAGATATGGGAGACCACAAAGTGGTGAATTGGGCGATCGAGCAGCTTGAGGCTTCTCGCGATGAACCGCTATTTCTGGCAGTCGGGATCTATCGCCCGCATATGCCCTGGTTTGTCCCGGACAAGTTTTACGACCATTACGAGGATGTTGAAATTACGCCTCCAACGAATCCGAAAGGGTGGGGGAAAAACATTCCGGAATCTCTTCTACCACCCAAACGGCATAAGGAATTCACCGGAAAACCGGGCCCTAGTCGCGGCTATGCGGCGTGTGTCAGCTATGCGGATTTTGAGCTGGGTAGACTCATGAAAGGCTTGGAGGCTTCGCCGATTGCGGATAACACGATCGTGGTGATCTGGACGGACCACGGTTGGCATTTGGGCGAGAAGGAGCATTTCTCTAAGTTTACTCTCTGGGAAGAATCCACACGGGTACCGTTACTCATCTTAAAGCCAGGCGCGAAGCAGAAAGAAGTCGATACCGCGGTAAGCTTGGTGGATGTCTATCCCACGCTGCTCGCGCTTGCGGGTCTACCAGAGAACAAAAACAACGACGGCCAGAACCTGCTCCCGATTATCGAGGCAGAGACGGATCTTAATCGAGCGATCGTAACCTCGAAGAGCGAGAATCATCACGCGGTGCGCGATGGACGCTATCGCTATCTAAAATCAAACAACGCAGAGGCCCTGTTCGACCACGTCAACGATCCGCGCGAATTTAACAATATCGCCAACAACCCCGGAAGCGCCGCCATTATCAAGCGCCTATCAGAGGCCCTGCCCACGGCTCCAATCAAAAGCATGCCCAAGCGAAAAATACCGAACGCCCGTTAGTGGAGCAATCCGAATGCTAAGCACAACTACGCAAACCGCTTCAACGTTGGCGCGACGAGGTCGCAGACCTTGCCAAGAGCAGAATCAATGAACGGAGAATCAAGAACCATGCAACGATTTCAGTTCTACCTGCTCGTAGGCGTCCTCATTACAAGCGCGCTGCGTCGGGGACCGAGTGAGCTTATGGCCGCTGACGACCGGCCGAACATCATTTTTGTCATCACCGATGACCAACGCTGGGACCAGCTCGGCTGCACAGGCCATCCGGTGTTGAAAACACCTCACATCGATCGCATTGGCCGCGAAGGCGCTTCCTTCAACAATTTCTTTGTGGCGACCCCTCTTTGCTCACCCAGTCGGGCCAGTTTTCTGACAGGGCTTTATCCGCACCGGCATCGGGTTATCAACAACGATAAGTTAGGGATCGACGTCATCAGCCACACGCTGGTGACCTTTCCACGTCAGCTTCGCGAGCAGGGTTACGAGACAGCGTTCGTCGGCAAGTGGCACATGGGTCTGGACGATTCACGCCGGCCGGGATTTGACAGTTGGATCAGTTTCAAAGGCCAAGGCATTTACATCGATGGCGTCGTCAACGACAACGGAACTCGGCGGCAGTTGCGCGGTAACATGACCGATTACCTGAACCGTCGCGCGCTTGAGTTTGTAAAACAACCACACGATAAGCCGTTCTGTTTGTACCTCGGGCACAAGGCAGTCCATAAACCCTTTCTCCCAACCGAGCGGCACGACAAGCTTTACTCCGATTTTGAATTTCAACTCCCGCCTCGCGACGAGGGTGACCTGGCCGGAAAGCCGATATTGACGCGGAAGTTACCAAGGCTCGACAAACTCGAACTCGAAGGCATCGGCCCCGAACCGGGTGAACCCAGGCGTGGCCGCGGCAATGATGCCCCTTCCGTGGTACGTGACCAGCTCCGCTGTCTCGCCTCCGTCGATGAAGGCGTTGGGCAACTGTTCGCGGCCCTGGAGAGTACCGGCCAACTCGACAACACGATATTCATTTACACCAGTGACAACGGTTTCCTGATGGGCGAGCACGGAAGATTCAACGCCAAGCGATTTGCCTACGACGAAGCTCTGCGGGTTCCGTTCCTTATTCGCTATCCCAAGCTGATCACGCCCGGAAGCGTTCGAAAGGAATTGGTGTTGAATATCGATGTGGCTCCAACGCTGGTGGAACTCGCCGGAGTGGAGTCCATCATCCCAATGCACGGTAAATCATTAGTGCCCCTGTTGCGGGATGCCGATGCGCCGTGGAGAGAGGCATTTCTGGCCGAATATTTTCTCGAAAAGGTCGCCCCAAGAACCTCCACCTGGCAGGCGGTCCGAACACACGATTGGAAATATATCCACTACCTCGAATCCGACAGTCTGGATGAACTCTACCACCTTGAGGCCGATCCAAAGGAGTTGAAGAACCTTGTGAATCAGCCGGCGCATCAAACCCGGCTCGAAGAGATGCGGGCCCAACTGCAAGAGCTGGCAAAGCAGTCAAAGTAAAACACCGCGGGCGAAATTTCGTAGGACTCGATTTACACATGAACATAATTGAACGCATCACTGGCCTGAAAATTTCAACAAGAAACCCGACGCGTGAGCGAGGGATAGTCTTTGTGGGTTCGGTCCCACGCTTACGCGTTTTGAAATTGCAGTGTTTCAGCCCGGAGGGCGATACAGGAGATGCCGGTGCCGTAAGGCACCGAATAACGAAGGTTAATGCTCGCGAAGCCCGGAGGGCGGCACAAATTGTTACTGCGAGAAATTGTGTCGCCCTCTGGGCTGGATCGTCAGAAAATGTACGAATACCGGTGCCTTACGACACCGGCAGTCCGTGTTCCGCCCTCCGGGCTAAGGAAAAAGTGCTACTTCAAAACTCACGCGTCGAGTTACGTTCCAGGATCGCATCCAAGAAGATCGGAGCCGCCCAATGACGTCGCCGTATTACATCGGAGTTGATATCGGAGGGACGAAGATTGCGGTTTCCGTCTTTGAGGAAGCATCGTCGACAATCACCGAGAAGGAAGCGTTCCCGACAAACCGGGAGTGCGATCCCGCGATTGCGGTCAAGCAGATTGCTGAAATTGCTGGGCGATGGATTGGCATCCGAGCAGAGCCTCCGAGATCCGTCGGCATTTCGGTTGGAGGAATGTTTGAGGTTCCATCTGGATGCACGGGGCGAATGATGCACCTTCCTCTATGGGACGACTTTCCAATCGTGTCGAAAATCCGAGATGCGATCCAGGTTCCGGTCTACGCAGAAAACGACGCGAATGCGTGTGCTCTAGCCGAGTGGCAATACGGCGCCGGGAAAGGTTGCCAGCACCTGGTTTTCCTCACGTTCGGAACCGGGCTGGGCGGAGGCTTGATTTTGAATGGACAACTTTACCGCGGAGCATGTGGACTCTCCGGCGAAGTTGGCGCAATTCGAGTCAGCGACGACGGACCTCCTGTTCGAGGAAAGCCCGGTTGTCTCGAAGGATTTGCATCCGGAGCGGGCATTGCGATGTACGCACGCAGCCTACTCGCTGGCCGAGAGAATCCGACTTTGCCAAGCGAGCCAACCGCGAAACAGATTGCTGAGGCCGCAATGGCGGGAGATGCGTTTTCGATCGGTGTGCTCGAGGAATGCGGCCGACAACTCGGATGCGGCCTGGCGATGCTGATCGACGTATTGAATCCTGAAGCGATCGTACTTGGATCCATTTTCGCCCGCTGCGAGTCGCTACTGCGTCCCGCGATGGAATCGGCGATTGCCCAGGAAGCGATGCCCGAGACTGCCCGCGCTTGCAGAATCGTCGCTGCTGAATTGGGTGAATCGCTAGGAGACGTCGCCGCAGCGACCGTCGCCAAACTTGGCGTAAGTTCGGAAACAAATCGGGATGCTGCGATTCAACAATCGCTTCGTTCCACAAACCTTGTTCAGGCGAAACGGACAGAATCATGAACCGCCGATTTCCTGAGAAACAGAATTACCCAGCAATGGAGTTAAAGAGATGCGGCTAATCAACCTTCTTGTCCTCATTGTTCTGCTTAGCACTCCCGTGGTCGCAGAGGACAGGCCAAATATCGTTTTCATTCTTGCTGACGATATGGGGTGGTCCGATCTTGGTTGCTACGGAGCCGATTTATACGAGACTCCCAATATCGACAGCCTCGCTGCAGGTGGAGTGAAGTTTACGGACGCTTATGCGATGCCGGTTTGCACGCCGACACGAGCAGCGTTTCTGACGGGACGGCACGCGGCGCGAGTGCAGATGACGGTCTGGTCGGAAAACGCGCTTATGGGGGGACCGCAGAATCGAAAGCTTTTGCCAGCCGATTCGCTTCACAGTTTGCCACACTCCGAAACGACGCTGGCAAAGCACCTGCAAAAGGCGGGCTATCTGACGGCGCTGGTCGGTAAGTGGCATCTTGGCGATGCCGATCATTATCCCGAAACACACGGTTTCGACGTCAACATTGGCGGGGCTCGTTGGGGCGCGCCACAAACGTTCTGGTACCCGTATCGCGGTGAGGGGCGATTTGCACCTGGGTATCGCTATGTGCCGCATTTGGAGTTTGGCAAACCCGGCGAGTATTTAACGGATCGCCTGACAGACGAAGCTTTAACCGTCATCGACAAAGCTGGTGATCAGCCGTTCTTTCTGTATCTATCGCACCACGCGCCTCACACTCCGATCGAAGCGAAGGCGGAAGACGTAAAATACTTCGAGTCAAAGCTGCGGCCCGAGATGAAACATCAGAACGCGGTCTACGCCGGGATGCTGAAGAGTCTTGATGAAAGCGTAGGTCGCGTTCTCGCGAAACTCAAAGACCGTGGTCTGGACAAAAACACAATCGTGATTTTCGCCAGTGACAACGGTGGCTTTATCGGAATCGACAAGAAGGCCGGGCAAACAGTGCCGGCGACGAACAATGCTCCGCTGCGAAGTGGCAAAGGGTCTTGCTACGAAGGCGGTATCCGCGTCCCGATGATCGTTCACTGGCCAGGCGTCTCGACTCAAGGTACCGTTTGTCGTGAACCGGTGATCGTGATGGACTTGCTGCCAACGCTGCTTGGCGCAACCGGAATTGAGCTGCCAGATGACGTAACGTTTGACGGGCTGAATTTGACATCACTGTTAAAGGACCCGTCCGCCAAACTCGATCGCGAGGCATTACACTTTCACTACCCGCATTACTATTCAACGACGACGCCTGTCAGCGCGGTGCGATCACGCGATTGGAAGCTGCTGGAATACTACGAAGATAACCGAGTTGAACTTTTCAATTTGAAGGAAGATCTCGGTGAGACGACGGACCTCGCCAATCAGCATCCGCAGCGAACGGCACAACTACGCAAACAGCTTCAACGTTGGCGCGACGAGGTCGGCGCTCAGGAACCAAAACCGAATCCTGAATTCAAGACTCGAAAGAGCGGGAATCGATAATGTGCATACGATCTTCAGCCCACGTTGTGGCTCGCAATTCGGTAAGTATTGAAAAGGGATGAATTTATGTTTTTGAGTCGACCCCGTACTGTGTGTTTGGCCGCTATGGTTTTGCTGCTGTCTTCTACCGTTTACGCCGAAGACAAAAATATCCTGTTCATCGGCATCGATGACATGCAGGTGGCAGCTGGCTGTTATGGGCAGTCCATGATGAAAACCCCTCAAATGGATCGCCTGGCTTCCAAAGGCATGGTCTTTATGAACGCGTATGTTCAACAGGCCGTCTGTGCCGCCAGCCGGGCGAGCCTGCTGACAGGCTGTCGACCAGACACGACCGGAGTGAACTACCCTTACACGCCCTGGTTCATCACCACCTTCGTCAAGAAGCATCCCACCATTGCCGATTCCTTTTCCAAACAAGGTTTCTATACCCGCACCCTCGGTAAGATTCATCATGGCTTCCCCATTGAAATGAGCTTTACAGAATCGCATTATTCTCCGGAAGCTGGATTCTTTGCCTTAAAAGAGAATCAACGCGATGATCCGAAGAAGAAACACCAGAATTTGAACAATCCCTGGGAGCATGCCGATCTTCCAGACAATGCGTATATGGATGGTCAAATCGCTGACGAGACCATTGCCACCATTCGGCGCGCAGTCAAATCGGGTAAGCCATTCTTTATCGCCCCAGGTTTCAAAAAACCCCATTTACCTTTCGTTTGTCCCAAAAAGTATTCTGACCTTTATCAGGAATCGGACATTAAGCTCTCCCCCCATCCCGAACTTGGCCCTGATCAGGACCCCATCAGTATTGCAAAGAACGGGGCGTATAATTGGCTTAATTACAGAGAGGAGGGGATCAACAATGAAAATGCAAGACAGCTGAGACACAGCTATTACGCATGTGTGAGCTTTGTGGATGCGCAGATCGGAAAGATCCTCGATGAATTGGATCAACTGGGCATCGCGGATAACACGGTGATCATGATCTGGTCTGATCATGGCTATCATCTTGGTGATCACGGCGCCTGGGGCAAGTCGAGCAATTTCGAACTTGCCACTCGGTCACCCCTGATCGTCTACGATCCCGGAATGAAGGGTGGCGGCAAGAAGACTGCAGCCTTAGTCGAGTTTGTCGATATGTATCCCACACTTCTGGAGCTTGCGGAGCAAAATATTCCGGACTATCTGGAAGGAACAAGCTTCGCCCCCATACTCAATGAACCTACCAAAGAGTGGAAGAAGGCAGCCTTCAGTCAATTTCCCCGTGGTGGTGATAATGAGGGCTACACGATTCGAACCTCTCAATGGCGCTATACAGAATGGCGAAGTAAGAAAGGTGGAAAACCATTATTCGTCGAACTCTACCATTGCGCGAAGGATCCGATCGAGACCCGAAACCTCGCAGAAGATCCAAAACATAAAAATCGTCTCAAGAAAATGAAGAATCTCTTGCAAAAGGGCTGGAAGAACGCTTTGCCACCCGGCATCACAAACCCAAGCAACAATCCCCGAGGAGTCGATTCTTTTTACACGCTGCCCAAAGACAACAGGACGATCGAATTGAAAAAAATAAAAGAGATGTTCGAAGAAACGAGTAAGAATGGGCAATAGAAAGGGGACGCAGCTCATTAATTTAAGCAATGACCTGCGTCCGATCAGGCTCTTTTGATCTTGTTCACGTCGTATCTTGACGACACTGAACGAATGTTACCGTCAATTTATACGATTCATGACCACCCCAAAAATCGACCCTAGAAATTAACCGCTACGCGGGGGAATGCGGGCGGACGAAGCTGTGATGTAGTTGGTCCATTTTCAGCGTTTTCCTTCTGCCACGGATTTCAAATCCGAGGCAGATCCGTGGCACCGTTGACAACGCTTTTGCAATCTGGATCATCTATGTTTCCAACGCGATTCAACGTTAGTCATTTTTCTTCGAGAAAACACGGGTTATTAGATGCCCGAAAAAAACCGAGTTCAAACTCATTTTTGAGTGTTGTTCATTTTCAGGATTTAAAATCCTGTGACCTTACGGTCGTGCGGGTTCAAGTCCCGCCTCGGGTACCTGTTTCACAAGCGAGCCAAAGCCAGCCAGAGCAATTACGTTGCTCTGGTTGGTTTTGCTTTGATTTTCGCTTTGTGACGCGCTCGCTCGCTGCTTCGGATTTTGCTTCTTTTTGGATTCGATTGCTTCGGATTCTGCTTCGGGTTTGACCAGAGCCTGTTTGAAGTGTTCGTCGGTCACCTGAAGGTAGTCCTGCTCGGTGATCTTCTCGCTATTGCCAAGCCATTTTGTGACTGCGTGGGACGGGTGCACTTGGTCCAGTTCCGTCAAACGAGTGGAGCGACAATTCTGGAAAACCTTGGGCCAGCATTCCCCGCAAGCACGTTCCACAATCCGCCTCATGTGAGTCGCGGGATTGTATTTTCGATCTCTTAGCTTCGGGAGCACATAGACGGATCGTTCGTCGGCTTTCTCAAAGACCTCTTCAAGGAGCGGCTCTAGCTCCGCAAATAATGGCATCACCCGTTTGCCTTTCCAGTGGTACTCGGTCTTGGGTGCGGTGACCGTGTACGCTCGAAACGAGGGGTTCATTATCATCGAATAGATTGAAAGTATAGTTACCTGACTGGCCGGGGTTTATCTCGGACATAGTCTTGCGCTTGATTTCAGCTTCTCCGTTCGTTTTACTGCCCCCAAAAAGACTATTCGCGGACGGCAACAAGTAGACTCCGACTAATGAGATGATCACTACAGTCACTACCAAGACCAGTTTGCTTTTCAAAGGTAGGCTGGTTCTTATATCGCGAAGCTTTCCGGCAATAATACGAGGGGCACCGTGATTGCCAGTTTGGGTTATCGATTTGCCAATTCTTTCAATCTTCGCTATCACTTCGGCAGCACAGCTCGGCCGTTTGGATGGCTGTTTGGATAACAGCCCCATAATCAAATCGGCTATCGCGAAGTCAACGTCTGGTGCGATTTTTCGAACATCGACAGGGTCTTCTCGTGCGACTTGTATCAACACTTCGGTAACGGTCTCTCCGCCGAATGGTGGTCGCCCAGTCGCGAGGTGATACATCACGCATCCGAGGCTGAACAAATCGCTTCGTTCGTCGCAGTCCTTGCCTACTGCTTGCTCGGGCGCCATATACTTTGGCGTGCCAAGCAAAGTGCCAAACTTGGTTTCTCCAGAATTTGAGTCGACGGCCCTTGCCAATCCAAAGTCGAGAATCTTTACTCGGTTCGTATTTTTCTCCAACCATATATTGGCGGGCTTAATATCGCGGTGAAGTAATCTTTTTTGATGGGCAGCTTCTAAACCGCATGCAATTTCGCTACTGATTCTCAGCAACTCATGTTGCTTGAATTTGCCGAGCCGTTGGAAGCGTCCAAAAAATTGTTAAAAGTTGAAAAGCGGTCTCCCGAAGGCGACAATGTCGCCCTTCGAAATAAACAACTTTGACGTCGGCAGCAACCGACGGGGAGACCAACATGGACTTTAATCTTTATCAAACGCTCGGGCAAGTTTCTTCTGACGAAGTGGGGCAAATTTTTCGTGAACATATTCGCGGCTGCGTCCGTGAAATGATCAGCGAAGTCATGGCTTCAGAAGTCAACGAACTTTGCGGGCCGAAGCATCATCCGGTCGAGAGTGACCATTTCCGAGCGGGCTCAAGCTCTGGGCGAGTACTTTTTGAAGGTGAACGAGAGGAAGTTGTCCGACCAAGGGTGCGAAAGCAAAATGGCGATG
>JBLINZ010000019.1:0-30128 GCA_047639375.1 Mariniblastus sp. | reverse complement strand
TCGACGTCGCCCACGTAGTCAACGCCTTTATTGAACCGGCCGGTGAATTTGGGCGCGATCGTTTGGATTGGAATTCCTTGCTTGGCAATCGCAGCCAAGATCACTAGTAATTCTGGCGGCGTCTGCGGGCTGTCCGTCTCATCCATCGAGACTTCCGTCACAAACGTTCCTTCGCCGTTCTTGCTCGCGATGTAGCGGTAAATCTCACCAGCCAACTGCGCGGCTTTAAGATACTGATTCGCAGTTGCAGCAATCGATTCCCGAGACATCTCCAACGGTTCAGGAATCCCAGGGATTTGTAACGAGCCGATCAGCTCGGGGATCGAATCTATGAACGCCTCGATCTCAGCAGGCTCAGCGGGTGAGCCAATCGCATCCGCGACATCGATGGTATAAAAATCGCTGTTGCTTAAAAACGGATCAACGATTTTGAGATTGATATGATCCGCGTCGACGTAATGCGATTTGGACCAACCAAGATCTTTAACCGCCGCATCGGCCGCGGCTCGGCAACTGGCGATTTCCGAACCAATTGTTTGATGTTCGCGATTCGATTTATTCCAGACCGGTACGACGTCAACGCCCTCCTGAGCGGCTCTCATGATTGCCGCCAGCTGTGCTTTGCCTTGATGAGCAAACCGGTCGCCGACGCCAAATGAGAATTTTTCGATGATAAGAGCCATTGGTTTTCCTGAATCAGTCGTGAGTTAATAATAATGTTGTCTTAACTTGGTGGGACATGCTCCACCCAGTCGGAATTATTTTGTGAAATCGTAACCCGACTCGCAAAGGCCTGTTGAATTCATGCCCGGGTAAACATCAGTAATGGTAACCCGCCTAAGTAGTCGAGAGAGAGCGCTCGTTGGATCAATCATTCAATGGCCGCACGTCCTCGCTCACACACGCTCCGCGTTTGGCACGATCGTCTGCCTGCGAATCGTTAATCGAAGTGCCGTCACACGCCGACTACGTCAATAATCGCCTTCGCGATTTCATTCCGCATCGAGATCAATTTGAATTTTGGTAATCGAAGCCGGGTCGGCAGCCCACGCGTGCATCGCGGCCGGTGCTTCGGAAAGCGTCACGGTTTTGGTAATCACAGTGTCGAGTGGGAAATTGCCTTCCTCGAGCATCGCAATCACATCACGGAAGTCTTCGGGAAGTGCGTTCCGCGAACCACGAATGTCGAGCTCCTTCAGGACAAAGAACTTCGTCTCGTATTCAATCGGCGCTTTGGCCCAGCCGATATAGACAACGCGGCCGGCAAAGCACACTTCTTCGATCGCCATCTTGTAGGTCAAAGGATGCCCGACTGCTTCGATGATCGCGTCAGGCCCATGGCCATCTGTCAACGCTTTCAATCGTTCGCTTACGTTTTCAGTTCGGGAATTCACAAACTCGCTCGCGCCACAGGCTTTCGCCACTTCTGCTTTCGAGTCCTCGATATCAATTGCGATCACGCGGGCCCCGCGGTACTTGGCGCCCGCGATCACGCCCAACCCGATCGCTCCACAACCAATCACAGCAACTATATCGGTTGAGGTAACTTGGGCTCGTGAGACCGCGTGGAAGCCAACCGTCAACGGTTCGACCAAAGCCAATTCAGCCAGTGATAGTTTTTCCGAGGCGATCAATTTCTCCACTGGGGTAGTCGCGTATTCGCAGAGCATGCCTTCCGTTTGAACGCCGAGAGTTTTATTATGCATGCAGCAGTTGGCTCGACCTTTGAGGCAAGCCGAACATTCGCCGCAGCCTGCGTAAGGAATGACCAAAACTTCCTGGCCGACGCTCCAGCCGCTCACGTCGGCGCCCAGCTCTGCAATCGTGGCTCCGATTTCGTGGCCTGGCACGCGGGGATACGTCACCAACGGATTGAGACCTTTGAAGGCCCCTAAATCGCTGCCGCAATAGCCGACGCGATTGATTTTCAGCAAAACCTCACCGGCACTCGGTGAAGGTTTTCCCCGTTCGGTCAAGCAGACTTTGCCGGGCTCGGTTATTTCAATCGCTCTCATGGGACGGTTCTTTTTTTAGGCAGAAATTCGATTCTGCAATCGATGGATTATGAGGTTTGTCGGTGGCCGAAACTTCTCTAGATCACGACCTTGCCAGCCGGCACCATGGCTAGAAACTGGGTAATCGTTTTGCGGATGCCCACTGCGATATCCGTTCGCGGCAAGCCGGGAAATGTTTCCTCGATCGCGGAATCTTCAAGATCGCAAATGAAGAGGTTGGGCGTGGCTTCTTCAGCAATACCCGTATCCAAAAAATCACCCATTCCGAGTTCGTCTGCGACCTCTCGGATTGTGTCAAGGAACTCTGCCACTTCGATCGTGCGGCCCTTGATGTTAAACGGCTGGCAACCCTGGAAAGGCAACATGCAGACGCCCGCGAAGTGTGCCCCAACGTCTCCGACGTAATGGTAGTTCTCGCGGCCCTGATAGGGCATCATAAACGGCTGAGTCGTGCCGTTGTGGGCGCCAAGCACGAGCGATTTCATGATTTTCGTCACCGCTGATGTGGTGCCCTGATCGCGGCCCGGGCCATAGGTCGTGTTGAGCCGCAAGGACACGGTGGGAGTCCCGGTTTGCTGATGATAAAGCGACGCCAAATGTTCGCCAGCCACTTTCCAAACGCCGTATAAGTTAGGCGGAGCAAGCTGGGCCGATTCAGAAATGCTCGCTTCTGAATAGAACGCACGCTTGCCGTACACGGCCCCCGAACTCGCGAACACAAATCGCTCCAGTGGCCGACCTAAGTCCCGGAGCATGTGAAACAAATTCATCGTACCCGTTAGATTCACGTCGACGCCCTTGAGCGGAGTCGCATCGCAAGCCGGGCTTTGCAACGCACCTAGGTGGATGACATGTGTCGGCTCGAAATCGCAAATCAAGTGTTGCAATGATTTCGTATCGCCAATGTCGACTTTGGCGAACGCAATCTTGTCTTCGTTGACAAGAGTTTGAAGCCTGTCTCCAAACCAAATTTCTAATTGATCCGCGTTGGCCGAGCGGCTGGCAATCAAGATCTTCTCGACTTGATCGCCGTACTGGCTGAGCAAGTTAAAAATGGTAGAAGCACCGATGCAGCCGGTGCCGCCTGTGATAAGAATTTTCGCCATGGTTGTTTAGTTCGTATTTTGGGAAACGGTTGCTGTTTCGAGCGAGGGCTTTACGTAACGAGGGCTGCGTTGATGTTATTCTTGTGGGATAGGCTTGCAGCGCCTCCATGCCATCGTAGTTTTCTCATGAATTGGCTACCCGGTTTAGACGGGCTGCTTGAATCTTGCCTGGCCATAATTGGAAGTCGCTATGGTAACCCGACGCGGAAGCGAGGAAGAGCCCTCGTTGGTACTCGCCATCAATGGTTGTTCGTCCTCGCCTAAAAAAAGCACCGCGTTTGACACCGTAACCTGCCGCCTAATTGTTGAACGAACTCTCGTCTCGCATACGAAGCCGACAAGCCCCTGCGTCTCCGGTCCCATTCTTGTTTCAAATCAACCAATGCTACCCGTTGATTGCGAGAATCGCCTTAGGCGTTTTGGCCATGATCGATTCTTCCATGGCTTCGATTGCGTGGTCGAATGAATACTGCTGAGAATAGACGTCGACCGGGAATACTCCTCGCTGCAGTAACGCTTGTGCGGTTTCGAAATCTTCTCGATTCGAGCCCATCACACCCTGCATCGATTGGCCGCTTCGTGTAAACGCCGTTGCTCCAAACGATACGTCGTCGCCAAAGGTGGCGATCACGCAGATATGCCCTTCCAGCTGGACGGACAATCCAGCGGATCCAAGGGCGGGAGGAAATCCGGAACATTCGATTAGGCAATCCACGGTCCCGTGCTCATAAGCATCACCAAATCGCCGGCCCTCGAGATCTTCAATCCCGTGTGCAAGTTGTTCGTGCAGGGGATTCTCCTGAGAGACAACGATTGGAATGAAGCCACGATCCTGAGCCAATTGAAGTCGCACGCTTCGGTCACGTTCGACACCCGTCACGGCAACCCGAGCGCCGGCAGCCCGCGCCAGCTCGGCTGCCATCAATCCAATGATCCCACAGCCGGAAACGACCACGTCCATGCCGGGTTGAATATTGCTTTTCCGGTGAACCGCCTGTGCCACAACCGACAGAGGTTCGACCACGGCTCCTTGCAGAGGCGTTAAGCCTTGGGCCAACGGCATGCATCGTTCGACGTTGACGACCATCCGCTCAGCCATCGCTCCGTCGCGGTGGAAACCAAAAATCTTTTTCTTCCGACAGTAATTGGGCCGCCCGCGGCTACAGCCACGACATCTCGTATCGCCACATCCTCGCATCGGAATGATACATACGACGTCCCCAACACTAAGCCCGCACTTGCCTTCGGTGTTGGGGCCGAACGCGACCACTCGTCCGCTGGCTTCGTGCCCAATCGTTCGCGGTCGCTCGACCCAACTGAAGTTTGGCTTGCCGGTGCTAGCGCTATTGTCCGATCCACAAATCCCAACGAACATCGGCTCGACGATGACTTCGCCCTCAAGAGGTTCTGGCAAGTCGACGGCCTCGACGGCCAAGTTTCTCGTCACCGAGCCGCCTGGGTTTCCAGGGTTAATGTATTGGGTGCCGTTAAGCCGGAGTGCTTGGATGGATTGTGACAAGTTTTCGCTCTTCAAAACGTGATCGAAACAGTATTTCTAACAGACAATCTTAGCCCGATTCTCGATATTCTGCGAGGCTTAAAGAACAATCGGAGAGCGAATCAGCTTGTCAATTCTCTCAAACCTAAACGATTGAATTATCTAACCCAGCCTGACAAACACGCCCTTGACGCTGA
Source organism: Mariniblastus sp. (assembly GCA_047639375.1). Taxonomy (GTDB): domain Bacteria; phylum Planctomycetota; class Planctomycetia; order Pirellulales; family Pirellulaceae; genus Mariniblastus. The sequence continues at coordinate 25,312 of JBLINZ010000019.1, read as the reverse complement.
CGGATTGTTTTTTCTTGATTCAGCGAAGTGTAAAACGGCACCCCGACGAGGGCCATTCCTCCCTTACGCGTCGGAGTCATCAAAAATCTTGCCGCCACGACGTGCAGGAGCGTCTTGAGTACGGGAGTCGTGGACTGTCAGCCACCAAGTGCTTCACTGCCCAGGCCGTCTACGGGGCGCAGCTCACCAGCAGTAACTTGCGTTAGAGAAACGAGACCAGAAAGAACCTGTCAGCACTGATTTATCCTTCCCCGGGATTATGCTTTTTGCCGATGGTCTCAATTTGCCAATGGTTTAGAATGGCGCTTTCTGAAATCATCCCTCGACGCTAGTCAGCACAGTCAAAGAAAAAAACATGGAAAAGCGATCACTTGGCAACACCGGCATGGATGTCTCCGTACTGTCTTTCGGCGCGTCGTCACTCGGCGCTGAGTTTCGGAAAATTGATCTCAATGAGGCCGTTAAAAGTGTTCACGTAGCGTTGGATCATGGGATGAATTTGATCGACAGTTCACCGTATTACGGGCGTGGATTGTCGGAATCGTTGCTGGGGATCGCCCTCGATGGAATTCCGCGAGACAGCTATTACCTCAGCACCAAACTAGGGCGTTACGCCCCTGCCCATTTTGATTTTTCTGCTCGTCGCGTTAGGGAAAGCATCGACATCAGCTTGGAGCGCATGAAAACCGATCACCTTGATATTATTTTGTGTCACGACATTGAATTTGTGGACCTCAATCAGATTTGGGAAGAGACAATTCCTGAACTACAGAAAATCAAGGCGGAGGGGAAAGTCAAACACATCGGCGTCTCAGGCTATCCCATGAAAATCTTCCGGGAAGCGGCCGACCATTCGGAGATCGATGTCGTGCTCTCGTACAACCACTACACTTTGCAGAACACGATGCTGAATGACGTCGTTGAGGAACTCACCAACAAGGGCATTGGCGTCATGAACGCGGCGCCCTTTAGTGCTCGCTTGTTGACCAACGCCCCTTTGCCTGAGTGGCACAAGGCGACGCCTGAAGTCCGAGAAGTCTGCCAAGCCGCCGCGGCTCACTGCACGGCAGCCGGCGTTGACATCGCGAAACTGGCACTTCAGTTTTCAGTCGCCAATCAAAACATGACGACCTGCATCACTGGATCGGCCAATCCAAATCGCGTGGCGCAATGGTGTGAGTGGCTGCAGGATCCGCTCGATACTCAGCTGGTCCGAGAAGTCCAAGAGATATTGGCCCCCATTCACAATTGGTTTTACGTCGAGTGCCTGCCGGAAAACAGTGATCCAATTCCAACCCCATAGAATGGCACGTTGGCCCGTCCACACGAGCCAGATCACGCGTCACCTAGCCAGCTAAAACAACCTTCGTTAAAGACCACTACATGATCGTCGATTCACACCATCATTTCTGGGACCGTTCCTTATCGCAGTTTGACAACTCATGGCAAGAGAACCCCGGCCTGGAAAATATTTGCAAGACGTTTCTCCCGGAACACCTCAAGCCGATGATTGATGCGGCAGGTGTGGAAAAAACCGTGTTCGTGCAAACACAGCACAATCTGGAAGAGAATCGTTGGATCCTCGGCCTGGCTGAGCAGCACGATTGGATCGCCGGCGTCGTAGGCTGGGTCGATCTTGCCAGTCCGGATTGTGAATCCCAAGTTGAAGAGTTCAAAGACCATCCAAAATTCGTGGGCGTGCGTCACGTCGTGCAGGATGAAGCTAACGATGACTTTATCGTTCAAGACGATGTACTCCGCGGACTGGCTGTACTGGAAAAACATGAGGTCCCGTTCGACCTCCTGTTCTTCGTCAAGCACCTTAAGCACGCGGCGACGGTGGCGCAGAAATTTCCCAACCAAAAATTCGTGATTGACCACCTGGCCAAACCCGTGATCAAAGAATCCAAGACCCAAGACTGGATCGAGAATTTAATCGCGGCAGCAGCCTGCGATAACGTGTGGTGCAAATTATCCGGAATGGTCACCGAGGCCGATTGGAAGACTTGGACCCCCGATGATCTCAAACCCTATGTTGATGCAGCTCTAGAGAATTTCGGCGTTGAGCGGTGTATGTTTGGAAGCGATTGGCCAGTCTGCGAATTGGCGGCGAACTATCAACAGGTCTTCGATGCGTTAACGCACTGCATCGGCGGCGTCTCGGAATCCGAACGTGCCAGAATCTTGGGCCAGAACGCCATCGATTTCTATAGCTTGAAAGTTTAAAAGCGAGGGCCGCCCGAACGTAGGGACCGTCGTCAAGATTTTCGGTCCGGCAAACCGGCCGAAAACGTAGCGATAGTCGTAAACGGCTTGTCGATTTATTGAGCCGAAGGTGAAAAATGGTAGCCCGACGCGTAAGCGAGAACGTAGTATGATCGAAGGCGGGCCATTGACGATGGCTCTCCCTCGCTTACGGATTCGGGCTAGGATTGATTCCGCTTAACCGGTCATTAAATCGACAAACCCTCAAGACTTTCGGAAATGCGAAACGGCCGAAACTCTTGACGAGCTGCGCTCCCCCTCGACTCCGACTACCCAATGTGAACGCTTTGCCCCCTCAAATTCTTCGGGGAAACCGCTGTTCACACGTATTTTGTTGATCCGCATGGCGGCCAAGTCGATTTTTTCAATATACTGTCAATGGCAACGAACACACGACAGTCTTATATCTTCCAGCCTTGGTCAAATTGTCGGAGTGTTAACTCGAATGCTGAAAGCAGATTTCACTTTGGAAACCGACCCGCTACCTATCTCTGGTTTTGATAGGCTAGATAAACAAACGCCAGCAAGCGATCTTTTTGCCATCGAAAACACAGACTCCCAGTCCATCCAACCACGTGGGCCAGTTGCTCGGTTCGTCCAGTTAGATGAACGCAGTATTCGCGCGGAACAAATCTCCGGCTTGATCGTCGCCGCGGTGTTTATCGTGGGGGCCTTAATCGCGCTCGGTGTTCTTGTTTTCAACCTGGGATTGGGCCTGGTTTTTTATTCCGTGCTGGGTGGAGCAGCAGTCCTGATCACACTTTCGATATTCGGAGCGATCAAATGGCCCCACGTCGAGCATCGTCACGCCAGCTGGCGGCTTGATGAAGAGGGGTTGGAAATTCGAAGAGGTGTATTCTGGCGTCATCAAATCACAATTCCTCTAGGCCGTGTCCAACACGCCGACGTCTCCCAAGGCCCCTTGCAGCGGCCGTTTGGATTAGGGTCGTTGACCATCCACACCGCGGGGACCCAAAATGCGTCGGTTGAACTAAAGGGATTGGCGCATGAAGTCGCCATCGAATTGCGAGACCGGATCGTCAAGCAACGGAATGATCAACATGTCGTTTGAACCATCCAACGCCTCAGACCAGCCAGCAAACGATTCTTTCAAGCGGGGGCAAGGCGACAACTCACCCGAGTTCAAACCGCAGACCGACGCCATCGTCGAGGCTTCCATCGTCTTGCCGCCTACTGGCCAGACGGATCAAGCTGGAACTCCAAAACTAGACGGAGAGGAGCTCTTGGCGAGCGTCGATACCGATGACTTGTCATTCCTGCACCCTACCTCGTTGGTGTTTGACCTATTGGCTCATGGGAAAACGTATCTATTTCCCGCCGCATTCGGACTCTGGGGAGCCGCCAAAGGCGATTGGAAATGGCTGATCATTTCCGCGGTTATTTTTGTCCCGGCCGTTCTGGTCTCCGTGTTACGGTATTTCACCTATCGTTACTGCATTAAAGACGGTCAGTTGATCGTGAAACAGGGACTCGTCTTTAGGAATGTTAGAACGGTTCCTGTGTCTCGAATCCAAAACATTGACTTTGTACAGAACCCTTTGCACCGCATCCTCAAGGTTGCCGAAGTAAAAATCGAAACGGCGAGTGGAACCAAACCAGAGGCAACGCTGCGGGTGCTTTCCATGCATCAAATGGAAAGTCTTCGCGAGGCGGTGTTTTCAGACCAGCCAAGTGAAACGAAATTGACGGGTCAACTGTCGGTTGGCTCAAGCGTGCCTGAGATGGCGATCGCCAATTCATTGGCTGACCCGATTGCAACGGGAACCCCCTACGCGGCCCCAATCGACGCTCAAGCCGCAAGCCCGTTCGGCCCCCAAGTCGCATCAACCGTCAAATCAGAACCGACGACGTTGTTGCAGATTCCCTTGTGGTGGTTGGTCAAAGCGGGCGTGGCGAGTAATCGTGGAATGATCATGGTCAGCGTCTTGCTCGGCATCTATTTTCAGTTCGGTGATCGACGGGCATTTTTCAACATGGGGTGGATCCAGAATCTCTGGGCCGAAGATACCTCATGGGCCTTCATCGTTGCCGCGACTCTAGGTGGTTTGGTCGCCGCATTTTTCCTGCTTCGCGTGCTCAGCGTCGGCTGGTTCATCTTGAGGTTTTTCGGCTATCAATTGAGCCGACGCGGTGACGACATGCGGATTGGCTGCGGATTGTTCACCAAAGTCAGCGCTACGGTTCCACGTCAGCGAGTCCAGTTTATTAGCATCCATCGGAATCTGCTCATGCGGATGTTTCGGTTGGCTTCGATCCGGATTGAAACCGCAGGCGGCGCCGGCAAGAATAGCGAAAACGCTACCGAGTCAGTATCGAAACGGTGGTTTATACCCGTCGTTCCTAACGACCGCATTCCGGAGCTGATCCGAATCTTGCGACCGGAAATCGATTGGGAAGAATCGAGCTTTGACTACCAGCCACTGGCTGCCAAAGCCGCCCGACGACTTTGCCGAATGGCGATCTTCCATTCTGTCATTCTTGCGTGCATCGGATTCGGAGTCACTCGGCCATGGGGCTGGGCATTGGGTTTGGTCGCGCTGCCGTTACTCTGGATGTGGGCGATCAAGAAAAGCAAGTCCATGCGGTACGCCCGAACCAACAACGGAGTTGTCTATCGCAGCGGCGTGCTCAACCACAAAATCAGCATGACGTTTTTTGAAAAGATCCAAACGCTGCGAGTCGATCAATCACCGTTTGACCGCCGCTGGGGAATGGCTGCTTTGTCAGTTGACACTGCAGCGGCAGGCCCCGCCGATCATCGAATTCACATTCCCTTGCTCGACGAAACTTTCGCAATGCAAGAACTTCAGGTCTTACGCGAGAAAACAGGTAACGAACTTCCAGTGTTCGGTTGATCAACCCGGCGCCCGTGACACCTAAGCACTCACGTGGAGCGCAGACAGCGAGCCATACTGAGAATACTCTCAGACTTCTCACTCTCGGATCAGCACAGAGACAATCACACATTCAACTCTGTGCTTTCTGCCTTCCGTGGTAAAACTTTTTACATTGCCATCTAAGGCCATCGCCACCCCAAGGCTCCGCAAGATCCTTACGCCAAGATACCAGACACGACTTCACCATGGACGTCGGTCAAACGGTATCGCCGGCCTTGGTGACGATAAGTCAGGCGCTCGTGATCGACTCCCATCAAATGCATGAGAGTCGCTTGGAGATCGTGGATGTGGACTTTGTTTTCTACGATGTTGTAGCTGTAGTCGTCGGTCTTGCCGTACGTGGTTCCAGGTTTGACACCGCCACCGGCCATCCACATGGAATAGCAACGAGGATGATGATCCCGCCCAAAGCTATTGGCCGTCAATTTCCCTTGGCAATAATTTGTACGCCCAAACTCACCGCCCCAAACGACCAGCGTGTCTTCCAAGAGCCCACGGCGTTTCAGGTCATTGACGAGTGCCGCCGAAGGTTGATCAGTTTCTTTACATTGATTGCTGATCCCGCCGGGTAAACCACCGTGTTGGTCCCAACCTTGATGATACAGCTGCACGAATTGGACGCCTTTTTCGACCAGTCGTCTGGCCATGATGCAGTTAGACGCAAATGAGCCGGGATTTTTGGCATCCGGGCCGTACTCTTCAAACACCGACTCAGGCTCGTCGGACATATCTGCAATTTCGGGAATCGAGTCCTGCATCCTAAAGCCCAATTCGTACTGGGCGATTCGGGTTTCGATTTCAGGATCCGGACGCTGGGCAAGCTGAATTTGATGCAGCTCGTTGAGCGCATCGAGCATCTTGCGTCGGCTCGATTTATCGATCCCGTTTGGATTAGCAAGATAAAGCACGGGGTCTTTTCCAGCTCGGAATCGAACGCCTTCGAACCGTGACGGCAAAAACCCGCTGCCCCAAAGCCGAGCTTGCAGCGGCTGGCCGCCCTTGTTCTTCGTGATCATCACAACAAACGACGGTAAGTTTGCGTTTTGATTTCCCAATCCGTAACTCAACCAAGAACCGATACTGGGCCGGCCGGGCAACTGGGAACCCGTCTGCATATACGTGACGCCGGGTCCATGATTGATGGCTTCGGTGAACACGGAATTCACAATGCACAAATCGTCGGCCACTTTGGCCGTGTATGGCAAGATATCGCTCATCCATGCCCCAGATTCACCATGCTGCTTGAACTTAAACGGAGATCCGACCAACGGAAGACTGGCCTGATTGCCGCTCATTCCAGTCAAACGTTGACCTTGGCGAACGGAATCTGGAAGTTGCTGGCCCTGTTGCTCGGTCAGGATCGGCTTGTGGTCAAACAGGTCAATTTGTGATGGGCCACCGGCCTGAAACAGAAAAATCACCCGCTTGGCTTTGGGAGGATGATGAAAATCTGGAAGAGTTCCCCCTCGCTCGCCGGGTCGGTCATCTCGAACCGAAGGCTGACCCGCCAGCAATTCAGGGCTCAACATTTGCGCAAGCGCCGCCCCGCCAACACCCATCCCAAATCGGTTGAGAAAGTCGCGGCGAGACTGGCCAAAAACAGGCGAGTATCCGGTACATTTTTGATTCATGGTTATCTCTTCATGACGCATTCGTCAAAACTAAATAGCGTGTTGGCGACCGCCGCCCAAGCTGCCAACTCGGATGGCGTTTCCGTCTCGGATGGCGTCGCCCCGATGGCAAGAAACGACGTGGCGGCCGACTCGTCGTCGGTAAAGTAGTTGAGCTGCGATTGGTAAAGTGAATCAAGAATCTCAGATTCTTTCGCGGTCGGGAACCGACTGGTCAACGTACGGAACATTTGAGTCGCCATCAATTTCGGGTTGTCACCATGGGCGCTCATCAAGCGTTCTGCCAGTTTCCGCGCGGCCTCAACCGATTGCGGATTATTGAGTTGAACTAAGGCAGCCAAGGGCGACGAAGTCCGCTCGCGTTTGACCTGACAAACGTCACGCTTGGCCGCATCCAGGGTTAACATCACCGGCGCCGGGCCGGTTCGTTTCCAATAAGTGTAGAGGCTTCGCCGATACAATCCCGATCCCTTATCGGGCGTCGAGGGCTGAAACGAATGGGCTAACTCATAAGGTCTAACCGGCGGTCCTCCAATTTTCTCCACCAGCAATCCGCTGGAAAACAGAACGTTGTCACGGATCATTTCGGCCGGTAGGCGATACGTGGGGGCTCGGCCCAGCAATCGATTTTCTGGATCGGTTTGCAGTAGTTCCGCCGACGCCGACGTTGTTTGGCGATACGTTCTCGACATCACAATTTGCTTGAGTAATCGCTTGACGTCCCACCCGTGCTCTTGGAAATCGACCGCCAACCAATCCAGCAATTGCGGGTGAGTCGGCGGCTGGCCTTGGCTCCCAAAGTCTTCTGGAGTGCGAACCAGCCCCGCTCCGAAGCATAGTTGCCAATAGTGATTGACCGCGACGCGAGCCGTCAATGGATGCGAGGGGTCGGACAACCATTTTGCCAATCCCAATCGATTGTTGGAGCTGCCAGCGGGAATTTGAGGAAACGCCGCGGGTGTGGCGGCGGTGACGGGAACGGTGGGAGAATCGTAGGCCCCTCGATCCAAGACAAACGCGGGCCGCGGCGTTTCCATTTCCCGCATGACCATGATTTCTTGAATCCCGTCGCGGAGATCATTAAGCGTTTTACGTTGTGCCGCCATCGATCGATGCATATCAGCGAATTGGTCTTTATCGGTGAGCACAAAAAACTCGAGCAACGTATTGACCTCGGCGGCACTCAGATCTTCCCTCGCTCGATTGAGGACGTTGGCGTACTGAGCCTCGTCCGTCATTCGAGCAACCTCGAATCCCGAGAGTTGGCGGTCAAAAACTTTGACATCGGCGATTTGGCCGTTCTTGAAACCGTTGTCTCGGAACCTAGCCCCGAGAATCAACCGATCGGTTCCACTGCCTTTGATTGTCTTTTGCAAGTTGTCTCGCACGATCTCAACAGCCGCAAGTTTTCCATTCACAAAAATCTTCAGCCCATCAGCTCTGCTGCTGCCGTCATAGACCACCGTCACGTCTTGCCATGCCTCAGTCGCAATCGGCTCTGTAGTCTTCACACTAATCGCGTCGCCCGGCCAAAAGTGAATCAAGGAAGCGCTTAGACGGCCGTCTTCGATCAGCAACTGATAACCGCGGCTGGCCGAATCGGTCCAGGCTCGAGAGCGATGAAAAATCACCGCCCGTTTTAGAACTGCAGCGTCTTGCGGGACCTTGATACGAGTGGCAATTGTGAATGGCTGATGACGGCGAAAATCACCGGCCTCCAGTTTGACTTCATCGTCACCAGTCATCGTCAACACAGCTTGGCCGGCGGAGTCTTTAGCCAGCTTGTTGTTGGCGTTTTTCACTTTGCCAAAATCGATAGCGAACGATTCACCGTCGATCGCAGCGGTGGCCAGCTTTTTGCGGGCGTCGAGATCGTTCAACCAATCCGTGAATGGATTAGGGGTCGCTTTCAGCGTTCCCGAAACGGGTGGCAATTTGAGGCTCAATGAGATCCAAGCCAAGTGGCGTTTTTGTTCCAGCGCTTGAATCCCCTTCTCAAGTCCTGTGAGTTTGGACTTTTGATTTTCGTCGGCCATCATCAGCGTGGGTGTCGGAATCGCACTCGCATCGAAATACGAATAAAGCCCTGACTCATCAACGTTGTTGAAAAACGCGAACAGTTCGTAATACTCTTTTTGTGAAATCGGATCGTACTTGTGGTCGTGACAGCGTGCGCATTCAACGGTTAACCCCATGAACGCCATCCCAACGGTCTGAGATCGATCAGCGACATATTCAACTCGAAACTCCTCTTCCACGCTGCCGCCTTCGACTTTTTGCGGATGCAACCGATTGAATGTCGTTGCCAAAATCTGCTCGTCCGTGGCGTCAGGCAACAAATCACCCGCGAGTTGTTCGGTCATGAATTGATCGTAAGGCATGTTTTGGTTGAAACTGCCAACCACCCAATCACGCCATGGCCACACGAAACGGTCACGATCGACTTGATAGCCGTAGGTGTCGCTATAGCGGGCGACGTCAAGCCAATCGGCGGTCATTCTCTCGCCGTAGCGCTGAGAGGCCAATAACCGATCGATCACGTTTTCGTACCATCGCCCGGATGGATCCTCGAGGGCCGCATCCAGCTCCTGGAGCGTGGGTGGCAGGCCCGTTAAGTCGAACGTCGCGCGACGAATCAGTTTTGCCTTGCTGGCCGGTTTCCCAGGAGCGAGCTGTTTCGATTCCAGTTGCTTAAGCACAAACTGATCGATTTCATTCGCCGCCCAATCTTGATGTTTGAGGCTCGGCAGCGCTGTTTTTTCCGGCTTGATAAAAGCCCAATGCTGCTGCCAGTTCGCACCTTCAGCGACCCACCGCTTGAGCAGCTCTTTCTCATCCGCGGTGAGTGACAAATTCGAATCAGGCGGAGGCATGACTTCGCCCTCGTCATCCGAAAAGATGCGATAAACCAAATCACTATCGTCAGGCTTGCCGGCTTCGACGACCGCACTGACTCCGTCTTCGTGGTCTAGCCGCAGGTCGGCTTTCCGGGTCCCTTCGTCGGGGCCATGGCAAAGAAAGCATCGGTCCGAAAGCAGTGGCTTGATCTGCAAGGCAAAATCAACTTTGCGCGCGGTCGCATCAATTCCCTGGAAAGTCGCCGCTTTCAAATAACCATTGAACGCCAGGACGAGCAGACTAAAAGGAACGACAATTCGATGTGAGAGAGGATAGGACAACGTCGAAAGCTCGGTTTAAAAAGTGTTTTTCCAAAAAGCATGGCCTACGCCGGTTTGGCCTTCGCGACTAACGCTCATTGTACCCGAAATCAGCCTACGCGCGTCAACCTGCAAAATGAAATCCCTCCGTCGATCAATCTCCGCACTAGACCTAGTGAACTTCGAATTCCTCGCCCAACAAAGCCTTCAAAATCGAACATGATGCTCTTGTTCCTTGGATTTGAAATTCAAGCCGAAGGTGACTGTGAAACGGCCAAAGATATCATCATATCACTCGAAGTATTTTAATAAGTTTTTGGCTACATTCGAAGATAACGGAAAGGAAGCACTTTGGAGATCGAGAAATCGATTCTCCGTGCTGGCCATTTATACTTCGTATAAAGTGGGTTATACGAAGTATAAATGACTTCGAGCACATGAGCTAAGGAGAGCCTCCATGAATAACGAAATCGCGTTGCCATCGATTTTGCCGCCTGCCTTTGGTGGTACTGCCCCAACGACGATCGCGGAATTGCGGTCGGTCATCCAACAAGCCAAGCAAGCCTGGCTCTCTAAAACGGAATCCGAGAAAACCCGTATCGCCTACAGCAACGATCTCGATCAGTTCTTGATGTTCCATGACGTCATCGTCACTCACATTGAAGTCATGACACGGTTTGTGCCTGAGGATGTAACCAAATGGCGTGATCATCTGCTCGCCGCTGGCGGCCGCCGAGATGCCGAAGGCAATCCGCAGCCGGCAGCCAATTCAACCGTCGCCCGCAAGATCACCGCGATTCGGAGTTTCTTTTCTTTCCTGCAGAACTACGGATATCGAGGAGCCAACCCTGCTCACCCGGACTTCGTGCGATCGCCCAAGGTTCCAGACAAAGGGTTAACACCATCAATCATGCCAAAGCTGGTCGCAAAATTACTTGATGAACCGGACGCAGAATCGCCTGTAGGCATTCGCGACCGTGCCTTGCTCGCTGTGTTCGCTTACATGGCCGTTCGAGTGGATGAGCTGCACCAAATGAATGTTGGCAATATTGCACGCGATGGAGAACACACCGTCATCCGGATCAAAGGCAAAGGAAACGAGCTGCGTCGCGGCGTCATTCCTCCGATCGCTGCAGCGGCCGTCAATCAATGGATCGAAGATGCGGACATCCGGAAAGATCGAAGCGGCCCCCTCTTCCGCCCTGGGCAAAGTGCTCGCGGTGCTGGGCTAGATGGCTTCAAGCGAAAACGCCTGACCATTCGAGCAATACAATTGCTCGTCAAGAAGTACTGCGTGGCAGTAGGAATAGATGAAGAAGTAAGCGTCCACTCGCTTCGCGTGACGGCAGCGACCGAGGCGGATCGTGCAGGAATTCCGTTGATCGACATCCAACATTGGCTTGGACATAAAGACCCAAGAACAACACTTCGATATATTCGCGGCAACGAAAACATGGATCGCAGTCCAGCATACACAATTCGGTATGGATGACTATTGCCTGTGAAGGTGCAGCTTTGAAACGATGCAGTTACGGATATTACCAGGGTGAATCAATTGTCTCACCACCGTTACGAGTAGAAAGTTGTGACATAACAGAATCATTGTTGTAGGAAATGATTTTCACCGATCCATCACACAAGGCGAAGACAGCACCGCCCGGATGATGGCTCCAGAAATGCAATGTGTCGCACTGTTCGCCCTTGCCTTTCAAATAATCATAAGGACCCGGTGGACAGTCTTCCAGGTAAGTCGGGGATCCACCCGACAAGTCATTCAATTCTGTGACTCCCAACAACATATCTGGCGTCCCGCTTCCCTCAAATCCGTAACCGGTATACCACCAACCGTACCAAAAATCCGGGCTAGGCGGACGTTCTCCAATCATTAAGGTTTGACTGGTACCGTCTGTGATTTGTCCGATACGCATCTTTGAATTCAGGAAAAACACGCCGTCCTGTTTCAGTCGATCGGTGCCATTGATACCAAGATAGTCGGTTGAAGCAACCAAACGGCCCTCATGCGTAAAGTGAGCAATCCCAGCATTCGGATCACTGGGGCATCCAAATGCGGCAACCGGATGCTGCAAGTGTGAATGTTGATAGGGAGACGCAACCTGAGCATAGTCGTCGACGACATTCTTCCAGCGGTTTCCCTGTTCCAACATCGGCAGAATCTGGCCCAGCCAACTAAGTGATGGTAGCTTGCTGGAGTCTTCAGCATTCATTCCGGACGGAAACCTCTGGTTGGAAGATTCGAAATTCAGCACCGCCAAAGCGATTTGTCGAACTTTGTTGGAACACGACGTTCTCCTGGCAGCCTCGCGAACCATTTGTACCGCTGGAAGCAACATCGCCACTAAAATTCCAATTACAGCAATCACCACGAGCAATTCGACGAGAGTAAATCCTCGGTGCAAACATTTCGATACAGTGACAGTTGTTGGTGGATAATTTGCCTTATGCATTCGAGCCTCTTAGATTATATGCGATTTCTATTTCGAACTACAAACCCAACAAACGCAAGCCCCGCGACCCCCGCCAAAGCTAGAGCAAAACTTCGCAGATTCCACATACTTCGACTGTGCATGCTTTCCGGCTCCGGTAATCCGTAGTAGCTCAAGTAGCATGCGGTTTCTGACAGATCGTGATTTAGAACAATTCGATTAAAACGTTTTGTCTTCCTCAAAACTTGTTTGGAATTCTTATCCGTGTAGGTAGAAACTGATGATTTTGGAAGAATGCTTTTCTCATCTTCGAATTGATAAGCAATATTCATGGTATATTTTTGACATTGATACGATTGTTCAACCATCATTTTTTTTGATCGGCTGTACTTCGCGATCCAACTTCCGTCAAACGAATCGCCAAAAGGAGACTGCTCTTGCGTGAGGTTCACCCGACACTTGTAGATTTCAAGGTCTGAATCTTCTTTGTCAGGCAGTACTTCAATGTTGCCGACCCCATTGGTTTCGAGGAACTTTCTTACGGACCAATTATTAGGATGCATGAGGAAAAGTGCCTCCAAGTTGTATTCACTTAATGATTTCCAAAGTTTTTCTTCCTGCAAGCTCACGAGATTGCGTGGACTCTCCGTTAGCTTCGCCGAATATGTAGGATTGAAGATAACCATACTTCCGTCTTGAAAAAGATCGAAAGCATCACTTTTTTTCATGTCTTTTTCGGTTGATTCTAGAACCGACGCTTCCCATTCCTCGATCGTCGGATGAACGTATACGAATTTTCTTAGTTCATTGACAGGCTTAAACGACCATACCAAGCTAAACCGTTCAACTTTCATGTCGTTCAACGAACGATATTCTTCTTCAGTTGACGCGACAAACGCCTTTTCAAGTTTACGTTGGGTTTCGGAAAGCGATTTTTGAAGACTATCAATTTCAGGATTTATTGCGCTAGTTCCGCAGCCCACAGTTGCGAAGATAAGAAATGCCACTCCGGTCAACTGCAAAACCCATTTGATGATTCGCCGCTTGTCGTCTCTGATCATAATAATTCCAATAAAAAAACCGAACGGCGGCTTACTCGAGCAAGCCGCCGTTCTTGCTTAGCGAAATCCAGCTGGCTTACTGACAGCTACAACCTGTTATCGGAGGAGGGTTATTGGTCGTTTGTACTGGCCAAAAATCGCATTTTGGTTGAGAGCAAAATGGAGCATTATGATTGCAACCAACAATTCCAGCAGGGCCTCCAGCCCCGCTGCAAATTGGGCTACCGCCTGGCTCTGCAGCATGAGCGCCTTGACAGCACAAACAAACCGCCAGAAATCCAATAGCAAAAGTTGCCGCCGCATTTGATAAAATCGTATTCATCGACTTCCTTCCAAAACATTTCCAAGAACATCAACATTCATCCGAAACTGATTCGGATGATCCAAAAATAAAACTAACCGCTGATGAAATCGCCCTGCCTTTTCTGGAGAAATTGAAATGGCAAAAAGGCTTTTTGATTTCGGAGGTATCACAATGACATCGGACACAAAATCGACACAGCTGCATGATTTCTCGGTGCCCACAATAGTTGCAGAGTGATTTGAAAGATTAGAGACCATGACATTAGCATGGACCACATCTCCTACAGTCAACTCGTCAACCAGTTTTAGTCTCGCCGCAATCATAGGTTCTCCGAAAAGACTGCCGCGCACACTTGCAAAAGCATCAATCTGGAGAGCAAGAAAAACGACCAATAGCCCGATGCCTCCGACGAGTTGACCTTTTCGTGCAGGCGTAAGCGAGTTGACCGCTTTTAACGATTCGATCATTCCATTTAGAATCGCCTTTCGCGATTGCTCAAAACCAAAAAAACAAATCACGACGCCAATATCGATGCCAAAGAACAGCCAAGGTGGTACTTGGAAGGCACCAGCACAGCCACACGATTCATACCCCAACAACCAACGAATGCCAGCAATGATCGCCAATACCGAGAATGTAGTTACGTCGACAAATATCAGTGTGTTTCGAGCACGTAATGCAAAGTTCCAAATAGCAAGGCCAAATTCAAAAACGACCATAAGCCACAAAATTACGATTGGAAATCCGACAGTAATGTCCGCAAAAGGATCCGTCTGTAATAGCCAAACCTTCAAGCTCGCCGTTACCAGAAACAATACCCCAAGTAATCTCAAAAAAATCTGTTGCATAAGCTGCGACACACGACGAAAAACAAGGGGATGACCGGGTGGCCTAGGGCGGTTGCCCGCCCCAAGCTCCCACAGACCCGTACGGGCACACATTAGTGCATACGGTTCCTCGAGCCATGGATTCGCTACACGAAACGGTGGACGATACGTGGTACAGGCAATGGATACCGTTTTACCAAAGCGCTGAACAGCTCCCAAGAGAGTTCCCGTTGACGATTCCGGCGATTAAGCCACTTAAACCATCGACGACGAACCTCGTGATGAAACCGAAGCAGCGCGGCATAGTTCCCATTGATCCCGTAGTACGCGTAGTGTCCGTGGAGTTTCTGGCGCAACTTGAGATGTTGCTCACTGACAGGCCGATGTCGATTTAGTCGACACCAATGTGCGATGCTCTGCACTGCACGCCCAAAGCGACTCGATGCGGTCTTGCGTTTAACGGCCCAGTTCCCCTTACGAGTCTTCCCCCAATAATGAGTGAAGCCAAGCAAGGTAAACGTCTCCGAACGTGTGCTTGCGTTTCCCGTCTCGTCACGTGGAAGTGACGGCGACCGAAAGCAAATCAAGCGAGTCTTGTCCGGATGGACTGTCAGGCCATACTTGGCGAAACGTTTTGGAAGGACTTCCATGATGCGATGGGCATCTCGCTCGTGGCGAACCCCAATCGCGAAGTCATCCGCAAAGCGAATCAGAAAAGCGGGGCCCGCAAGGCGTGGCTTCACTTCTTCTTCAAACCACAAATCCAACACATAGTGCAGGAAGACGTTTGAAAGGATGGGTGAAACCACTCCGCCCTGGGGCGATCCGGCATCGGGGTAACTCACGTTACCGTCTTCCATCACGCCCGCTATGAGCCACTTGTGAATCAGCTTTTGTAAAACTCCGTCACGCACCCGACGATGGAGAAACTCTCGCAAGTGTTCATGACTCAGATGGTCAAAAAACTTTCGGATATCGACTTCCAGAATCCAGCCACCTCCAGCGGTCATCGCCTGCTTTCTGAGCGTCCCCAAAGCCATGTGTGCTGATCGTCTAGGACGAAAACCGTACGAACAGTCCATAAAGTCCTGCTCATAGATCGGCTCCAGCAACATAACGACAGCACGCTGGAGAATCTTGTCCTCCAACGTCGGAATTCCAATTGGGCGAACCTCGGTCGAGGAACTTCCTTTTGGAATGTAGACTCGCCGAACCGGCGGTGCTCGATAGTTACCCGACTTGGCTCGATCAAGAAGCCGTTGAAGATTGCCTTCAAGGTCTTGCTCGTATTCCGCTGCCGTGACGCCATCGACTCCGACCGCTCCGTTTTTGCGAGTTTTCCGATACGCTTCAAAAAGCCAGTCAATGTCCATGAGGTAAGCCAAAGACGTGAAGGCCATTTCCGGCGATTGTCTCGCCAATTCAGCTATCCGCATCTGTTTCGTGGACACAGCTTTCAAATTTCGATGCATTCGATGTGTTTCCCAAATACGGTTCCATGATTCGATGCCTCGCTTCCCTCCGCCGGGTCCGGCAGGGTGCCGTTCCCCGAGTTCGTCAGTACTATCAAGGCACTATGATTTCCTGTCGCTCATCCCGCGTCACTTCGTTGCCTTCGTTCAGCGGTACCACAAGGTTGCACTCGTAAATTCGCTCTCATACGCCAAGTGCATCGCATGAGCCTGGAGTTGATAACCCGGTGTCTCCCGCCGGGGATTACTTGTGGAAACGACAGGACCTCCCAAGTTCCTGGGCGACCCCAATGTCCGTTTGCGCGTGCTCTACGACTCCGGCAAGTCGATTGCTCCAGACCAGATGACGCTCACAGCGTCGGATTTCAGAGCAACCGCATGGCCCTTGCTATGGGAACGACAAAGGCACTCGCAAGAAACAACCTTTCGAAGCTCAATCACACGGCTTTCGGACTAGCTGTCTACGCTTCGTCACATTCGTTACCTCGTGCAACGCAAGACTCGCTTCCGGCCGTTGGTCAAACGTTACCGGACGGGCTTTCCACCCGCAGGGTCACTATCAAAGGTTTCAGATTTACATCATGTTAATCATCCTCCTTCGCCAAGCTTCTTGGCGCAATCCCGTGGGTTGTTAAAACTCTAAGCGATCTCTCTGGTTAAAACGTAAACGAATTGTTTTAAGATTACAAACGGAAAGCCGGCGGTAGCTTTTGTTCAGGAGCCTGCGACTGATGAAAAGCTACCGCCGGCAAAATCTTGTGTTTGGTCTACTCTTGTCTTTTTGCCTCCAGAGCTGCGATCAACTTGGGCATGTCGTCGCAGCCTGTGATCCTTCGGAAGCCTTTTTCAACTTCCAGCAACGCAAATGCCAGCCACCTCGTCGCTTGGTCTGTCTCGGCTCGGAAACGCGTCACGCGGCCAAGCTTGTTCCGAGTGTTGCGGAATGAATTCTCGATCGCGTTGGTGCTGAGTAAATTGCGATGAAGCGTATTGGGCACGTTCAACGATTGAAGCGCGATCAAGTCTTCTCCTGCTTCTTCGAGGCTTTTGAGCGATTCGGCATTTTTGCCTTTGAGAAATTCTCTTAGCTCTTGGACGACTTCCAAAGCCGCCTCTCTCCCCTGGACTTCGCGAAGCCGTCTGAACAAACGAGCCAACTCGCCCCAGTGTTTCTTGGACAGCTTCGACTTGATATTGCGCTCTTTGTGAACCAGGCATCGCTGAACGATCGCGTCAGGGAAAAACTCCTTCACCGCTGATCGCAGCGCCGCGCTGCCGTCAAGCACCGAAAGCAAGGGCCGATCGCAATGAAAGCCGCGTTTGTTCAGTCGCCGCAGCAAATCCTTGGCAACTTCGGCGCTTTCGCTACTGCCAAGCTCGAAATCTAAAACGCGTTTGTGCCCTTCGGCGGTGATGCCGATCGCAGCAATGGCAAGTTGGTCTTTACTTAAATGAATCCCGTCGAGCATCAAAACAACGTAGTTTTCCTGTGAAAAATCACGCCCACGAAGCTCCTCAACGAACTTATGTCCGACGCTCTGCCAATGTCGAGAGACGTTTGATTTGCCGACGCCCGGCGAGTTTGGCTTTAGCTTTTTTACGTCCCGAGTGCTCACGCCGTGCATCAAGGCACTGACGATCGAATCCTGAAGTTGCGTCGGATCACCAGCCGCTCGATAGGTCGCCAAAACGACTTCTTCGCTGCTGCCATCAGCATTGCGTTTTCGCACACGTGGCCGGATCACGTCTTCTCGCTCACTTTCAAACAGAACGCGACCAGAGCTCGTGCCCGCCCGACAACAGTCGCTCTCGGTCGGATGGTGCTTAGGCCCGCAAAGTTCGCTGACTTCTGAAGCCATGACTTCGCTGATCATTTCACGGACGCAGCCGCGGATATGTTCACGAAAGATTTGCCCCACTTCCTCAGAAGAAACTTGCCCGAGCGTTTGATAAAGATTAAAGTCCATGATGGTCTCCCCGTCGGTTACAGCCGACGTCAAAGTTGTTTATTTCGAAGGGCGACATTGTCGCCTTCGGGAGACCGCTTTTCAACTTTTAACAATTATTTGGACGCTTCCAAAAAGTCCTAGTCGGAAACCTGACTTCATACCGTTGAACTCAACAACGCCGAGATGAAGAACACAAAGTGAACTACGGCCGCTCTTGAATTTGGACGAAGCATCAGGGCATCTTTCTGATTGAAATTGGGGCGTGAGCTTCGTTGTGCCCTGCCGAGTAAGGGGATTCAAAGGGTAACATCCGCAATTGTAGCCGTAGAGTCCAACTTGGGCGCATGTCACATTTCGGATTTCTGGCAGCCTACGATTTGACCGTGCGTTCGACTGCTCGGTATTCCGCCAGACGTTCCTTTTCAGCATGTAGATCGCATGGGCTTCTACACTGCTGGACATATATTCCCGCTGATCCCAAAAAACAGATCAGGTTTTCGATGATTGTGATTGGGTACACGGATATTGATGGCGTGCGCAGAACCGTCAAAGGCTTCACCGACAAGACCGAAACCGAGCGGCTGGCCGCGAAGCTCGAACATGAAGTGATGATGCGAAAACGTGGTCTAATTGCCCCGGCACTCGAGCAGGCCGCCAAACAAAGGGCCGGGCTGCTTGAAACTCACATGAATGACTTCGAAAAAAGCTTGCTTCGGAATGGCGACAACACGGCCAAGCACGTTCAACTAACGATGACTCGAGTTCGCGCCATCGTTGAAAAAGCAAACCTCATCACAGCGTCTGACATCGAGCCCGAACGAGTCGAAGCCGCTATTCAGGCAATCCAAAAGAAAAAGAAGTTTGGCAACAAGACATACAACCACTATATCCAAGCGATCGGCTCGTTTTGCAATTGGATGGTTCCCAAACGGATGGCCCATAACCCCCTGGTCGGAATCGCCAAGATGAATGAAGAGGTCGATATCCGTCACAAACGGCGTGCTATTTCCATCGAAGAAGTTCAAAAGCTCGTAAAATCCGCACGAGATAGCGGAATCGAGATCCAGAAATTCGATGGTGAACAACGGGCCAGGATCTACATAATCGCCTACATGACCGGTCTTCGTCGCAAAGAGCTCTCAACGCTTACCCCACGAAGTTTCGACCTAAAAGCAGATCCCGCAACTCTGACCGTGGAAGCTCAAACATCCAAGCATCGCAAAAAGGATGTTCTCCCGTTGCATCCGGATTTGGTCGCGATGCTGACGGTTTGGTTGCCGGAATATGTGCCTGGCGAAAAACTGTTTCCAAAGCTAGAGAAAAAGAAGGCTTGGTTCATGGTAAAGAAGGATCTTGAACGAATCGGCATTCCATATGAGAACGAGGACGGGATCGCCGACTTCCATGCCACGGGGCGCCACACCTACATCACCGGCCTACTGACCAACGGAACCAGTGTCGTGGATGCCATGAAACTGGCGCGTCACAGCGACGTTCGAACAACGATGCGGTACACGCATATCGGCTTGGAAATGCAGGCGGATGCGATCAAGAATTTGCCTTGGCACAATGGCACATCAAAGCCCAAGGACGGCCATGAAGACTCAAGCGGCAATGACACGGTTGACCAACCCGACGACGGCGTTCGCGGGTCGAATAGCTGCAATGGTGAAAACGGCGCGCAGCATTCTAGCAGTGAATCAGGTGGCTTAGCATGTCAATCTGTGGCAGTTGATGGCACTGGGTACGCTGCACAAGATGATGAATATCGAAACATAAAGCCTTGCCACGACAGGGTTTGTCGCGACAAGGCTTTGATTGACAGTGATTGTCAGGAGCGGAGGACACGGGGGTCGAACCCGCAACCCTTGCGGGCAATTGATTTCGAATCAACCTGCTAGCCATTCGCTTATCCTCCATTGCCGCCTTGGCTTTTTGCCAGGCTGCACTTGAGCCAAATTGCAATCGAAACTGCGTTTTCGTCAAGCAAAAAAAACGTCAGAGGAAGGTAGCAGCCCGCCTCTGACTCATCGTCCGCAACAGTGAACATCACGGACAACGTTCCCTCATCGTACCAAATTCCGAGATAAGTTCGAGGAGTAAACCAGATTTTTTGCCCCCCATCATCAACCCAATCCCCCAGATTATTTCTACAATCGACACAGCCCCGCCCTTCATCTGTAAAGCCCAGCATCCGGCCGAGTTTGATTCTGCTGTTACGTCTCTCACCTGCCGCCATGGTCATGGACTGGACTCGTCCTAATGTCACGGTTTGGGCTCGTCCTAATTGCCGCGGCCCGAGGGTTTAACCTTACTGGCGAAGCAATTGCTTCCGCCGGGACTGAAGCCTAGCGTCTCCTAACTGTCGGAATTTCCGGCCAGTCACATAAAGAGAGGTTGGACGCCTATCCCACTCGAGGCCGCGGTCTTAATCGCACGGCGGTAACGTATCGATTGATAATTCGCTAAACTTGCGGCACGACTGCCCTCGACTGAAACGGGCACTTTACCCGATTTATTCGTCACCCTTCATTCAGTCTCCCGTTGCCTCAATGCCAGACTCCGATCCCATTCAATCTGACCATGGCCGGCCAGTCATCAGACCTGGCCCGGCGGGGCGTGGTTCGCGACTGCGTGGCAGCGGTCGGTTTGAGCGAATCCAAGAGGTCACCGACTGGGAGCAAGTCAATGATCCAGAACACCTGGAGACGCTCAATCAAAAAGTCAAATCCGAGTTCCTGAGGGACGCATCGGAATCAGTCGTCAGCCAAAACAAGAGCCCCGATGTCGATTTCAATTTCAGCCTCAATCCGTACCGTGGCTGCGCACATGGCTGCAGCTATTGTTACGCTCGTCCGACGCATGAATATCTCGGATTCAATGCAGGCTTGGATTTCGAAACCAAAATCGTCGTCAAATACAATGCTCCGACCTTGTTTCGTAAATGGCTCCAACGACCGGCTTGGAATTCCGCCATCGAACCCGTGATGCTTTCTGGCGTCACCGATTGCTATCAACCCTGTGAGAAAGAATTCAAACTCACACGCGCCTGCTTGGAGATCGCCTTGCAGGCCCAGCAACCGATGCGAATCATCACCAAGAATGCATTGGTCAAACGTGACCTCGACTTGCTCACTGAACTGGCTCGACAAAACCTAGTTTGTGTCACCATTAGCTTGGCCACTCTGGATCAGTCGCTGGTCAAAACCATGGAACCCAGAAGCAGTTCGCCCTTGGCCCGCCTCAAAACCATTGAGGCTCTCGCCAACGCCAACGTGCCAGTCAAAGTCCTCACGGCGCCGTTGATCCCAGCGCTCAATGATCAAGAGATCCCCCAATTGCTCCAACAGGCAAGTGACGCCGGCGCAACGTACGCCGGTTACGTGATGTTGCGATTGCCGACTTCCGTGGAACCCGTTTTCATGGACTGGCTTGACCAGCACTTCCCCGATCGCAAATCCAAAATCATCGGCCGACTAAAATCATTGGGAGGCGGCGAGGCGTATGATCCGACTTTCGGAACGCGAATGAAGGGACAAGGGATCTGGGCAGAGCAGATCAAAAATCTTTTCAACGCCTACTGTGCCAAGTGGCAACTCAAACAAGGTGTTCCGTCGCTTCGGAGCGATCTGTTCCGCCGTCTCAATGAGGACGGAAGCCATCAAGGGAGATTGTTTTAGCCGAGCGGGTGGAATGCGCTGTGGCTGAGAATTTGTAGATTGCAATTTTTTAAAACACCGCAAAATGGGCCCATTGCCCGCCATCCGCGTTGACTTGTACGGGCAGAATCGCCCAAGCTACGCTCCACTGTGGTCGGAAAAATCCCATTTGCCATCCGGGACTCGGCTCACAAACATCAACAATTCCTCGACCTGCACAACGCTAGCATCCGCACTCAGAGTCGCAACTCGGTTCAGCCCAAGGCTTTACGCCATTCGCGATGCGGTAGCCAGAATGGGGTAGGTCGGCTGATTCATTTGGATTAATTTATGGCCACGGAATTGGGATTCGAGAGAACAACTGATGCTCTCGGTTCGTAAATGACCAACCCTCGCCCGGCATTCCGGGCACCATGCCTTCAAGGACCGAAGGCGACTTACACATGCACTCCATGGAAGGAAACTCGCATGCGTCCAATCCTCGCCGCGACTGTTTTAGCGTTTTTGTTCACGTCGTTCTGCTCGTCTGAATCCGATGCTCAAGGGCTCCGCAGGCGAACTGCTGCTCGGCCAAATTCGGGCCCAGTGGTCAGTCAGAACTTTGTGGTTACCGCTCCGGACCCGCTCTTGGCCAACAAGGTTAGTGCCGAAGCCGAGCGTTATCGGAAAACGTTAGCCCTTGCATGGCTTGGCCACGAGCTTCCGGACTGGGAGCAAAAGTGTCCGATCACGGTCGAACTTGGGATGCACGCTGGCGGCGAAACCAGTTTCGCGTTCGTGATGAATGGCCAAAGCAAGAGCACACCGATCGACTGGACAATGAAGATTTTCGGTCCAGCCGACCGCGTCCTCGATGCCGTACTCCCTCACGAGATCACCCACACGATTTTCGCAACTCATTTTGGACAACCGCTACCTCGGTGGGCCGATGAAGGAGCTTGCACAACCGTCGAACATGAGTCGGAGCGAAAGAAGAACCATCAAATGTTGATGAACTTCCTCACTTCCAGCCCCTCGCGTGGCTTGCCTTTCAACCGCATGTTTACGATGCGAAACTATCCGCATGACATCCTTCCGCTATACGCCCAAGGCCATAGCCTCGCCAAGTTCTTAATCCTCCAAAAAGGCAAACATCATTTCGTGAGCTACATTGGCAAGGGACTACAGAACGAGACCGCGACCGCCGCTCTGCCTGCTTGGGATCAAGCGACCAACGAATTCTACAAGTACCAAGACCTTTCCGATCTCCAAATCGCGTGGCTGGACTGGGTCAGAAAAGGCAGCGACGAAACGGCCTTCAACAGCCCCACGTCTCCAGCCACATTCGCCCGAGCTGACGTTCCGACCACACAACCGTTGAGCACGTTCACGTCGCGGCCGACCGATCGCAATCCATCGAAATCCATAGCTCGCCAGACGCAACCGCAGGGCACGTTTGCGATGAACGAGGGTCTCGAGAACAGAAACGCCATTCGCTCATTCGCTGAACGGAATTCAAACAGTTGGTACGCTCAGCAAATGAAACAGCCAAACGACGAACGCGTGGCGGCCAAGCGACACGGGCTCCCAACGCAGACTCGCAAGGTTGCCGGCGATGACGCGAGCCAACCCAAAACAGTCATTCGAGATTCTTCGTTGCCAAGCGAATTTCGTCCTTCACCCGCGACGATTTGGCGGTAGACTGCAAGCTCATCGTCCCGCAACCTTCTGATTCCAAGCGTTTCCCATGCGTGTTTTTGGCAAGTCCGTGCTCGACTGGTTTAAGAGGCCACACCGGTTCACTCGATGTGACGACATGTACGCATCGACACGGGACGCTCTGTGGAATGCGGTTCGCAAAACGATTCAAGCCCCGATTCATCAGCAAAAATCGATTTGGTTGGTCACCCATTTCACCGATACGTTTTTGGCACTTCAATCGCAACTGGAGCGTTGGCAGGTAGAGTACGAAGTTATCACGAAGCCTTTTGACCAGGCGGAGCTTGAGCAGTCACAGTTACTCGCACCCGGAACGATCAAGCTCGTGTTGGCGGAATTGGTGAATTTCGACTTGCCAGACCCCAATCAATTTGCGACCGAACGGTTGACGCGTGAGGCCGTCAACCATGCTCCACTCAGCGAGACTCCTCGTCCAAGTTTGGCCATGATTTTGGTCGAACGCCATCCGCACCTCAAGCATGACCAACGAATCGAATCGTTCGCCCGATCCTTGAATGCGAATGTCGAGTTCGGCTACTTCAACGCGTTGGACGACGTGGTACTCGCCCAGATCATGTCGCCGACAACGATGACCGTGCTCCACCAGCTTGGACTCAACGATCATGAGCTAATCACCAGCGTGATGATCTCGCGCCGCTTGACCAAGGTGCTGCGCCGTGCGGCTGAGCAGTATCCATCAGACCTTCCAGCTGATTCGGCCTCCGAATGGCTGAAGCTCAATTCGATTCCAGTGGATGATGAAACTAAGTAGCGTCGATTCCAGTGGATGAAGAATTTATGCGTCGTCCAATCTTCCAGTGGATGAATAAATCAAGCGTCGCTCAATCCAAGCGGCGGGGCATTGATTTCTCGGCAACTCCGGATCAACCGATATGGCTGCGTTACCCGGCGTGCGTCTGAAGTGACTTGGACTGGGCCGGAGCCTTGCTGTTGGTGGGATGATTTAGGGTTGGCCGCCTATCGCTTCGCCGAAAGTACGCGCTGCTTTTGCGGAGCAAAAGGCGACCAACGTGCCAAGGCACCAGCAAATTAACATATTCCATCTAAACCAGCAAGATTCAACTGGACCTAACTCAATGCCTCACCAACTCAATCCGCTGCCAACTCAATGCAGGCTCCTAACCCAATGCTTCAAACCAAATCAATGCACTTAATCAACTCGCTGACACACTCAAGCTCAATTGCTAACTTCCAGCGTTCGCGGATCGGTCTTTAAGATAATGTCACTGACGCCGGTTTGATTGAAGCCTTTGAAGCCTTCGTTGCGTTCCAAAACCTCTAAGTGCGAACCGACGGTACCTTCGTTGACAAATCTGGAAGCCTGCTCGGCAGTGATCCAGCCCTTTTCGACGGCGATGGCGGTCCGAGCCGGGATCGACTTCCAGACCTCGCCCGTCGTGAACGCTTGCCGGAGGTAACCAAATTCGGTGAAAGGTGCCATGCTATCGACTCCAACGGCAGCCAGTTGTTCGCGTGCCGCATCGAAATCGAAAGTGCATTCAAGATGATGCATCCCGGCTTGGAGAAACGCTTCACCGTGCAACTGACACCAAACGCCGACAGTTCCCAACTCAGATTTTTCGCTCAACCCATCATGGGCAAAATTACCTTCCAACTCGGCGGGGGTCATATCCACGTCAGCGAAGATTACGATTCCTGTCGCGGATTGCTCAAGCACTTGGGCACCCCAACCTGCTTCTTCGCCTGCGTAAAATCGCTCTCGACTATGAAATCCCAGCACCTCGAAAACTTCAATCAAACTCTTGAAGCTTGTTCGGCTGCAGCGATACGTATGGTGGTCATGGTTGGCCCAGCCTAACCCCAGTTGATCTTGCCGATCTTTCTGAACACGGGCTGCTCTGTTTCGACGCTGCCAATACTCACGCTCCGCCGCGAAGAATAAGT
>JBLINZ010000018.1:0-30788 GCA_047639375.1 Mariniblastus sp. | reverse complement strand
GCGGTAATCTCACCGACGACGAACTTGAGCGAGTTGATTTGCTGATTGGTGCTGTCGAGAAACAAAACGCCGACATCGTGGCTCGATTTCTGCGAGGCAAACAAGCTGAATCCACCAACCACGATCCACCGTCGAGAATTGAAAGTCCGAGCCAGGAACAACTCAAAACGTCTCTTGAACGAGAGGTTAAGCGTCATGAAGATTCGTTACGGAAACTAAAGGAGGAACTCAAGCAGCTCCGCGATCATTCGCAAAATGAATTGCGAAAATCTGACATGACCTTCCAAACCGTGGCCAGCCGTGCCCCTCAAGGGATTGCAGGCCAGCCGTTCAAACTGGCTCCGGCAAGCGCGAATCGAGCCCGCCTGATTGGCTCACAGCCATTTCAACGAGACGGACGTGATGGCAAAGCGAATCGTAAGCCAGTCAAAAAAATCGCCCAGCGATAAAATTGAACGCTTAACTTTTCCAAGTTCAGCGACAACCTTTCGAGAGCCAGGGCTTAACTCTGGCATCACGCCTCAGGAAACTCAGGGCTTAATCGCCCTTGGGTTTCCTTTTTTGTTGGCAGTTGTTGAGCCTCGAAATACCACCATCAACTGATGCCCTTGCACCCTTGGGAACGCCTACTGGCTCGCTAGGTACGGGAAAACCACTCCCGCTTGGGAAACTTCCCCTCCCTTAACCGCCCCGTTCAACGAGATTACTACCAGCATTTTGGGGATCTACAACGGTACCAAGCAACATAAAACAACTCCGAGAACCTCCTCTCACACCGCGAGCCTCTCATTTCATCCTATAAAAAGCGTGATTTTGAAACTCCCAGTGCTATCTCGGGCAATTTCGTCTCACCGAAAAGAACCACCGCAATTGCGGAAATTCGATAGCTAACGCTGCAGCGTCACCTAGACTCGACAAAATAGGATTGCCTAGCATTTTGTTGACCTAGGTCTTTTCTCACTCCCAGCGTTCCCTGCATCATCAAAAGATTTATCTGGAGAAAACAGAATGAGAGCCAAGAAACAAGGATTTACCTTGGTCGAATTACTGGTTGTCATCGCAATTATTGGCATTCTCATCGGAATGCTTTTGCCTGCGGTACAACAAGTCCGTGAAGCTGCCCGGCGAATTTCTTGCGCCAACAATTTGAGAAACGTCATATTGGCGATGCACAATTATGAGGGTGCTTACAAGAAGTTCCCAGAAGGCTCTGAAGCTCGATTTGGAACAGCACTGCCCAACACCAACCTCTACCTCAGCGCATTTGCAACTACGCTGCCGTTCATTGAGCAAGAAAATCTTCAGAACCTGATCGACGACACCAGACCTTGGGAACAACAATCTGCTCTGGTCGCCGCCACATCAATCAACACTTTCGTTTGCCCTTCAAATGCGGGCGACAAGATCGAACAGGATCCCGAATTTGGATTTCTTGCCTCAGCTTTGGGTCTCCCAATCGGCGGAACTTTTGGGGCGACTCACTACATCCTCTCACGTGGTTCGAATTTCAAGTGGTGCAATCGACCTAATACACTGATCGGCAAAGGCATGTTTGACCTTGGCCTTGAGATTGGATTCCGGGACGTCTCTGATGGCACGAGCAATACGCTGGCCATTGGCGAAGGCGCCACGGGCGGGAAATGGAGAGTCTCGGTCGGCCAAGGGTCGACAGGCCCAAACGCCACGGACGCTCAAGGTGGCGAGATCAAACCATTCCAAGCCTGGCTCATTCCGCAACCCAATAGCTCGATCTTTAAGAGCCAGGGCCTTCCCTCTCGCACAAGCATCTTTGGCTCAACCGCCGATCCAATGAACAAGAACCCAGTCACCGCCTCACTTGTCGATGACTCTGGATTCCATGGTGCCGCAGGCGGAATTGTGTCAGACGCTGACTCAACCAGCAACTTCCGCTCCGACCATCCTGGCGGTTGCAACTTTGCTTTCGCAGACGGCTCGGTCCAATTCTTGACTTCGCCTGATCCGGTAACTTACCAAGCCTTGTCAACCATTCAGGGCGGCGAAGTCGTCTCAATCGACTAAACTGGAGGCAACAAAAGTAGTAGCCTAACGAACCTAATCTTGGCCACGCGACAGCTTGACTGTTTCGTGGCCATTGGTTCATCTGGTTTCATTCAACCAAAAAACAACTGGACACAACGACGACTCACCATTTCCCGGAGTCTCTAGGATTGATGGAATGACAGAATCAACCGGGATAACGGCCTTAATTTCCATGGCTGAATTGGACTCCGCGGTTGCCGAGCTTCAAGCAGGATCCAATCGCCTGCAAACTCTCGCGCTCCGAGAAAAACGGGAGCTGATCGATGCCTGTGCCGACCGAGTCATGGCCAACGCAAAACCCTGGGTTGCCGCCGCCTGCCAAGCCAAACAGATTGCCGACGATCAAGCCGTCGCAGCCGAAGAAATTCTCAGCGGACCCACGACGCTGATGAGGTATCTTCGCCTTCTCTCTGGCATTCTCCGCGACGTTGAAAAATCTGGCCAACCTCAGCTCCCAGGGCCCGTTCGAAAAAACACGCTGGGCCAATCCTGCGTCCCTGTTTTCCCCGTTCGAAGTTTGTTCGACCCACTGACTTTTCAGGGCATCTCGGCCGAAATCTGGCAACAACCAAACACCGATCCAGAGCATAGGTTCGAACCGTTTTCTCCTCAGCAAGATTCCGACACCGGAAAAGTAGCCGGTGTGTTGGGAGCGGGCAACGTCAGCGTGATACCCGCGACGGATATGCTCCACAAGATTTTCCATGACCAAGAATCCGTTCTACTCAAGTTCAATCCCGTCAATGAGTATCTCGAACCGTTCTTGACGAACATTTTCCAGCCTTTGATTGATGCGAATTTGCTGAGATTCATGCTAGGGCATTGGGAAGCAGGGGAAGCCATCGTTCACCACCCAGGCATCCATTCAATCCACATCACAGGCTCACACATCACTCATAACATGATTGTGTGGGGCGATGCGAATGACAAACATAAACTGCGGCGAGAGCAGAACAAACCACTGCTTACCAAACCGATCACGAGCGAACTAGGGAATGTCTCGCCTTGGATTGTCGTGCCCGGCCGCTACACCACCAAACAATTGCGCGCCCAAGCAGAACACGTTGCCGCCTCAATCACCAACAACGCATCCTACAACTGCTTGGCAACCAAGATTATCATCACCTCAAAAAACTGGCCTCAACGCGATGATTTTTTGGGAATGATCGAAGGTTTCCTGCGGCAAGTTCCCGAAAGAGTCGCGTACTATCCGGGAGCCCAACATCGATTCGAGCGAGCCACTGGCAACGCCGCTCCTCAGAACGAAAATGGGACGCTGCCCTGGACTTTGATTCGCGACACGTGCCCAGAAAAACAGCCACATTTGTTCGAGGAAGAATCGTTCGTATGCGTTTGCGCAGAAACTGCACTCGATTGCGACACAGATCTAGAGTTCCTCAAGTCAGCCGTAAAATTCGCGAATGAACGTTTGTTTGGAACGCTGTGTGCCGTCCTGACGGTCACGAATGACTTTCAGAAAAAGCACAAACCGGCTCTCGAACAGGCGATTTCCCAACTCCAATACAACTCAGTTTGCATCAATCAATGGTCCGCGTTAGCTTACGCGTTAATGACGCCGCCATGGGGTGGCTACCACACGTCGACGATTGAAGATCCGCAAAGCGGAATCGGTCATGTTCACAACATTTTCAATATTGCGAATGTGGAAAAGTCCGTTTTACGGGGACCTTTGATTGACTTCCCCAAACCTGCTTGGTTTCCGTCGCATCGGTCAGCCCATAAAATTGCCTGGGCCCTGCTGAGACTTTACGAGAAACCCACGATTAGCCGATTGCCCGCACTGTTTTTTCACGCCCTGCGAAAGTGACTCAACGGTGCTTAACATCAACCCAACCATCAATCGTTGATTCCAATACGAAAGTAGACCAATGAAACTTTTTGGTTCAGTTTTGACCGCGATCGCGTTGTTGCTTGCAACCGGATGTAGCGACTCTTCGAAAAAACCGTCGAACCCTTCCGAGGCCACCCATTCGCCCGTTAAGGAAACTGGTAACAACGTCGAGCCGGCTTCCATCGTCATCAAGCCAGGTCCGGGCGCCCAAAAAGAAGCCCAAGAGGCTCTGATTCTTGCGATTCCAGGTGAGATCATCGAGTTCGCCGAAGGGACCTTTAATTTTGACGGCACGCTCTCTGTGAGTGGCATCAAAGACATTACGATTCGCGGGCAGGGCATGAAGAAAACCATTTTGAATTTCTCCAAAATGACGGCAGGGAAGGGCGGCGAAGGCATGAAAATCACGGCTGACAATTTCGTCCTCGAAGACCTCACACTCGAAGACACGCCCGGCGACGCCATTAAACTTCAAGACTGCAATGGCCTCACCATGCGACGCGTGCGCACCTGGTGGACCGGCGGACCGGCCACTGAAAATGGAGCCTACGGGTTATATCCGGTTTTATCAAACGACGTCTTGATCGAAGACTGCGTGGCCGAAGGAGCCTCCGATGCCGGGATTTATGTCGGACAATCCAAACGAGTGATCGTGAGAAATTGCCGCGCCGAACGAAATGTGGCTGGAATCGAAATCGAAAACTGCCTCGAAGCTGATGTCTACAACAATGTTGCTCACAATAACACTGGCGGCATCCTGGTCTTCTCACTGCCGGGATTAACAATCAAAAACGGCGCTGACTGCCGCATTTACAACAATGAATTGAGCGAAAACAATCATCCCAATTTCGCCGAAAAAGGAGCCATGGTTTCGGAGGTTCCCCCCGGAACTGGCTTGATGATCATGGCCAACGACCGAGTCGAAGTTTTCGACAACAAGTTTGACGGAAACGTCGGCGCCAGTTGCTTGATCGTCAGCTTCCTGACCTCCCAGCGGAAATACGATGACTCGGAATATGATCCATACCCTGAGTCGATCTTGATCCAAAATAACAAATTCTCCAACGGCGGCTCCGATCCGCAAGGCGAACTTTTTGAGCTCTTCACCAAGTCAACCGGACAATCACTTCCCGATATCGTATTTGACGGGATCCTCGATGCGTCAAAATTGGTCGATGGCGCAATGCCCGCCGACTTGAATTTATCCATCACTGCCAACCAAGAAGCAACCTTTGTGAATTTGGACCTAGGCAACGTATTCGCAGGCAAGGAACCCAAGCTGAGCACGGAACTCGATGGCTACAGCAGCGATCTGCCACGCGTCAAACCCGTTGCAATCCCCGGTGTCGAATAGCCTTTTTGTAGTAGACGGCGTTGAACGGCTGAACAACCTAAGAATTGTTGACCCAATGAAGACAAGCACTCTAAACCTGACTCTCCTTCAACGCAATTCGTACTTGCGATGCTTGGTAGCAAGCCTCCTGTTCACACTCGCCGCATCGCAGTTGGGCTGTGGCTCAAACCGACCAACCCTGACAACAGAAAATGAATCGCCGGCTTCATCGGACGATTCGGCAACCAGCGATGGACAATCTGACATTCGGGAAAGATTGAATCGGTACAAGCCTCGGATTACTGACTACGGAGTTTTTAAACTGCCCGTCAGCGATCTGGAACCGGCGGAAGGCGTGATCGAATATGAACTCAACACGCCACTGTTTACCGACTATGCCCAGAAACAACGGCTAATCAAACTCCCCCCCGGCACCTCAGCCTCCTACACGTCGACGGGACCACTTGATTTCCCCGTGGGCACCGTAATCGCCAAAACATTCTATTACGCCGCCGACTTGAACGATCCAACCTCCCGACGGCATTTGGTAGAAACCAGAATCCTTGAACATCTAGAGTCTGGCTGGATCGGCATCCCCTACGTTTGGAATCAAGAACAAACCGAAGCCACGCTTGCGATTGCCGGAGCCGACATCGACGTTGCCTGGAAACACACCGATGGTGAGATGCGGACCAACACCCACACGGTCCCCAACCTCAACGATTGCAAACGCTGCCATCTGAATTTGATCATGGAGCCGATTGGCCCCAAAGCCAATAACTTGAACCGCGATTTCGTATTCAAGCATGGAGCCGAAAACCAGCTTGCCCACTGGGCATCACGGGGCATGCTCGTGGGACTGCCTGAGCTCAATAACGTTTCAAAATTAGTCGACTGGGCTGACCCCGAGTTACCCGTCGATCTTCGGGCCCGAGCCTACCTCGAAGTCAACTGTGCCCATTGCCACAGCCCCCAAGGCCCCGCTCGCAATTCGGGCTTGCATTTGAACATTGAAGAAACCGACATGTACCACGTTGGAAAATTTAAGACGCCCGTGGCCGCGGGACGAGGTACCGGCGGTCGGCTTTACGGAATCGTTCCCGGAAAACCCGACGAATCGATTCTCGAGCATCGCATGCAGACCACCCAACCTGGCGAAATCATGCCTGAGTTCGGCAAGTCGCTCGTCCATGTTGAGGGGCTTGAATTGATCCGCAAATGGATCAAAGAAATGAAGCCCTAGACACAGTCACCAAAGAGTAAGGTGATGCTGACTGAGGGGCCAAGCGAAAAATCGTTTAACGATTAGCCGGCTGGCGTCCGTACCAAACACGGAACGTTTATCGGCGAAGCAAGGCACTAACGAAGACTCGGGCAAAACGCAGCAGGTTTCATTGCCACGCTCCAATCAACCAGCAAGCCCCTGACGCAAGGCTATCCTCGAAACTCTCAAGCACACGCGAAGCCTACGCTTGCTTCAACGTCTTCGATGGCGACTCATCAAATTGTGCCTTGTAGGCTTGCGAGAACTCACCGAAGTGAAAAAATCCAAACTGGCAAGCGATCGATGACACCGTGGTGACCGCTGGGTCCGCGAACTTCAATTCGTGCCGAACCTGATGCAGTCGTTGGCGTTTCAGATAGTTCATGGGTGAGATTCCCAAGCAGGCCTTGAACGCATACTGCAACGTTCGCTCGCTGACTTGAGTCGCCTTGCAAAGATCCACCATCCTCAGACTGACATCGGGACTATTGTGTGAATAGTCCTCGGCCAAGCGGACCAATTTTCTGGCTTTGGCCAACCGAGAGGCATCAGCCGATTTCTCCAATTCCGACGGGTCGCCAGGAGTGGAATTTTGAAGGTTGTGAGTCAACAGCGTCAACGCACTGTCTAGCAACGACTCCTGAAGATTGGCTTTTTGCGGTTGCGACAGTGACGCCAGATGCTCGGCCGTGACGAGGTCGGGCCATGCCGTGATCCATTGAATGGACCCCGCTGAAGGAGTGGCAATTTTGAGCGAATCCAAAGCCGGTATCTCTTCGCCGACCAATGTCTTGAAGCAAGCCTCCAATGGCTCCGCCGGCACGAACAACGTGCTGCTGGAAAATGCTCCGTCTTTGACACAAGCGTCGAAATCAAAGGCGGGGGGCATGACCAGCATTCGACCGGCCTTGATGGACGCGCCGGCATAGTGACCACCGTGAGCTTGATCAAACAGCGTCGCGACAAAACGCATCGTCAAAGGCCGAGACCGAACCGTAATCGATTGATTCACCGTCAATCGAAGCAGCTTTACCCCGCTTCCAATATCGGTCACCGTTTGCTCGCTCCGAAACTCACCGCCCTCCAACTGGACCAGCTCAAGCTGAGTCCCAAACAACGAACCATCCCAATCGGCGGGATCCGTGATGGTTTGATTGATTGTTTCAAGTTCCATAGCGGCAAGCACTGTTATTCTGTTCGCTGTGAATCCAAAATAAATTTGATAAACGAACGCTGAACAATTTTCTCTGCGACGGCACCAGCTCAGCGAGCCGCCTCGTCCTCGGTCAATATAGCATCACCGCATTCAGCAATCCAGATTCCAACGATCAGCTACGAAGCGGTATAATCTGTGGGGCTAGAAATAAAACGCACTTGATCGGGCAACCCGGAACCATGGCAGATTTTGACATCGCATACGGCGAAACCGAACGATGCGAAGGCGGATACGTCAACGACCCCGTCGACAAAGGCGGCGAAACGCATCGTGGAGTCACCCGAAAGTACCATCCCGATTGGGCAGGCTGGCCAATCGTTGAAGAAATCAAACGTAAACACCCGCATGACTTCAAAATTAAAATCAACGAAAATCAGCAACTGGCCGAGCTAGCTAAAGCCGTTTATCGCCAAGACTATTGGGCTCCAATCCGGGGCGACGAACTTCCCGACCAACATATTGCCAATCGAGTTTTTGACACAGGAGTCAACCAAGGCGTCGCACGCTCAATCCGGTATCTTCAGGAAGGGCTCAATCTGTTGAATCGCGACGGCAAGAACTACGCCGACTTAAAGATCGATGGAAAACTAGGCAATCAAACACTTAGTACGCTCAAAGAATTCTTGAATCTTGAAAATGACCAGCCAGACTATCTCCTGAAAACGCTCAACGTTCTCCAAGCCAGTTTTTACATCGACATCATGCGGCGCGACACCACACAGCAACGTTTCGCCCGCGGTTGGCTCAATCGAGTAGACCTTCGTTGATGACCTCTAGCAGTAGATCCAACATCAATCATCGCCCATGAGTTGATCGAGAATATCATCCGCGTATCCCGGCGGGAAAAAATCTTCCAATGACGCGTCGTCGTCCGAAATCTCGGCAGGCTTGCGAGGTTTGGCCGAAGCACTGGGTTTCTGTGGCCTTGGGCTGGGCAGCTTTGCGTCCGACAGCCCGGGCTCATTGACTTCAGGCTTACGATTTTTTTGATCGCGATTAGGAACCGGATTCTTTTTACCGCGAGCCACTGGTTTTGCGGCGTTCGTTTCTGACGGATTGATTTCGACTGACAAATTCTCTGGCGAAGCCAACCCCACATCCTCGATTGGATTTTCGTCGAGCCCGAATTCACTAATCCAATCGACCGAATCCAAGTGCGCGACATCTTTGGTTTCGGTACTTTTCGCGTCGACTCCTCGCGCAGGCTCGCCTCCAGAATTCGGTCCCGGCCGGCGACTCGTTTTTAGTCGCTCATACCAAACATCCGAGTCCACCGGAGTGGCCTTACGGCGAAGTGCTGCCTTGTGCAGTCGATGGTCACTAGAGACGATCGTCAATTGCTTGGGCACGGAGTTGCGTTCGATCAACCCCTCGATCATTGTGTCCGCTTCGTCGAACTCAATCGCGTAGTAGACGGTGACTCCAGCCACGTTGGAGACCGCCGAGTCTTCTTTGATGGGCAATCGTTTGGCGTCAAACACCACCGCCGTGCGATCGCGGTCTGATTCGTCCAGATAAGTCACCAGTTCAGAAACAAGCCGAAAACGAGCCTTCTCCAGCGTCGCTGGAGAACGCGTTCGCCCTTCAAGCCCACACTGAAAAATCAGATTGTAGCCATCAATAATGATCAGGAATCTATTGTCCATCGCTCCACTCAAGTTGGTTTGTTCGCGCTGGCATCCAACGCTAACGGCATTCCTACGCCAATGGTAACCCAACGGACAAAGACGTGCTTGTTGATTTAATGAGCCAAAGGCGAGAATAGTAATCCGAATGAGCAAGCGAGGACGAACTACCGTCGAAGGCAAGCCACCAACGAGGGCTCTCCTTCGCTTACGCATTCCGGCTACCATGGCTGGCGATTTACCGGCACTCAATTGACAAGCCCCCATGCGTCGGGGACCCAACAATTTCGACTCAGCTCAACCGATCCGCGCATAAAAAAACGACGACCAACCGATCGTCGTTTCTTAATTTTTTATCGCTTCAAACAGCTTAGCTACGACGACGTCGAGCTACGAGTCCAAGCATTCCAAGCGTGATGAAAGCAATGCTTCCAGGCTCAGGAACAGCAGAGAAAGTCGCGACGTCTGCAAAGGTCGTTCCGACCATCAGGTTATCGACTGTTACTAGTTCATTGAGATCTGAATCAGATTGTCGAAGACCAAATTGAGTAACCGTGTCGCCTGGATCTGCTCGATCTTCACCAAGGATTGAGGTATCACTTTCAAGCGTAGCGTCAACCCAAAGTTGAGCTTGATTAATGGCTTGATCAAAACCAACAACCGCACGATAAGTCGTACCAAAAGTAAGATCTGAACCCCAAATGGTGTCAGCTGTGCTTTCGTCAGATGCGATACCGAGTGAATAATTTCCACCAGCTGTCGCAGCTACGACATCAAGCCGCGCTGAGAAATTGAATCCGTCGTCCTTAAAATGAGCAAAATACTCGTGATCCGTACCAGTAATATCGCCCGAAGAGCTTACGCTGAAATCAATCCCGAAAAATACCATGCCGGCAACTGGGGAGAACGCAAGATTCGCATCTTCAGATGGGATTCCATGCTGAATCAATACTTGGCCGCCAGCTACTTGCAAATCGCCCGCAGTACCACTGTGGTTAGCCCAACCGCCGTTACCGACCAAGCTACCATCAGCGTAATCAAAGCCATCGCTTGCCAATACATCAGCAAACGATTCGCCAGACGCGATAACCGCGGCGATTAACACCATCCCAAAAACCATAAATTTTTTCATAAATCCAACTCCTAGGTGTACTTCTTGATTCGTATAAACAACGCAATTTAATTCAACGCTGAGGTCGCATAATAATCGCTAAAAACCCCACTCGCAACGGATAAACTTCCTATTCAACGAAAATTAACATAGCCCCCCCGACTGCAGGGAACCTTCCCTCAACAGGGTTTACCCGATCCAATCACCTTCCCCGCAACCAAGGCACACTCCGATAGGTCCCCAAGCATTTTTGACCTACAATCCCCGGGCACTCGCCTCTGCCGTGCAAAAATCCGCGGAATCATTGACTTTTGGTTGGGATAAAACATTGAGCATTCATCGACTTCAGGGATCACGAACGAAAACCGTCGCAACTGTTGGTCCAGCATGTGGTAGTCCGGAGAAGCTCGTCGAGCTCCTCCAAGCCGGCGTCGACGTCTTTCGAATCAATATGGCCCACGGCTCGCGAGAATCCCACACCCAAGCCGTTGCCGATATCCGGGCCGCTTCGGCCACAGCTGACCTTCCCGCCGCGATTCTCGTCGACCTTGCCGGTCCCAAAATCCGGCTGGGCCAGCTCACCCAAGACCCACTGATTCTTGAAAATGGTCAGACCGTGCGATTCGTCCGTGGTGAAGTTTCGGCCGCCGATGATGAATTGACTTGCATCTACCAACCGCTGATCGATGAAGTCAACGCCGGTGACGCCATCGTGTTGGCAGATGGACTAGCCCGGCTTCAAGTCACCACCAAGGAAGCCGACCAGCTGATCTGCGAAGTGATTGACGGAGGGAAAATCCGCTCCCGGCAAGGCGTCAATCTACCCGGGACTCACCTGAGCGTCCCCGCCATGGGCGACATCGACAAAGACAACGCGGCCTGGGCAGCCGAACAGGGCGTTGAGTTCGTAAGTCTAAGCTTCGTTCGCAACGCTACCGAAGTCGAAGAGCTAATAGCCTTGCTCAAGCAACACAACAGCGACGCGTTGGTGGTTTCCAAAATCGAAAAAGCGGAAGCGCTTGAGAACCTCGATGAGATCGTCCAAGCCACGGGCGCAGTGATGGTCGCGCGGGGTGACCTCGGCGTTGAAATCCCCATCGAGAAAACTCCGGGGGCTCAAAAACGAATCATCCGAACCTGCCTCCAGTATCGCAAACCCGTGATCGTGGCGACCCAAATGCTCGAAAGCATGCACACCTCGAAACAACCCACACGAGCCGAAGTCACCGATGTCGCCAACGCGATTCTCGATGGCGCCGACGCCTGCATGCTGTCGGGAGAAACTGCGATTGGCGAGTACCCCGTCGCAGCGGTCACCATGATGAACAAAATCATGGTCGAAACGGAAAAGGCACTCGCCGATCGAGCCTCAAGAATGCGTGCCTATGATAGCTCGTCTGATTGGGAAGTCTCCGACGCCGTTATATTTGGCTCCGCTCAAATCGCCAAACGGATCGGTGCCAAAATGGTTGTGATCGCCAGTGACGAATCGCAAACCGCATTATTCAAATCCAAACAACGTGACTTCATCCCCACCGTTTGCATCACCAATTGCCTCAAGACCTACCGTCGCATGTCGCTGTTCTGGGGCGTGACGCCCGTGTTGTGCCCAACGCCCATGTGCGAAACCCAACTGCAATCCTTCGTCAGCCAATGGGGACGCGAGCTAGGTGACTTGACCGCCGGTGATCCCTACGTTGTCGTGACGGATACGGAAGTCCTACCCGGGATTCACGATTCCGTTTTGGTCGCTCGGATCGTTTGATCAACAAAAAAAGGCCCGCCCAAATATCAGGCGGGCCGTTTTTGTCTGTGAAAAACTGGCTTGTATGCTACGTACTGAGTTAGCTTTTAAGTTCATCGGACATGATGATGTCGCCTTAGGTCCACAGTTGACTTCCTTGCTCGAGTTACGTCGTCATCCTTGACTAAACGGCGACGCCCCAGAGGGAACGTCTACCCAACGCCTTGCGACGTTGAATTCAAGTAACGCATTTGCTGTGCCAAGAATCAATATCGCTTTCCAACCACCCAAACACAAGCAATTCGTGCGTTGCGTGCTTAGTCCGCCGAACAACCTAGATGGCGTTTTTTCAAATCGAGCCCCCAGCGTGTAATCTTTACACAGTCCAGCCCAAGTCGCCGTTGGACATAAGGTGCCCCGTGCCGCGCACTCGACCGGGCTTGTTAATTTAAGATGCGAGACGATAGATCGTTTATCGATTAGCCCGCAGGTCACTAAAACAGGGAGACCACAAACCACTAAGCCATGGAGCGAAGCACACTGATCGAAATCGCTTGAAACACGATCTTTTGTTCGTCAAATGCGCGGTCCTCAGCTTGTGACCAAAACAACAGCAAATGCTCGCTCGTCTTTATCGTATGAATTTGGGCTCGGACGAGAAAATCGAGGCAGTAAAAAAGCGCCTCCACACCGACCGCTTCCTGGTCACCCAATTCCAATCGATCTTGGGCAATCTCGAGATCCTCATACGTCTCCTGCAGCGAAGCAAGCAACTCTTTAAGCACGATGTCGCCATCGGTTTCGGCCGGATAGACATGGACCGCCCAAGTCGCACCGCCGTCGGGCGTTTCAAGCGAGATGATTCTTCCCGAGTTTTCATCACTCGATTCGGAATCAGCCACACCGATGTCCGACTCCTCGGTCAACTTCCAGTTTTCAGGGTAAAGGAACTTCAATCCCAATTTGTTGTACTCTGCGGTCATACCGTCTGGCCTTGGCTTTTCATTTGTCTTACTTAAATCTAACTCAATTGATCGCCAGAAATTCATCTGAGATTGAGCATTGCTTTCCAATGAAGAGGCAAACTAAGAATCGCTTATCCCAAGCGAACTGCCGCCCCTTCAATTCGCCAGCTTACGAATTCGGCACAAATCCCCAAGAATTTGCCCAACTGCTAGCAAGCCAACCCCAGTTATTAACATCCTTCTAGCGATGTTTGACTTTACGCATCGAAAGGAATAATCACAAGCGTCCGAATCTTCCGATATGGTAACCGATGGCGTGTGTTGCTACAGTCCCTCCGCGACCTGATTTGATGCTCACACCCATCACGACCGACCACCGCTTGTTCACAAGCCCGTAGCACGGAAGCTGCCGAATTGACAAGATGTCATAACCCACTTCAGAACGCCTGTAATGTGCGATTCAAAACGACGATTGCGGTCTTAGCCGCAGCCGTTTTTTTGTCGATGAGCATGGGCTGTCAGAGCCTTCATCCGTTCGCCCAAAAGACCCGCAGCAGCTTGGCTTCGGCAAGAAACTGGGCCAGCGGAGGCTTGGATGCATTTCACAATGGCAAACTTGACCAAGCCAAAGGCTTGCTCTCTCAGGCGACCCAGCAGAATCCCAGAGACGCTGCGGTCAGGGCCAATTTTGCTCGCACATTGCAAAAATCCGGGGACGCTCAAGAAGCCCTGATGCAAATGCAGACGGCCGTGGAACTATCGCATGGCGACCCACGACTCAGAGTCGAATTGGGGGAAATGCATTTGCAAACGAATCACCCACTGCTCGCAGCCCGCCAAGCCGACTTGGCTTTGGAAAACAACCAACGCTTCGCACCGGCTTGGGTCCTCCGTGGCAAAACTGAAAAATCTCTTGGCAAAACCGAAAAATCCCTTGGCAAAACCGAAAATTCCAACCGCAACTTCGAACAGGCTCTGGCAAGCTTCCAACGAGCCATGAGCTATTCGAACAACTTGCCCGACGTCGAGATGGAGATCGTTGAGACGTATCAATTGATGCAACAACCCATGAAGGCCCTCGCTGCCGTCGAACAATTATTGATCAATTATCCTTCTCATGACCTGCCCGAAACTGCGGTCATCGCCAAGGGTGTCGCCCTGATCAACCTCAAGCAATACCCGCCGGCGATTGACCTACTGCAAGCCGCCAGCGAAAAACAAAATCCCTCCAGCGACATTTTTGTCCGCTTGAGCGAAGCCCAACTGCTGGCCGGTCGTCGATCAGATGCCCACTCAACTTTGGTGCGAGGAAAAAGTGTTTACCCGAACCTCGCGGTCTTCACGAATGCCCTCGAGAACCTCCCCTCAACTGAGCAGCGAGTCGCAACGCTTATCCCACCGCTGACTCGATAACGCCAGAATCGCTCTTCGTTCTTGTCCCCAGATTCCGCCATTGCTGGCCCGATTGGGATACTCTAGACATCCTCTTTTCTGGGGAGCCTCGCAAAAACTCTGTGTATCCAGCCTCATCGATTTGAATCAAATTGGCTTGTTGATCGACGACGGCAGATTGAGTGGCACCATGGGTAACCCGAACGCTTGAGCGGTTGTCGCCGATCGCCACTACAACCGGTTCAACCCGCCCCCTCGGACTTAGTTTACCTGCGAGATCCACGATCATGGTTCCCAGAGCATGAAAGCAACCGCGAAAACGCCGAATAAGAACCTAGAGTTTCGACGCATGCCTTGCAGTACAAGGCACGAATTTTCCGCTCCCCAAAAGTGCCGCGGACGATAAGCTCAAGCAATATTGGTTAAGAAAACCGAGGACAAGATGGCAACTGAAAATCGAACGTTTGGAACGGGAAACCAAGATGCGAATTTTGTCGATCGGCGAACTGCCTCGACCCCCGCGACATCCGGCTTCGAACGCCGTCAATTCTCAGATGGACGCCAAGACCTTTCGTCCGAAGCCGCGGAACTTGGCTCAGCCATCGATCAGTACAAATTGCAAAACCGCCGAAAGTACATCACGCACGAAGAAATGCTCAGCGTCGTGAAGTCACTTGGCTATAGCAAAAACGAGACGAAATAGCAGCGGATGTCGCTTCCGCGACGCAGCCTATCGCTTCAGCGATCCCAATGGGCCATTCAATAACGGATCGGTCAGCTGGTCGATCGACAGCAAACCCACAATTTTGCCGTGGCTATTAGCCACGCTCACGAGCGTTTCTCGCGACGATTGCATCTGCAGGATCGTCTCACCAAACAGTTCCGTCATTTTGACCACGCTCAACGGACGCATCAAATCCGCGAGACTCGAAGAATCGTTGACCATCAGGTCGACGGTCCGGACATACCCCACCAGTTCGGAACGGCTCGTTCGATACACGGGAATGTCAGCAATTCGTTTCTGTCGAGCGAACTTCATCACGGCCTCTCTCGTCGCATCCACCGACAGCGATTTCACGCGTCCCAGCGGCGTGCAGATCTCCCCGATCTCCTTGGACGCCACCAAAAAGAAGCTCTGCCCTAGGTGTCGCTGAGTTGGGTGCAGAATCCCGGCTTCCAGGCCATCCTCCAGGACCTGCTGCAGTTCTTTTCTCGCCAACGTCAGGCGAATTTTTTCGGGCGATTGACCAAGGCATTGCTCCAGTAACCGTCCCATGCCCCACAACACCGCTGCGACAGGTGAAAGCAGGCAAGTGAAAAATAGAAACAGCGGCGCCGAGACGCGGAGCAAATAATTGGGAGCCCGATAGAACAAGTTCTTGGGTAACAACTCCCCGTACACAAACAATAACGGCGACATCAAAATCGGAGCCAGCATTTCCGCCGCACTCGACGTCGTGATGTGTTGCGTGAGCAAAACGATCGCCAGACTTGTCAAATAATTGGCGACGTTATTGCCGATCAATGTCGTGGCGACAAACAATGTCGGATTGTTGATCAATTTGATCAAGTACTGCGAGACGCGATCTCCATCGAGCCCCGCAATCACGACCCGAACCCGACTGGCCCGGTAAAACCCTGTTTCACTGCCGCTGAAAAAAGCGCTTAGAAAAACGCCAATCAAAAGCAGTCCGATCGTCATCAGGAGCATCATGGCTGGACGTCCTCCGATTCAATGACTCGAACCTCGACCAGCATCGACCCGCGTTGGGCGACTTCGATTACCCGAAACTTAAAGGGGGGCCAGACGCACTGGTCCGCGGGTTCGGCTAAGCGTTGCATCGTTTCCTGGATGATTCCTCCCACAGTCACACTCGTCGTGTCCGGGATCGCCACCTCAAGGCGTCGAGCCAATTGTCGTAGGCTCATGATCCCGGCAACCCGCCAGGTGGCCTCCGACGTCTTTTCCAACGGCGGCATGTCCAATAGCCGTTCACTGCGGCTGGGCGAATACACAAACACCGTTTCTAGAATATCTTCGATCGTCAACACACCGATCGTGTCTCCAAACTCGTTCACCACCACCGTCACTTCCCGATCCCGGTGTGACATTTTTTCAAGCGCATCGGCAACGGTGGCACACCACGGCAAATACATCACCGGCTCTGCAAATCGATCAAGATTTTTCTCATCCAATTGGTACTGATTGTCCAACCGAATCGCTTTCTCGATTTCCCGACTGTCGGGTTCCGTGATCAAAAGATAGCCGCTGGCAGGAATCGAGCCCTTCAAGTCGGCCAGTTGAACGGGAGGACGAAAAGAAACGAATTGAGTCCGGGGACGCATCCATTCTTCCACCCGAATCGTGGACAATTGAACAATGTTCTGCAACACGGCTTGCTCTTGCTTGATCAACGCGGCGTCTTTGCCGGAGTGCTCGATCGCCCGTTCCAGATCGCTGACTTCCATGAATGGCTCTGCCTGGAACCCGGGCCAAACCAACCGTCTTGAAATCAGATTGATTGACTGGAGCAACGGCATCATCGGATCGACGACTCGAACCGCGAACGACAGTGGCAAACTCACAATCGCTGAAATTTTACGCGGCTTCAAAACAGCAATACTCTTGGGAAGCATCTCGCTGAAAAAGATGATCACAAACAAGGCCAAGACCGCAAACGTAACCGCTGCGGTCCTCCCCATGTCTTGGCTGCCCTCAAGTTTGATCGCGCAAATCGACGCGATCGCGAAATAAGTGATGTTGATTACGAGATTCCAAAACAACACGGCCGATAGCAATCGGTCCGGGTCCGCCAACAATACGGCGGCAGCCTTCTCGGCAGGACTCCCTGATTTCATGTCGCGCCGATCGCGCGACTGCAGATAAAACAACGCGGCTTCGCTGGCAGAGAAAAAACCAGAACACGCCATCAACACTGCCATCGTGATCAGCCAGGGCAGTATTTGGAATAAGCTATCCATTCTCCGCCGTTTTCGATCGCCCTGAGGAAACCAGGAACTCACTGAGCCGAGGAATCATCATCGCCGTCGTTGCAAATCCATAAGTGAAGCAAACCACGAGCAGCACCGAGAGATAGCTGCCAATCATAAAACTGGTAATCGAATAGAACATCGCGATCGGCAACGCCGCACAGGCCAAAACCAAAGCAGGGGAGGGCGTGTGCCAACCCAACGCGACGTACAAGCCGATCGCGCCGCCGACAATACAAGCCAAAAACGGGCTGAGCTGTGCCTCGACGTTGCCCGTAAAAGAGATCATCATCACCATCACGGTCACGACACCCAGAAACAAAAAGAACACCGTGCCCAGACTCACGCCGATCGCCTGACGGCTTCCGTCATAAGACATTCCACAATGAATTCCCAGCATCGAAACGAATAGAAACAAGACAAACACCCCAACGCAAATGTAAATCAAGTTCTCCCCAGTCATCGCCTCGTTGAACCATAAATAGCCACACATCAAGAGCGGCAACACAATCATGTCGCTGACGACAAACAGCACGCCCCCAAGTTTTCCAAACAAGAATTCCTTCGGAGAGATATCCGTCACCATCAATAGATCCAACGCTCGTCCATCGCGCTCCGTCGTAATCGAAGTCACCGCCAACGCGTTAACCATCACGATGCTAACCAAAATAAACGGAGCCAGCGGGCGGGCAGCAACTGGAATCGTAACCCCGGCGTCCGCCGTGACTCGCGTCGCGGCACCGGAACTCACCATCGAATATATTGCTAGAAAAACACAAGCCGCCAACAACCAATACGCGGCACGAATGAACAGGATCTTACGTCCATAAGCCCAAGTCCGAGTTTC
This sequence comes from Mariniblastus sp., assembly GCA_047639375.1. Taxonomy (GTDB): domain Bacteria; phylum Planctomycetota; class Planctomycetia; order Pirellulales; family Pirellulaceae; genus Mariniblastus. Next base: position 12,387 of record JBLINZ010000018.1, on the reverse strand, counting down.
ACGCCACAGGACTGGGTTGTCCCAGACTCGCCGACTGGATTGACTGGCCGTTCTTGCCCGGTCATCAACGTGCCCCGAACGCAGTTTCTCCGATTGCTCGACAACTTGCTGCCCCGTCAAACTAGCGGCAGGCACTTCAGAATCCGCTACACCACCCACCCCTTCGATCACCACGTTGCCGGTGAACATATCGACTTTAGATTCCGCCTCTTCGCCGGCACTCTGCCCCGACCGCACGTCGCGGCTGGGATTCCAGCGTCTGACTCTTAAGATCGCCAACCCACACAACAGCGACGCCACCCCCAACGAGACAATTAAATAGGGCACCACGGAATAAGACCATGACGATGAAACCGTCGGATGACTGGCCGCGATAATAGCCCGCATCGGGCTGGTCGCTCCGGCCAATGTTGCACTGGAAATTCCAAAAATGTCGATCCCCGCGACTCCGACGCTTTCCCAAACGCCCAACCAAAACACAATGCACATCGCAACCAAAGCCAGCGTTTGAAAAGTCTTCTCACGCCATAACGCGATCGTTACACCTAAACTACCCGCCGCCAAAGCCGTCACAGCCGTGACCGCGAACGTCCAGCCGACTTGCGTAAACGAAGTCCCGCCAAATAGCACGATTAACATGAAAATCGGGAGACTCGTAAGTAACATCACACCAATATTGAGCAGGCTGGCGAACAGCTTGCCCAAGACCAACTCACTATTGGTCAAACGACTCATCAGCAGCAAAATCAGCGTCTGGCGGTCTTTTTCGATCGCGACGTTGCTGGCCGCCCGTATCGCAGACAGGAACATGATCAACGCCAACTGCAACGGAGCCAAAATTTGAAACAGAATCGCACCAAAGCGTGCCATGTCACCCACATTTTGGATGATCTGCGTTCCCTTCAGAATCATCCAAGCCGTGCAAATCAGCAGCAGCAAGGCGACAGCATAAACAGCTCTCACCACGTAATGGCGGGGACGACGCGGGGCAACGGCGGCTTCACGCGAGAAAACAGGACCGACTAACAAAGGAATTTCCGATTTGAGATTTGTGATAACGTCAAACAAACCCATCCACTTAATTCGAACTGGCTCGTCAACGACAGGATGTTGCAACGGCCGTCGACCAAGAATTGATTGTGGAGATGGATTTCGTGACTTTGAATTATAACGTGGTGCTATCTTTATACGAAGCAGAGTCCGTTTTGGGCTGATCGAATCCGACAAACTCAGCCGGAAAATCCGGGCTCAATGGGATAACCTGTTCCACCACTAGATTTCAGGCATGACAGGGCCGCAATCCTCCCTCGAGCCATACATTCGTCCGCAGCCCACAATCCGAAGGGCGAAAAACCAATAAAAACCGACAAAAACCGAACATTTCTACAACGTTTTATTCAGTTTCTTGATATTCGCCGGTCCCTATTAGGCGGCCAGCGGTGGGGTGCTAAGATACCACAGTCGGTTTCGGACCAGCCAAACCGCGGTGGAATCTTCAATTTCGATGATCAGCCCGATTTTCCAATGGTTGGCTGCCCTAAAATGCTGCCAAAATCAATTCGCAATTCTCAAATTGCAATTGCAATAAATTTCTTGCCTAGCACATCTATTACGTGAGCTTTGGTAGCTCGGTTTTTTGGAACTCATTTTGACGTCACAGCCCTCAAAACCGACGCCATCCTTGATGGACCACGACAAAGTCCTGGAGGTCTACTCAGACCACCAGCCTGCTTTGGAACGGTTTCTCATTGGAGTCCTCCGCGACGAAGCCGCTGCTGCCGATGCTTTGCAAACCACGTTTGAGCGTCTGCTGGAAAAGGGACATACCGTCCAACAGCAAGATTCTCTCAAGTCTTGGTTGTTTCGTGTCGCCTTCAACGAGGCGATGCTAATTCGTCGCAAGGAATCGATCAGCCGACGACACGCGGAAAATGTAGCTTGGAAATTTCAAGGACTCGGCGGTGCCGACCGAGGAATTGACGATCGATTGAGTCAATCTGTTCACCATGCCATCCAACAAGAAGACATCAAACGAGTTCGCAAAGCACTCAAACAATTGCCAGATGCCCAACGCGAAGTCGTCCATAAACGAATCTACGAAGGCTTGAAATTCCGTGAGATTGCGGAACAGCTAGACGTTCCCTTGGGAACGGTATTGGCTCGGATGCAAGCCGGACTCAAAAAACTAAAACCAATACTCAAATCAATTGACGAAGACTAACGAGAAAACGATGACTTACGATTCCAGCAACCCTCGATCTAACGAACCAGCATTCGACTCGAATGACTTGGATTGGTTGGCGTTTTGCTATATCGCAGATGAATTAGACGTTGACCAGCGAACGGCGTTTGAGCGACGACTAGAGACAGACGAACAAGCACAAAATTCGCTCGTGGGTGCAATGCGAGCATCAGAATTGGTTTACGCGACGTTGGATTCCACTTCCTCTGACGACGTAAAATCCGGTTCAATCTCAGTTGCCCCTCGAGCGAACCTTATACCTTCGACCCACCGCCGAGTTTATTGGCTGGCCGGCATGTCCGCCGCCGTGGTCTTTTTAGCTTGGGGCTGGAACTGGTACCCCGCTCCCGATTCATCGGAATCCGCCCCAGTCGCCGTCGCCATGGCCAATCCAGACCATTTAGCTTCAGCTTGGGTGGACACCGTCCTCTCAGACACCGGCACGGATCTCGAGGCCTTAGCCCACGAAGACGCTGACTCCGACGAGTTCCTGGGCGAAGAAGAAGACTGGATGTTTGTCGCTTTGACTGATCTCGAAGACTCCACCGAAACCCCAGCTGATGAACGCGAGGACGACGATGAAGGATTTTAGGTTACTAACCCGGGCGTCGACATGGCTCACGTGCGTCGCGTGTCTGGCTTTTTGCCTGACTGCAGAGGCTCAAGAAAAGCCCAACAAAAAAAGTGAAAAGCCATCGGCTGCAAACCAAGTCGATTCGAAAACACAAAAACCTACTCCCAAGCCCCTCCCGACGATCGGTCAGGAGCGTCGCAGTGAGTTGATCGCGTTTGTTAACGAGCACCATCCAGCCATTCGGCCGTTGCTCAATTCACTTCGAAAAAACCGCCCAACCGATTTCCAGGCAGCGATGCGGGTCCTGGACCGAGAAGTCAAAACGATTCAAAATTACAAGCAAAGGTCGCCCGACCGTCACAAAAAATTGCTTGATCAATGGGTCATCAAATCCAAAATCAAACTCGCAGCTGCCCAATTGTCGCTCAAGAAGACGGACAAAGAACGAGCCAAACTTTCAAACGAAATTGATCGCTTGATCAATCGGCAAATGGACCTACGAATCAGTTTGACGATTGACGACCTGACGCTCTATAGCAAACGCATGGATCGACTGACAACTCAGCTTCAATCTCTACAAGACAATCGAAAAACTGAAATCCTGCGTCAAAAAAGTGCGATCCAAAAGAACGCTGACCTAATCGCTGCGGATCGAAAAAAATCTGCCGATGAGAAAAAACAAACGCGAACCAACGGCAAGTCGTCCGACGCGAAAAAGAAGTAACAAGACGAATCCAAAGACGCTTTTAAAATAAGACACCCATCCCCAATGCCATAATTCAAAACGATTAGAAGTTGACCTTGAATTGACTGGGTGACGGTCAAATGATTTGAACCGCCAAACTGGAGCTATCTACCGTGCCACTGACTCAAAAGTCGCAGTTTCTTCTCGTCTCATTCTCGGTTTCTTTAGCTCTTTGCCTGACAGCCGGTGCCACGCTGCCGCGGGCCGCTAGAGTCAACGACCCGGCGGTCGTAAAACACGATTCGACTCACCTCGATGCGACCAAGAACGTCGAAATTCGTTTCAAGGATGCCGCCCACCAAGAGATCCCAGACTTCCAGAAACACGTGGCACCCTTGCTCGGACGGCTGGGCTGCAACGGCCGAGCTTGCCATGGCTCGTTCCAAGGACAAGGCGGATTTCAACTCTCGTTATTCGGCTACGATTTTAAAACCGACCATGAAGCCCTGTTCGAAAAAGGCACGGGGCGCGTCGATCTGGAATCACCAACCGAGAGCCTGATTCTGACCAAACCCATTAGCGAAGACGACCACGAAGGCGGGATGCGCTACGAAAAAGACGGCTGGGAATACAATCTTTTAAGCGCCTGGATTGAATCCGGCGGCAAGTCTCCTGACTCACTACACAAGCTTTCTCGGCTCGTAGTTGAACCTAGCGAACTGCTCCTGAAAGACCCTGCTCAACAAGCTGAGCTAAAAGCATTCGCGCACTGGGCAGACGGGACCGTTGAAGACGTCACGCCGCTGTGCCGTTTCCACTCCAACGACGATTCAATTGCCAAAATTTCCAGTACTGGATTTGTTTCGACCGATACGATTTCAGGCGATACGCACGTGGTTGTCTCCTATGACAATGCCGTCGTGCCCGTGCCGGTTATCCACCCGATTTCTGGACTCAGTGCCAACCCCAAAACACTTCGCAACCCCTCACGCATCGATCAACTCGTGGCCCAGAAATGGAACAAACTTGGACTCCAGCCGTCCGAACGTTCCGACGATGTGATGTTCCTGCGACGTGTCAGTATCGACATCACCGGGACCCTTCCTTCGCCAGAGGAAATTCGCGAATTTGCGTCTAGCCAAGCCCCCAACAAGCGTTCTCAAAAAGTTGACGAACTGCTTGATTCGCCCAGCTACGCAGCTTGGTGGACGACGTTCTTTTGCGACATGACGGAAAACAACACAGAGCAGCTTCGTAACATCTCCTACGACAACAATTCGGCCAGCCAGCAATGGTACGACTGGATCTACGAACGCGTCGAACAAAACACACCCTACGACCAAATGGTCTCAGGAATCGTGCTTGGCGTTAGTCGAAAACCTAACGAGTCTTACACCGATTATTGTGAACGCATGACCGCGTTGAATCAGACGTCGGAATTCGCTCAATCGGACTCGATGCCGTATTACTGGATGCGTCGAGAATTCAAAGATGCCGATGCCAGAGCGATCAGTTTTGCTCACGCGTTTCTAGGGCTTCGAATTCAGTGTGCCCAATGTCATAAGCATCCCTTTGACCAATGGAGCCAGGCTGACTTCAAAGAGTTTTCGAAGTTCTTTGGTGGCGTGACTTCCCAGCAATACAACCAAGGGAAAACACCTGAGGATCGCAAAGAGTACGCTCAAATACTCAAAGATCTTCAGATCGATCCGAAAAGCAAAAACAACGGTGACGTTCGACGCAAGCTGACGAAAGCACTCAATGATGGAAAAACGACTCCCTTTGGTTTCGTCACGATTCATCAACCACGCCCCAGCCGAGAAGAACTGCAAGCGTTTAGCAAGCTGGTCAAAGAAGCAAAAAAGAAAGACCGTAAAGCGATCATCCCCCGCCCTCAAATCACCCACGCCAGGTTGCTTGGCGGCGACACGATCGAGCTCAAGAAACACGACGACGTGCGTGTGCCGGTAATGGACTGGATGCGAAGCCCCGACAATCCGTTCTTTGCCAAAGCGATCGCAAACCGAGTCTGGGCAAGTTACTTTGGCGTTGGGATCGTAGACCCCGCCGACGATTTGAATCTCGCCAATCCGCCCAGCAACGCGGCCCTGCTGGATTATTTGGCCAACTCGTTTATCGAACACGATTTCGACATGAAATGGTTGCATCGGGAAATCGCCAATAGCCAGACCTACCAATTGAGTTGGGTCCCGAACGAGACCAACGGCAACGATCGGAGAAACTTCAGCCGAGCCTTGCCTCGACGGCTTGCGGCAGAAGTCGTGTTTGATGCGATTTCGTCTTCGGTCTCCAATTCAAAAACGAATCAGGCGTTTCGAGACAACATCGACAATCGCGCGATCTCCATCCCCGGAACCGCGACACGCTACAGCGGCAAGAAAAAATCCAGTACCGATTCGGCATTTGCCCTGAAAGTCTTCGGGCGCTCCGAACGAGCCAGCAGTTGCGATTGCGACCGCTCAGCCGAAACCAGCTTGATTCAAACGGTCTACATGCAGAACGATCGTGACATCCATACAATGCTGACCCACAAAAATAGCTGGGTCAATCAAATGGCTCTCAAGCACGAGACCGATCCAGCCTTGGCCAGTTACCAAAGCCAAATTACGAGTCAGCAAAAACGAATTCAAGCGGCGGAAAAAAGCCGCCTCAAATTCGCCAAAAGCAAAAACACCAAACAACTTAAACGTATCGACAAACAAATTACCGGCATGAAAAAGAAGCTTGCACCGATCCAAGCCAAACTTGAGGCCGCACTTGCGAACAAAACCAAGATGGACATCAACGAGGTCGTCACCGAAGCCTACCTTCGAACGCTCAGCCGGTTTCCGAGCGAACAAGAATTGGAACGCTGCAAAGCCCATATCCAAAACGACGACGATTTAATCAACGGAGTCACCGGCGTTCTCTGGGCGCTCGTGAACACCAAAGAGTTCATCGTCAACCATTAAACTCGTCGCGCACTGACGCGGCAAAGAAAACTTTTGTTATTTCTGATCTCGCGAAGCAAAGAATGGTGCTCCTACGCTTAAGCGAGAGGGTGCTCGGTTCCTCGCTTACGCGTCGAGCTACCAAAAAACATTAGACTCGGGCAAAGACGCAACGTCGACGTCCAAACACTGCCCGCTTCCACTGACCCTACAACTTTTCAGCAGGACTAAATCGATGGGAATTCACCGACAATGTAACGGGATCACGCGCCGCGACGCGGTCAAAGCTGGCGTTCTCGGCACGACCGCCGGCTTGACCATGGGCAATTTCCTCAAGCTTGCCGACGCCGGTCACGTCAGCCCTCAAGCCGCAACCAAGTCGGCGATTTTCATTGAGCTCCCCGGAGGTCCGTCGCACATCGACACCTTCGACCTCAAGCCCAATGCAGCCTCTGAGTTTCGGGGAGCGTTCAATCCGATCAAGACCAATGTGCCCGGAATTGAGATCTGTGAACACCTCCCGAATTTGGCGAAGTGTGCCGATAAGTTTTCGATCCTCCGCGGCGTTTCCCACTCGCTAGGTGCCCATCCGCTTGGCCAACAATTCGTATTTACCGGAAACCGCCCTAATCCCTCGCTAGACTATCCCGCCTACGGCAGCGTCGTCGCCAAAGAATTGCCCAGCTCGCCGGATCTCCCCTCGTACGTATCGATCCCCAAAGTCAAACAAGGCCCGGGGCATCTGGGAGTCAAATACGCCTCGCTACAAACCAACGCCACGCCACGCAAAGGGCAACCGTTTAGCGTTCGAGGGATTACCCTCGGCAGCGGAATTTCGCTCAAAGAAGTCGAGCGGCGGCAAGGCCTGCTGAAAGATCTCGACAGGACGTTTGATTCGATTGTCGCCCAAGACGACTTGCTAAGTGGCCTCGATCGGTTCAGCCAAAAAGCGTACGACATGATCACGTCTAAACGGGCTCGTGACGCGTTCGACATTAGCAAAGAAGTCCCTAGTTTTGCCAATCTGTTTGGCGAAGACGAGTTTAGCCAAAGCTGCCTGCTGGCGTCGCGGCTCGTCGAGTCGGGTGTCAAATTCGTGACCGTTTCGCTGGGCGGATGGGACACACACAGTGACAATTTCACACGCTTAAAAGACGGGCTGCTGCCTAAACTCGATGCCGGCCTTGCGGGACTATTCAATGGATTAGCCGCCAAAGGCCTCTTGGAAACCACCACCGTTTTCGTGTCAGGCGAATTTGGACGAACCCCCAAGATCAATTCGCGCACCGCCGAAGGCGGACGCGATCACTATCCTCGCTGTATGTTCATGCTGATGGGTGGAGGTGCCATCAAGGGCGGGCAAGTGATTGGCGAAAGCGACGAAAAGGCCGCTGGCCCGAAACACGAAACCATCAATCCCGAGGACGCCGCAGCGACGTTTTATCGCTCATTAGGGATCAACCATCGCAAAGAATATGACACCTCAATCGGTCGCCCCATTTCGATTGTTCGCGATGGAAATGTGATCACCGATTTGATGAGCTAAATGAACGAGGCTCGCTCCATCGCCACGTCGCCGAAAAGGCTGGTGGACTCGATGGTGGTTTAGGCCGTAGCCATGGCAATCCGACGAGGGAGATCCCTCCTTGGTTGCTTGGACAAAATGGCTACTCGTCCTCACCAGAAAACGCCCTGAGTTTGTGGCCGTTGCCTGCCCGCTTAATCGTGAAACGCCCTATCGTTTCGCACATTCTCCAGCAGGCCCAAATGGGCTTGTTGATTCCAGAGTCGGATTAGCTTCAACGCCGTTTTTTTGACGAAACCAATTCGAATTGTCAATAAAAACCGCTTTCAACCGAATATCTCCTCCTGTGACGTGGTTAAAATCGTCAATCTCTGCCTCGGATCGGGGAATTCAAGTTTGCCAGCCGATTCCTAGATGAAGACCGCCAACCGGTGGATTCAGGGCTCGTCGATTCAATTCCGAGACGATTGATCATTTCACGTTTGGCCGGCAGGCGACGGCCACAAACGCGAATCGCATGAAAGCGAGGGTAAACATCCATTGAACGCGAGCCACCAACGAGGGCTCTCCCTCGCTCACGCGTACGGGTTACCATAGGGACTGCCCAGCCCATCATCAATCAACAAGTCCATCACCTCAGTCACCCAACCCAGTCGACTCTTCGATTCCCAGAGAGCCTCGGAAGTATTTGATCCATGAAAATCAGTCAGGCATTCTCGGGAATCTTCCTGGTCGTGATCGCAGCTTGTCTAGGATTTGCGCTCATCTACTTGCCAGGGTGGGTCATTTCGAACTTTGAGCTCGCGTCCGGATTGGGATTGGGCTGGGCGTATTTGATCGCCGTTGGATTAGGCGCCATATTGCTTTCCGGCAGCGCGATCTGGACCGTCTGGAAACTGTGGGGAGCTTCGATTCTCAAGAAGCGACGCAGAACGCGCCGTGACAAGAATCCCAGCGAACTGTCGCTCGGCCAACGCGATCTCGAGATCAATGAAAACATTGAGCAGATCGAACGCTATGCCGCCGACGCTAAAGACGGTTCCCAGCTAAAAAGCCAATTGGATCCACTGCTCAAAGAGATCCAAGACAAACGCGAAGCTCAGACATTAGAGATCGTGGCTTTTGGAACTATTTCCAGCGGCAAGTCATCGGTCCTCAACCTGCTCGCAGGCCGCGACGTATTCGCCACCGACGTTCGGGGGGGCACGACGGTGACACGCAATGAAATCCCCTGGCCCGGCGTCGACAAGGTCACATTGGTTGACACTCCTGGGCTTGGTGAAATCGACGGGCCCACTCACGTCAACATTGCCGCCGACTCAGCCAAGGATGCCGACATCGTGATCGTGGTGGTCGACGGTCCGCTTCGTGAGAGCGAGCATAATCTGCTTGCGCGGCTGGGCGAGATGGAAAAACGCGTCATCATTTGCTTGAACAAATCGGATTGGTACTCACAAACCGATCGAGACAAGCTGACCGGCCAAATCTTTCGCCAAACCGGAGACTTCGTCCACCAAGCCGACATCGTTTGCATTCAAGCTCAGGCCGGTCAGCGGACACGCCGAAAAGTGTTAGCCGACGGCTCAGAGGTCGACGAATCCGTTGTGATCGATCCCAATATCGATCCGTTGGCTAAGCGGATGATGCAGATCGTCAATCGCGATGGCAAAGACTTATTGATGGCAAACCTGCTCCTGCAATCGCGCGGACTCGTTGAGAAAGCCCGCTCGCGTGTCCAAGAAGCAATCGACGCCAAAGCCTGGAACGTGGTTGATAAATACATGTGGGGCGCAGGGGGTGTGGCGGCACTGAGTCCGTTCCCGGTCATCGACCTGGTTGCCGGCTCTGCGATCTCGACCAAAATGATTATCGACATCGCCGAGGTCTACCAACAAAAAGTTGATCTCGAAACCGCCTCAAAATGGTTGGGCGAGATGGGCAAAAACTTGATCGGCGTCTTAGGCGCGCAAGGCGCCGCCGTCGCGGTTTCGGCCATCGTGGCCTCCTTGATCAAAACGATTCCATTTGCCGGGACGATCGCGGGAGGCGTCCTCCAAGGCGCCGTCCAAGCGTTGATCACAAAGTGGATTGGCGCTGTGTTTGTCGAGTATTTCCGCGATGAAATGCGAACCCCCGAGGGCGGACTGGCTGGCTTGGCGCGACGAAAATGGGACGTTGTGACCAGCGTTGACGAACTTCGCAAACTCGTTCAAACCGCTCGCGAAAAACTTTCCGATTGACCTTTTTAAGCGTGACCAACAGCTGCCAATCGAATTTCAGCTACCCTGTCAACCAACGACCTACCACATTCATCAAGCTGCCTTACCGGGACGTCGAGCACGTGTCTGAAAAACAACCACACCAAGATTCAAACTATCTCGATGCCATCAAGGCGGTCGAAAAAACGCTTGCCGATCTACGCGGTTGCCCCGATGCCGAGCGCGAACGGCTCAAAAACGACATCTTTCAACTCAATGAAATGTACGAGAAAGTCACGACCGGTCGCGTTGAGATCGTGATCTTTGGTGAGATTAGCACCGGCAAATCCGCGTTAGTCAACGCCTTGATCGGACGCGCTGTCGCTGAAGTCGACGTACAAGGCGGCTGGACCAAACAAGTTTGGGGAACCGCCTGGGAAGGAGCAGGGCATCGCTTGCCTGGGCTCGACTCATCCGAAGTCGTGATCGTTGACACGCCAGGGATCAACGAGGTCGGAGGGGCAGAACGCGCCGAACTCGCCGATGTGACCGCACGACGAGCCGATCTGATCCTCTTCGTTACCGATTCTGACTTGAACGACACCGAATATGCCGCCTTGGTCGAATTGGCCGCCGTGCAAAAACCGATCATTTGTGTGTTCAATAAGATTGACCTCTATCCGACCAAACAAAAAGAAGCGCTCACGAGTATGATCAAGGCTCGATTAGACGGGCTGATCCCACCCGAACACTTCGTTCAAACCGTCGCCGATCCACGTGAAATTGAATATGTAATCGAACAACCCGACGGCAGCTCCGTGACGGAATGGCGAAAGCCCGGTGCTGATGTTGGGCAACTGAAATCGATCATCCTCGAGACACTCGAAAAAGAAGGCCTCGGACTGATCGCACTCAACGCCGCCATGTACGCGGCTGACAAAAGCGATCGCATCGCAACCATGCGTGTTGAGATGCGGAACCGGCAAGCCGACCAAGTTATCTGGACGATGGCCGCCACCAAAGCCGTCGTCGTCGCTGCGAATCCAATTCCCGGTTTTGATGTGATCGGCGGATTGGCCGTCGACGCGATCATGATCGCTACACTCTCCAAAGTTTACGGGCTTTCGTTTTCGATGAGTCAAGCACGCGGGCTGGCGAAGACGATTTCGGCTGCTGGCGGACTTTATGCGCTGGGTGAACTCGTGAACTACGGGGCCAGTTTGTTCAAGTTGGCATCCTTTTCGTTCGGAACCGCGTTAACGCTGATCCCTCAAGGCGCCGCCGTCGGATTCGGATCTTATATCATCGGAAAAACGGCCAAGCACTACTTTGAACACGGGGGTTCATGGGGCGGCAACTCAGCCAAATCTGTGGTCAAAGAGATCCTGGCCTCTACCGACAAAGACTCCGTTGTCAGCCATCTTAAAGACGAGATTCGCAAGAAACTCGACTGGAACCGACACGCAAAAAAATAAGTGACTGGGCAGCCAAAAGCGAAGCGTTGCGTCCAATGTCGGATGGCACATTGCCCGTCTTGAGCACTTTGAACTGCCGCTCAAGCAAGCACGAGCATGAACGCTGAGCCGCAAGCGACATCGAGCATTCTACAATTCAATCCGATCCGGCCCCAATGACGCTTGAACGCTCCGCAGCCAACAAACCACTTTCGATGCATCACGCAAAATCCGAACAATCGCTGTTTCCCAACTAATAGAGAGGTTTGAAGGGCTGTCAATCGAGAATTGGATGCGCCCAAGCGTTCTCTGACATATGCTTTTTTATCAAACCTTCCCCCACAACAGCGCTCGATCACTATGCTAAACCGAATTGCCAAACTCGGAATATCAATCTATCGCGAGGAAGAAGCTGCGACCACAGTTGAGTACGCTTTACTGATAGCACTCATTTTGGTCTTTAGCATCAGTGCCGTTCTTAGCACCGGCGATTTCCAAAAAGCAGTTTGGACCGACACGTCCGCCGACATTCAAATCATTGGCCAATAAACATCTTCTCAGTTTACTTGCCCGCCTTCGGCTCGACGCGTTTGCCTACGTCAACCCAGACCATCCGGTGATCGGTAGCCAAGACCAAGTCGGCACCGGGCTCACCTGGACGCGGCCAGAAAACACCTGACGCTTTGATGGTCAGAGTCTTGGAGGGCAAACAATAATCCAGATGTAGATTCCCGACTTTGAAATCATTGAAATCCCCA
>JBLINZ010000017.1:0-31388 GCA_047639375.1 Mariniblastus sp. | reverse complement strand
CAACGACATTCTGATTCACCATCGGCGATTGTAGAACCGCAGCGACGGAGTAGGCTACCCAGACGAAAACAACCAACACCAACGAGCCGCGTGACTCTCGGACTTCGAACAGGCCACGAGCAAACAACAATGTTATTGCGCCGATTTGGATCGCCATCGGGACCCAAACTCGCTGAAAGATCGCTCCACCGGTCGTCGATTGAAGCAGTGCCAACGCCACGCCATCTAGATCCGCCACGCAGTTAATGCTGGCCAGGATCAATAGACCCGCGGTCCACAACCACAATCGATAGGTGCCACGGTAGTCGTCACAGCGATGCTGACGTAACGCATAGATTTGAAGACTTGCAAGTCCCGTCATGATCAGCAGAAAAGATGAAAACCAGCTTGCCAAACTTCCCTGGCCGCGAATCGCGAATGTCTCCAACGCCGTAGGGCCAAGCTGAGTCCATTGAGGAACGTTGAGCGAGGTAAAATTGATCAACCATAACATCGCCAATAACAACATCACAACGACCAAGTAGGAAACCATTCGCTTGGGAATTAAATCCGTTGTCTTTCGCTGGCTTCTTCGCTCGGCGCCGTAAGAATACGCACGTGCGTCGACAGTCTCAGAAACGCCCGCTTGAGGCGCCGAGTGAGGCGGAACCGTCAAGATTACCGGCGCCTCGCCCAACTGAATCGCTGGATCAACCGCCAATCGACGGCGTCGCGTACTGTTTCTGTTAAGTACCATCTTGCTCCCAAGCCATCCTTGCTTTCCAAAGCCAATCAACATTCCCTGTTACACAATGGCCCTATTAGTTCATTCGGCAATTCGATCGCCAATTGCTTAGCGAACCGGTGCCAACCTGACCGGAAGAACGAAAAAAGCTAGCAGGCAGCAAGCACGGGATTGGCAAGCACGCCCAGCCCCTCAATTTCGACTTCGATTTCATCACCTGGTTTCAAGAAAACTTGAGGCGTTCGCCCAGCCCCGACACCGGCGGGAGTCCCGGTAAAAACAAGGTCTCCAGGGATCAGTGTCACAAATTTGGACAGATGCGAAATCAAGAAATCGATGGGAAAAATCAACTCACTCGTATTGGAATCCTGCATGACTTCACCATTCAGTCGTAGCTGAATATCTAGCACATGTGGATCTTTGATCTCATCCGCGGTAGCGATCCAAGGGCCTAATGGCGCGAATGTATCGAATGTCTTGCCGAGCAGCCATTGCCCCCCAGGTTTACCCTTCTGCCAATCGCGTGCTGATATATCGTTACCGTTGCAGTACCCGAAGACATGGTCCATTGCCTCCGCTCGGGGAATATTGCGACCAGCCGTCCCAATCACGACCACCAACTCGGCCTCGAAGTCGACTTGGTGACTGATGGCTGGCAACACAACTGCTTGACCAGTTCCCACAATGGCAGAGGGAAATACGTTGAACACCACTGGGATTTCCGCGGGTTGCCCACCCATCTCCCGAGCATGGTCGGCATAATTGGTGCCGATGCAAATCACTTTTTGGGGCGCAACAACGGGAGCCAACACCGTCACGGCGGGATCGGAAAGCGAGACGTCTTCCGCGTTTTCGAATCCGGACGCCAGCCATTCCCTTAATGCAAGCATCCCGTTCTCGTCTTGGATCAGTCGATCCAAATCATTGGGAACCGCCTCGAAATCGAGCCCGACCAACTTACAACGCTCATTGTCTTGCAGCACGCCAATTCGACGCTGCCCCTGGATCTTGATTGAAACGAGTTTCACTGAATTTATCTCAAGCTAAGAAATTGAACACCGTCCAGTCGCAAAGCGACTCCGTCCTTCAATTCTGACGATCCTTGCAATCCGCACAACCCGGAAACACAACCCCAAAACAGTTGTCGTTTGCATCCAGGTTGCGCGAAGTCGGACCCGAGCAAATATAAAAGCTACGGTTACTGAGATCCTCATCTGAACATCATTCGATCTGAATTCTTTCGACACCACTTGAAAACACAGGCCCGCGACGCATGGAACTTTCCAGTTCACCCAACAACGAATCCATCGAAATCTCGCCAGTTGAGACTCGCTTTGTGTCCGTGGCAGAAAATTCCGCAATCTCACAAGAATCGGTTGGGTTACTGTTTCGGCACGTCTTACTGAGCAATCTGCAAGACGGAGTGATTTTCGTCAACGCGGAATCAAGGATTCAGGTCTGGAACCATTCGTTGGAAGCAATGACGGGGATCAGTGCCAACCAAGTGGCAGGCAAACCCCTCACGCCCGGACTGCTTGGCCTGCTTGATGAAAACGACGTCATCATTTCCGACATGGAATGCCCGCTCGTTTGTTGCTTAAAAAGCAGAGCTACGGTCCAAGGCGAATTTCGCTTGGTGGGCTGCAGCGGACGAGAAGTAAAAGTCGAATTGACATTTAACCCCGTTCAGGATGCACTTGGCCAAGTCCACGGTGCAATCGTCCTCATTCACGATGCTTCGATTCAAATTGACCTTCAGCGACAACTTAAAGACCTCCATGCGTTTTCGTCCCTGGACAGCTTAACGCAAGTCGCCAATCGTGCTGAATTTGAGCGCAAGCTGGACCAGTTCGTTCGCAATCGAAACAATTCCGATTTCGAATGTAGTGTGATTGTCTGCGACATCGATTTCTTCAAACAGATCAACGACAACTACAACCATCACATTGGCGATCAAGCTCTCATTGCGTTTGCCGCATTGTTGAAAAAATTCGTTCGCAACCAAGACGTTGTCGCACGCTATGGAGGTGAAGAGTTCGTGATCTTATGTGCCAACTGTGACGTTGACGCCGCCGTCGAACGAGCCGAAGAAATCCGCGTCGCCCTTACCCAAACCCCACAGTCGATGCTGGACAACAAGTGCATCACGGCCAGTTTCGGCGTCTCACAGTTGCATGCCAACGAATCCTCAACCGACTTCTTCGTCCGAGCCGACACGGCGCTCCACAGTGCCAAAGAACTCGGTCGCAATCGTGTCGTTCAAGCCTGCAACGGTCAGCTTGGCGAAGAAACGAAACTCAAAAGCGTTGAAATCACTTCGCTCTCTGGTGTCTCCTGGCGAAAGCATACCGAAACACCACTAGTCAACGAAGAGCACGCAACCAACACTCCACTATCTGTGATCGTCGAAAAACTTCGTGGCTATATCATCGAATGCGAAGCTGAAATCCAAGAGATTGACAGCAATTTCACTTCGCTGATTGTCGAAACCAGAGATAAAGCAAACATCAGCCGCAAAGGCAAATTTTTCGTCGACATCGAATTCCAAGAACGTGAAACCGATCAAGCACGAAACATTAAAACATCCTTCATTAGAATCTCGGTCCGAGAAGCCAAGCGAAGCTGGTTTTCAGCCAACTGTACAGAGCTCGCCCCCAGTGTCGTCAATGAGCTTCGTCGCTACCTAATGCTCAACGATGCCTCCTCCAAGCTCAAACTCGCTCCGGCCGCAACCAAACCCGGCAAGCGTTAATCAGCATATCTTCATCTTGGAACGCGGCAACAATTAAGCCCGTGTCTGAGCTTTGCAGTTTGATGAGGAAGTGGCACTGGCCTGTTGATTTATACTGCTCGACGTTAGATCGTTTAACGATTAGCCGGCAGGCGACAGTGACAAACGCCAAGCGTTTGGCAGCGAGAACGCTCCATCACGGCAAGCCTCCAACGAGGACTCTCCCTCGCTAACGCATTCGGGCTACCCTGACTGCCACATTACCGGGCAATGAATCAGCAAGCACTGACCGTACGCGTCTGGTTCAAAACAAATGATAAGACCTGAAATAATAATAGGCGACCAATTCTTCAGTCGCTTGGCCGATTGCTTCGGACATCACCCCGCCGACTTCTCTGAGTTCACCAATTCGTCGCTCATATTCGGCTTTTTCCGCCGGTGACATATTCTCAATTCGTTCACGCATTTTTTTGACTTCGAGGGTTTGAGCATTGGCTTCAAATGCCAATTGAATCTCAGCGAGTTCCCCACCATCAAACCAAATCGCATCGCAGTTTTTGCAAACATCTTGATTCACCTCACGGTTGACGTTTCGAATCCGCCGCTTGTCCATCCGACCGCGACAACGTGGGCATCGAATCGAATCCGCCGTGTCTTGCCGCTGGGACGCCGCTTGATTGACTAAATGAGGGAGGTCTTTGTCGAGCCGTTTCTCAATCGTGGTAACTCGATGCTGGTCCACGAGATGGCCCTGACACTTTTCACATTGGAAAATTCGGGCTCCAGAATACCTCTTCGATTTCAGAGCACACTCGCAAACAGGACAATTCATTGGGTCTCCAAATAACGGGTTCTTCGCAACCACACATTCTTAATTCGATCGAATCTGAACGATATTAGCAGCTATTCCCCAACTTCATCCAATTGTCAAGACAACATCGACTCGGTATTCTGGATGTTTGCAACCACATCAAAACAAGTCGATTCCATCGAGGATAAAATGGCCTATACACTTCCGGAACTTCCCTACGCGTACGATGCACTCGCTCCGCATATTGACGCTCAAACCATGGAAATCCACCACGGCAAGCATCACAACGGCTATGTCACCAAAGTCAATGCAGCAATTGAAGGAACCGATTTGGGCTCCAAGTCGATTGAAGAATTGATCTCGGACATGGGCAGCGTGCCTGAGAATATCCGCGGCGCTGTTCGCAACAATGGCGGTGGACACGCGAACCACTCATTATTCTGGTCCGTCATGTGTGCAGGCGGAACAGGTGCCCCAACGGGTGAACTTGCAGCAGCCATCGACGCCACCTTCGGAAGCTTCGACGCTTTTAGAGAACAGTTCTCAAACGCAGCTGGTACTCGGTTTGGCAGCGGATGGGCTTGGCTTAGCGTTGACGCCGGCAAACTCGTCATCGAAAGCACTCCCAATCAAGACAACCCACTCATGGAAGGCCGAACGCCAGTCCTAGGCCTCGACGTCTGGGAACACGCCTACTACTTGAACTACCAAAACCGACGCCCTGACTACGTCGCCGCGTTCTTCAACGTGATCAACTGGGATGCCGTTGCAGAGCGATTTGCAGCAGCCAAGTAATTCACGGTTGTACGTTCGTCGAACGTATCTGAATAAACTAAAGGATCAGGATTTCTTCTGCTCCTTTTTTCATGCGCCGCTTGCTAGCAATCGTGCGAGTGCCTCATTCCACGCACGAATCGTTCCACACAAGCCTCACTCAAAAGTGCCTGCGACTAACGACAGCATTCAATTTCTTCGTTTTCGGAGAGACATTGACGACCCACGGCAACCTATCTAACATCCCGCCGCAAAATACCCGGTCAGCTTTACGCGTTTGCTCCGGATAATGGCAAGAAACGACACCGGTTATTCCGAAGATCTGATTACGTAGAGTTTTACGATTCTATCAATCACTTGAAATGACCGTCCGTCAAATCCGCGGACTAACGAATTGAGTTTGGTTTAATGTACGTCAAGCAAAAAACGAAAATTGCGTTTCTGTTGGGTGGGTGCGCCGTCATGGCTTTAGCCACCTCGAGTGGCTGCCGAACCGGTGGATTTACCAAACCCGATATGGGCAAACTCGCCTTCTGGAAATCAGATAGCTCGATCTTCGCTTCGAAAACCCAAAACGTTCCACCGCCGCCAGCTCGCCAATTTGACCCTGCACCGTTCGGCGGCGCCTTGAGCTCTGATTCGCAACTTGCCGGCACCGATTCTCAAGGCCGTTACAAGAACGACATATCGGATATGCGAGCCGAAATTGATGAGGTAGCCAAATCTCTTGATCTGCCAACTCAATCTCCCGGAAGCGGATCGTTTTCAGGCTCTCCCGCAAATGATTTCGCGGCAAATCTGAGTCCCCAATTCAATTCCAAGACCAACAACGTTCAATCGGAACTCAATGATTTCGGCGGCAACGTCAAATCCAAATTGGACGGAGCGCGAACCAGCTTCAATTCCGCGATGAACAGTCGATCTCCCGCAGGAAGCACCGACTTCGCGGCCAAGTCAAAGCCTTCCCATGACATGACGACCGCCCAGGATGACAACATCAAGGTGCCAGCTGGAATTGCGGGCGCGAAGTTCAAAATCGACCAATCCCTGGCGTCCGTGAACCATTCCCTTCAATCAGCCAACGGAAAGCTCGCAGCGGGAGCAGATGATTTCGGTAACCGCGTGAGATCACTGCAGGAATCATTGAATTCGCCGATCAGCAAAGCCGCTGGAGCCGCCAACGAATTCAAAACGAACGTCAATCATCAACTCTCCGGACTCACTCAGCCCAAATTTGGCGAGGCTCAATCGGCAGCAAAAGCTGAAATGGCGGCAGCCCGTGAAGAGATCGCAGAACTCAAGCAACAAATCGCCGCCAAAAATTCCGGCACATCCACGGCGTTTGGCCTTGGCCCTGCAGGCACCGCCCCCGCTGGGCGCGTCGAGCAATTGCAAACGCCTTTCAACAGCTCAATCAACAATAATGATTTCGCGGCCAAGCTGGCCTCCGCCCGTTCCGACGCCAGTTCTTCCGCGCCATCCGGACGGTTTCCAATCTCGCCCAACAAGACCTCGCCGTCTTACCCACTCACATTCCATGGGCAGTTTTCACCGCGCGAAAACCAAAACGGAGGAAACTTTTCTCCCCCGTCGTTCAATAGCGGACAAAGCATTGGCGTCCAACCAAACCAAACGGGTGCAACGGCTACCCAAGTCGGCTTTCAAGCCGTCGGCAACCAATCCAAGGTCATAACGGCCAACAACGAACCGACGACTAGAAATTCAGCCAACTCGATCGGTGCATCAAAAATCGAGAACTTCGTATCCGAAGTCGACATCCCAGCCTCAATTTTACAAGGCTCCGGCTCCTACGCTCCGGGTAGCGTGAACTCCTTGCGTCCTAAGCAATAGGTCGCGTCCGAACCCCTAGCAGGATGGTGACTTAGGCCATTTCCTGAGCAGAACGTAACGAGGCAATACGCCTTCTGGAAGTACCGGCATTAAAACAATACGCATTGGAGCGCCCTTTGCCATTTGCTGCCGGTCCTAAACGTTGGGTTTACCAAAATTTCGAGACCCAATACCGAGCGAAAGCTTCATCCGCAGGCACCAGAAACTCAATTTATTGAGCAGCACTCTCCACCGTGTTGGTTTCCTGAGGCAATAATCGGTCGTCCCAAGTCGTGCCGGCAGTTCTAAATCAAGATCGCTGGCAGCAAATGCGTTGAGAATCCACATCAATTCAATCTGATAGATGGTGCAGTCTCCAAAACGTTGGTGTGCCAGATCCGATAGCTGCATAAACAGCTCAGTATCGACGTAGCTAGATTGATTGCGATCACCGGTATCAATTAACGATGCCTGGTACTCAATAGGCAAAGAATCACCAATCGAGATCTCCACAAAAATGATCAGTAGGTCGTTTTCATGGTGTCTCAGATTACGGAGATTTACGTCCATAATTTCTATGATCCAAACGAAGTGTGAGCACCATCAGCATCGCGATCGTCGTGCCATTGGACTACCGTTCCTTGCACGTCAAGCGGAATTGAGTCAAACCAGATTTGCAAACCCAACGCATCGCAATTTGGGTGCGCAATCATGCTATAATCCAGTTTGAACCTAAGAGTAACGCCCTCCATTTCCGCGGGGCCAGACTCATGAAGCGGCGATTCAAGCACGCCTGAATTGTAGGCAAGTGCTGAATTGCAGGCAAGTAGATAGTGAACCCCAGCTCGAAAACTGCGCACCTCGAATCTTTCGCTCAAAGCATTGAGAGCCGTCATTCCACTTTTACAAACGTCGGTGTTGACGTATTCACTCGCCGCCATTTCAGCGCAACACATCATCACCTCAGCGAAACCTTGCATCTGCGACAAATCATCGAATCGCCATGCGGTAACACACCGAGTGATAAGCCATGGTAAGACACACTGACGAAACCATCTGGCGTAAATCGAGTCGTCAGGCAAGTGCAAGTCCCGGCAACAATTTGGTCAATCGCCAAGCAATACGCTTCTCGAGCAAGACGGTCCTTTCTAAGCCAAGCGGTCGCCTACTTGACTGATGCCCGATACAACCTGAACAAATTGCATCTGCACCTTCAAGACCTTCTTGCTGTAAATTATTACTTTCACCTTGTTGTTATCCAAGCACTACAAACACCATATGGACTGAGAGGGATTTCAATCCAAAACTGACAGATTTCTTGGCCGTAACATGGGTGGTTGTCAAGTTTCTGGCCAAAATGGCCAGGGCTTCTCAAAGTTTCAAATTGCGTAACATTTTGAAGATTCGGTTGGCTTGGATTTGAAACGCATAAAGGTAGAAGCGATTCTCCTAATGTCTGAAAGTCTGATCGCTGAGATTGTGGCGTTTCGCAACGCGGCGAGATCCTGAGGAATGTGGCCTGACCTTGTCTGGCAATGGTCTTCGCGAAAAACGACGTCTCGTACCCCGTGCAGGCAATTTTCAATCGCCCAATCCCAATGCTTCCGCTAGATGACAGGAACAATCCCTCCTTCGTGAGTGACTTGTTTTGGGCGCGCTGGACAGTATTCGAAATGCGGGAGCTGACGCCCCCATCTATCGCCGCATCGTGGTATAACACGTTCATGTTCGACGAAGACAGAATCCGAAACGCGACCTCGCTATCCAATGTCGAAGTTCACGACGAATTGGGCTCAACCAACGACCGAGCGATTGAGCTGATCAAGCAAAACGCCACGGCTTTCCCGGCTGCGATCGTGACCCTTTGTCAAACCTCCGGACGAGGCCAACGCCATCGTCAATGGTGGTCCACCGAGGGCAGCTTGACTTTCTCGTGGCTGCAAACGCTCTCACTCTCAACAGCCGGCATCGCCCATTCCTCAAATTCCCGACGCATCCCCCCCAACCGTGCTCCAACCAACTCGGTCGCCGAAGCATTGAGACTGCTGCCTTTGGCTGCGGGACTGGCCGTGGCGGAATCGATCGAATCGATCTCCGGATTACCTGACGTCAAAATAAAATGGCCCAATGACATTCTGATTGGCGATCGCAAAGTCGCCGGCATCTTGATCGAATCGGTCGTCTCATCGTTGGGGCCGGCCGTCGTGGTCGGAGTTGGAATCAATGTCAACAATCAATCATTTTCCCCAATCAAACTTCAAAATCCTGAAAGTCACAATTCTCGAACGGTGCCCCCGACTAGCCTAATGATGGAATCCGGAAAACAGACTTCCTTAGAGTCGCTTTTGATCGACACGCTCAACCGAATTGGCGTTGAGTTTGCTGCCTTGCCAATTTCGCCCGATTTGATCGTCGCACGCTGCAACGCCCGGCTGGCATTCATGGACACCCGCGTCGTGCTCGAGTCGCTCGCTAAGCCGATCGCGGACGGAATCTGCGTTGGAATTTCTTCGGATGGAGGGCTTATTTTGCAGCCCTCTTCGGGATCTTCCATCATATCGCCGTCGAACGACCCATCTTCTGGCGAATCGCCCTTAATCGAATCAACGCCGAAACAGAGGACGTTTTTTAGTGGCTCGTTGCGACCCGCCTGAAATCGAGTCGAATGCGGCTAAAGGCCCGTGGTTAGCGACTGGGCCGAGGAAGCGCGAGCCTAAAACAACGTTTTCTCAGTTCTGCCGTAGGCTCACTGGAAAATTTAGCAGTAAAGTGTCAAAATCGTAGCTGATAAACCGTGCTGGACAATTGAGAAGCATTGCCTCCACTCGATTATGATATCGAGGGGCGAGTTTTATTTGGAACTCATCCCCCCGCTGGCTTCTATTTTCCAGAATTAAAAACCTAAAGGGATTCAGTCATGCCGCTTTTTGAAGTTGAGACCGAAGCACACATCATCATCACTTGGGCGGACGATGAGGGCTCAGCAACGACCGTCGCCAACGATTCCTATCCCGGCGAGAACATCGTTCGCTTGACCAAACGTCCTCGTGACAGCTGGGTCATCTCCAAAGGGGTGCTTGGAATCACCTCAAAAGCCGATCCCTGCGGCGTTGCTCGTGATTGCCTCGCCAAAGCCGCAGGCGACAAAGTTCACGCGATCCGACTCTACATGCAAGAGACCGGAACCGATCTCGAACAAGCCAGAAAAGCAATCGAGTCGAATATGGTCATGGGTTGGTAGGTCGGCCGTCTCAACTCCTGATTTTGCTTGCGGCATAGCGTGACAAAGTAACCCGGCGAGCCGGTAACTTTTTCAAACGCACCGAGCCAAAGGAAAACTTGGTAACTCGACACGAAACCCGTATCAGCAAGGACGAACATCCTTGAAGGCGGGGATCCAACGAGGGCTCACCCACTCTAACCGCCTGTGGATTCAATCGGGGTAAGACGGCCAAGTTTTTTATTTCCGTAATCAGCTTGGAAAGCTGAGCGACCATGCCGCTCGGTTCTCCGAACCGTCTGCGTTCCTCTCAATTTCCCAACGTACAATAGACCAGCAAGCCCAAATACGTTGGGGGCCACTCTTCGCAACGGTGTTTTTAATTTATTTCCCAAAACGCTGCCAACAATTCGAGTCAACCGACGAACCACCAACTTGTCATTTCCCGAAACCCCATTTTCTCCAATCCAAACCATTTCGAATCGTCTGCCATGCCGAGTTTGATTTCGCTTGAGAATATCATAAAAAACTACAAGTCGATGCGGGCGCTCAATGGCGTCAACCTCGACATCAAACCAGGCGTGACCGGCCTGCTGGGCCCCAACGGAGCCGGCAAGTCGACACTCATCAAGCTACTGCTCGGGTTGGTCAAAATCACTTCTGGCACCGGCTCCATCCTTGGCCACAAGCTTGGCTCCGACGGGCGGATGATCCGCAACAAGGTTGGTTACATGCCCGAAGACGACTGCTACATTCCAGGCATGTCGGGCGTCGAAGTCGTCCGCTTCTCGGCTTGCCTGTCGGGATTGCCGGCGACCGAGGCCCTTCGACGTGCCCACGAGATTTTAGATTTCTGCGGAATGAAGCAAGAGCGATATCGAGTTATCGACACTTACTCGACCGGGATGCGTCAAAAGATTAAGTTTGCTGCCGCGATCGTGCATGATCCTGAGTTCCTAATTCTCGACGAACCGACCTCCGGACTCGATCCAGAAGAACGAGAAGCCCTCCTGAGCCGAATTCGGCTGCTGTGGACGCAGTCGGGAAAATCAGTTTTGATTTCAACCCACATCCTCCCCGATGTGCAAGCCATTTGCGATGACGTGGTGATTCTATCCAACGGCCAAATCCGGCTCTCGGAAAGCCTCGAAAATCTTAGCAAAACCGACTCGCCGTCCTTCAGTGTGCGCGTTCTCAACGACCCTGCCAAACTCGTCGAAGCCCTCCAGAGAAACTCGCTGGAGCCCCAAACAACACCGGATGGCAGCATCGTGATCGAAAGCCAAGACCCCGAATTGGCGACGCTCATTTGGAATTCGGCTAGGCAATCGGAGACGGTGATTCAGTCCTTCATCCCAGCTAAAAACTCCCTGGAAGAGATTTTCATGACGACCGTCAAAGAGGCCTCCGCGAGAGATTCTGCCAAAGAATTGGAGGCTTCCAATGCCAATTCATGATGTCGGTTATCGCGGTTGGGAAGGCGAACGAACGTCGCAGTTATCACGCTGGTGCATCATCAGCACGACAGGGATCAAATTGGCGGCCCAATCTCGCTGGGTTCGTCGGATCCTGTTTGTTGCTTGGTTGCCGGTCATGTATTGGGGCATCGGATTCTTCTTCATTGAAAACGCGATCAGTGACGATTCCGCCGCCGTCAAAGCTGGAATCTCTCAAACACTCTCAGGCAGTTTTGCAGCTTTCCCGCACGCTAAAGACCTCGCAAACTCCTTGGCCTCCGATGACCCGGCCCAAATTCGTAACGATGTTTGGCGGTGGTTGCTGATGGTGTTTTTCAGATACCCCCAAGCGATCTTAATTTTGTTCCTGATCGGAGCAGTGGGTCCCGCCTTGATTTCTCAGGATATGCGTTCCCGGGCGTTCCTGTTGTACTTTTCCAGACCGATTGGAAAGCTGGAATACATGTTTGGCAAGCTCTGCATCCCGGCCGCTTTTATTGCAGCGGTCACCACGCTGCCAGCCCTCGCGCTTTACGCGTTCGCCATTCTCATGTCGCCCGAGTTCAGCGTCTTCTGGAGCACGTGGGACATCCCAATCCGAATCATACTGGCTACATTTGCACTAGTGATCCCAACTTCGTCCGTCGTCTTGATGCTTTCTTCGCTCACCCAAGAATCGCGATTCGCGAGTTTCTCTTGGTTCGCGCTGTGGGCCTTAGGGCATGGCGCTTGGATGGCAATCGTCGTCGCGACCGCGATTCAAATGAGCAAACCCCCTTTCCATCCGGAAGTTCTTAATAGCAATATGGTCCAAGGCTGGTCCGCGCTTTCGCTATACAATTGCTTGGGTATCGTCCAATCCTGGATCTTCGGATTCCAAACCTTCTCAGAGTCCTGGCGTGGGATCGCCTCACTTACCGCCATCACCACATTTTCACTGGGAATGCTCTACCGACGCGTATCCGCCCCGATTCAAGTCTAGCTCGTGTTGGCCAATAAATATTGGCAACAGAACGCGGAAGCCCAAGCAATCCTCTCCATTTGATGTCGATTCAATGATTGAACTCAAAAACGTAACGAAACTCTACAAGACCGTGATCGGGGTCAACGACATTTGTCTGAAACTCGAGCCCGGAACGTACGGCTTGCTGGGGCCCAACGGCTCCGGCAAAACCACCTTGATTAACTTGATCTTAGGTCAGCTTCAAACCACCATCGGAGAAGTCCGTTTGTTCGGTGAAAACCCCTGGCGGAAAAGCAGACTCCTGCGGCAAGTCGGCCTGTGCCCAGCCATGGAAGTGACTTACCCACGCGTGAGTGGGCTCGAATGGGTGACCTACATGGCTCAGCTTCATGGGTTCAGCTATGGCGAAGCGACCCAACGCGCCAAAGAATCGCTGGACGTCGTCAACATGACTTATGCCATGGATCGCCCGATGAGAAACTACTCGCTCGGAATGAGACAGCGAGCCAAAATCGCTCAGGCCATCGCCCACGATCCAGAGCTTTTAATTCTCGACGAACCCTTCAACGGGCTTGATCCAGTTGGCCGATACGAGATGACGGAATTCCTCAAATCGTGGGCCGACCGAGGTAAAAGCTTGATCCTTGCCAGCCATATCTTGCACGAAGTCGAAGCCGTGAACCCGTCGTTCTTGCTGATCTCTGGAGGCCGACTGTTGGCCTCCGGATCGCCCGAAGAAGTCAGAACCATTCTGGCCGACTCGCCCTACACGCTCAACATTCGATCGTCAGCGCCGAAACAATTGGCCGGACTATTGATTGCCAGTTGTGACATTGAATCGGTCACTTTTGGAAACGACAATTCGTTTCTGATTTCAACCCGCTCGGCCTCGCAGGTATTCCACCAACTACCGCTGATTGTAGCCGAACACGGCATCGCTGTTTCTGAAATGAGCTCCACAGACGACTCGCTCAAAACGCTGTTCTCAACACTGATGAAAATTCACCGAGGGGAAATGAATCATGGAGTCGCATCGTGAGCACTAAAACTTCGACAGGGGCATTCCTCCAACAGCCATCCAACGCCGCCAACCTGCTCAATGGGGCGCTGGCGACCTGTTCGTTTGAGCTACGACGTTCATTTACGTTTCAGCGAACGGCCGTCTCACTGGTCTTATCTGCGTTTCCGCCCGTGATGCTGGGCTTGTTGATTCTGGGCATGGAAATGTCTGGTGGTGCCAACCAAGCCAGAACGATCATCCAGGAATCCGTCACACTTTTAACGACACTCTTGGTCTCGCTGGTGTGCTTACTTTCGCTCCTACTTTGGGCGACGCCCAACGTTTATTCGGAGCTGGAGGGAAAGAGCTGGAGCTTTGTCGCCAGTCGTCCCGGTGGCCGAATCTCCATTTTCCTGGGCAAGTTCCTGGCCTCGTTCGTAGTCTCTTTCACGCTCTCGATGATCGCGATCACAATGTGCGTCACGCTGGCAGCCACTCGATTGCATATCGTCGATCCCCAGATACTATGGTTCTCGCTCGCCGGTGTATTCCTGTTGGGATGCGCCGTTTATGCCGCGGTGTTCTCATTGATCGGGACGTTCTTCATCAAACGAGCCATGGTGGTTGCGGCCGGATACTTCATCGGATCCGACATCGTAATCGCGTCGATCCCTAATGCGTTGATCAACAAGCTGACCATTCGATATCACTTGCAAGAAATCGGCATCGTCTGGTTGGGTTGGTTTTTCCCAGGCGGCTATTCCGAAGAACAACACCGTCGGTTGTTTGGAGATGCACTCCCGATTTGGGCTCACGTCGGGGCAGTTGCCCTGATCACGGTCCTCGCACTGGCGGTCGGAATTTGGATTATCGTCAACCGAGAATACATCACGAACGACCAAGCTTGACTTCGTCGACAATCGATTGACCGTCGACCGAATCAATCGCTTCGATGCCTGCACAAATGGCGGTTGCCATATGTTTTATCAACGGCATGTAAGTCGACGTCTCAGCCTTTGAATCCCACTGAAATCAAAGGCTGCAGTCGTCCCATCCTTCACCAGACCAGAACTCGGCTTGGATGTTGTCACGGTCAATTGTAAATCGAATCGCGCCATCTTGATCAGTCCTCAAGACACGCCGATGATCTCCCTGAAAACGGGTGACCGCATCCTCGGAGACCCGCTGGCTTCCACCGCTGATGGCGACATACTCGGGTGTCGCCCACGCCATGAAATCTTCCGGCTGACTATTCTGACTACCATGATGAGCGGCCATCAGAATATCACAATCGATCGGGGGATATTCAAACAAACGTCTCAGCCCTTCACGCTCCAAATCACCCGGCAAGAGTAACTTGCGACCATGGCATTCCAACAAGACTACTAGACTGTTGGCGTTGTCGTTTCCGGGGATTCGCGAGACAGTAGGACTAAGCACTTGAATGCTTACCAAAGCTGAATTGAGAATCGAATCGCCACTGGAGACCTGCTCAATTTCTACACCATGCTGTCTCAATGATTCAAACATAGCCACTGCGGCTGGCGAGTGATTACTGAACATGTGAGGCGTGGCATAGACCGTTTCGATTGAGAATTTTTCAATTAGAAACGGTAGCGCATTGAAGTGATCCACGTCGGCATGAGAAAGGATGACGGCATCCAAATGTTTGATTCGCTGAGACCAGAGCACACCGGCAATGTTCCGAGCCCCGTATTCTGCCGCGCCAAATGAACCGCAATCGTAGAGAACATGCTTGCCGCCTGGGAGTTCCAACAGCACACTCGATCCGTGCCCCACGTCGATGACCGTGCACTTTAACGATCCCGCTGAACGAGCCGCCAATTGCTTGGCGACCAAATCTGGCCCGAGCCAGCAACACAAAAACCAGGCAATCGCCAGCCGACTTAACCAGCGACCACTCAAACGTGTCGGTGGGTAAATGGCGAAGGTCCACACGCCTCCATAGAATATCAACATGGCTCCCAGTGTGGGCCCCGACGTCCAAACGTGCCCCCCAGGAATGGAATGAGCGATTCCAATCATCCATTCGATGAACGCCAAGTTTTGCTCGCAACACCAGCCACACAGGCTTGCAACCGGCGGAAGCATTTCCCCAAACACCAAAACGCCCAATCCAGCGTACAGCCCCCATGCGATCGGCAGTAACAGCAACGGATTCACAGCGAGGGCAACCGGGGCCACGAGATGAAATCGGTAGGCCACCAGCGGCATCGCCACCCCCCAAATCAATCCGCTGACTAGAAATGCCGTTCGTGTTTGGCGACCAGCCCAATGCAAGTACCGCACGGGCCAAGGACGAGTACCCGCGATCAATCGCTTGACCGGATCGCGCGAGGGCGGCCAGAAAACCCAGTCTCGACCGAACGTCAACGCCGCCACCGCCAGGAACGACAGTTGGGGCCCCAACCCAAACAAGTCGCTTGGATTGATCAGCAACACAATCCCCCCAGCAACCGCCAGCAAATTGAACGAAAAGTGGCGTTCGCCCTTCAGCCGCCCCAAACAAAACAAGACGATCAGAATCGCTGCCCGGGAAACGGGTGGCCGGAACTCAACCAGCCAAGCGTAGAACACAACAAACACGATCGTGGCTAACAGGCATTTGTGACGGCTGACCATTCCCATTCGAAAAAACAGAAAAAACGCCCCCGCCAATACGCCGACATGGAGTCCGGAAATGGCCAACAAATGTACCGTCCCCGTTTCCATGAACGAATCTCGCCGTGGCCGAGAAAGCTGTTCGCGATTGCCAAGCAAAATCGCAGAAGCGAAACCGGCTTCGGATGCGTCTATGTATTTCCAAGCCATTTCATTGAAATGCCGACGAAGCGTGGAAAGCCACGGGGTGCTGAATCCCGTCACGGATTCATCGACCACCACCGAATCAATGTGATAGGCATGAATGAACGCGAGTTTTGCTTGCGCCCGGTAGTAGTCTCCAAAATCGAACTGACCGGGATTACTGGGAGGTGAACTTCCCACCAAACGACCAAAGACTCGAATCCGATCTCCGGCTTGTACGTGGTCCGTCGAAACGTGAATCACCAGCTCAGCAGAACCGCTGGTTGGAATCCAGTGGGTTCCATCGCGAATCCGATCCACGCGAACATGAAACCGAGTCCGCTCCCGATCCGAGAATTCATCCTCAGAAGCTTGATCGTTGACGAGAATCCATCGTGGCTCAGAGGTCACCGTCAAATCTACGCAACAGGGCGACGAGTCACCTGTGGCAAACCTTCCAATCTCGGCAGCTCCAAACCAATGCCAGCGCCCGTGGTGCCAAAACGCCCCCGCAGCAACCATCGCGATCAACAGCAATATGGAACCAACTCTTACGGAACCAATTCTTACGGAACCAACTCTTCCTTTGATGTCCGCCCCATGCTCCCTTGGAAACAACCATCGATTCACAACCCAAGCGAACAAACACGCCAAACCGACCCCAACGATGATCCTCCAATCTGGAGCCAACCAGCGATCAAGCATGATCCCCATCCCCATTGCAAGCACCAACAATACCATGGGCTGGTAACTAGACTGGCGCGTCCGGATCTCGCCTGATTCGCTTTCTGTAGGATCCGACGGCATGGACAACCAAGGAGTCGGGAGGAAGAGGCGGGGAACATCTAAGGCACGGCCCCTCTCAGATTAACGGACTGAAACACCGAATCCAAGCGATAGTTCCAGAAACCCTGAGAAAGCGGGAAAAAGAACGACGCAGTTACCACGGAAACCGCTTGCCGCGCAATTGCCTCAAGAATCGTCCAGCTATTGAGGGATAGCGAACCGGAACACTCGACGAATGTAGCCACTTATAAAACGCCAGCATGACCGTTTAGCCTAAGCGCATAAAAAAGTCATGGCATGTCGCTCCATCGTCATGCCATGACTCTATCCTGATGTGGAACAGTCCGTGTCCCACCTTCGGCGTCTTTGATCTGTAGTGCTTTATCGACTTGTCAAACGAAAAAGCGTAATTATATTACCGCGAAGTTTGAACGAAATCGCGACAACCGATACAGCTTAACAGGCGTGAGACGGGATGTCCGGATTGTAAAAACATTGCGATCGTTCCATTGAGTTGCGAATCAGCAATGGCACTCTTTCGCGGCATCGTTTTTGGGTAAACAGAAGGGGGCGAGACCTACGAGTTCCTCGTTGAGCTGCCGCGCAGCAAGACTCGAAATATCGTCCACACCCTCAAATCAAAGCTCGGCGAGATGACAACCTACATGCTGTCATCCTCATCTACCCGCCAATTTTCCGCTTCAAGCATAATCTTTGACGGCAATTGCTCGCCTAGGGCTGTTTCGCTTGGAGCGATCCGATATCTTGGAACCACGAACAAGCCACGTGCAGAGGGAACGCACGGATTACGCTGCTAGTTAGTGGCACACGGAGGGACCCTAGTGACAATTCTAATTCACAAACGCCCGTCAACATTCGCTGGATTTGGGCCTTCGATCCTTGCCCAGCAAACCCGCGGACGGCTCAAACGGCATGAAGTCCCTCTCGATCGCATGGACGCTCGAGCCATGCTGCACGACCATTGCCCATTGACCCCTGGCGTTTACGGCTGGCTCGACGACCAAAAACAGCTTTGCTACGTCGGGAAATCCAAATCGCTCCGCATGCGATTGCTTTCGTATTTCGCCAAAACACCCGCGGACAAAAAAGCCCTCCGAATCCGGCAACACAGTGGGACATTGGTCTGGGAGCCGATCTCCAACGAGCTACTGGCTTTGATTCGCGAGCAAGAATTGATCTACCGCTGGCGACCCGAGTTCAATACCCAAGGTCAACCGACCAAACGACAACCAGCGTTCCTGTGCTTTAGCCGAGGCCCCGCCCCCAACGCCTATTTTTCACGACGGATTTCCGATAAGACGAGCATCGCATTTGGCCCAATCGCAGGCACCGGCCGACTTCGTGCCGCCGTCGACAGCATCAACCATTGCTTTACTTTGCGCGACTGCCCTGACGGGACCAAAATTGAATTCAACAATCAGCAAACGTTGTTCGACAACCCGCAAACCGCCAA
This sequence comes from Mariniblastus sp., assembly GCA_047639375.1. Taxonomy (GTDB): domain Bacteria; phylum Planctomycetota; class Planctomycetia; order Pirellulales; family Pirellulaceae; genus Mariniblastus. Next base: position 12,812 of record JBLINZ010000017.1, on the reverse strand, counting down.
ATGCATTCGTTTCGAACTTGGCAGCTGCCCAGGCCCCTGCGCCGGCAAGTGCAGTAGCCAGGACTACTCCGGGAACGTTGAACGAGCGATTGAATTCGTCCAAGGCAAAGACGGCGAGATTCTTAAATTACTTGACCAACAAATGAAATCTGCAGCCGCGGCTGGGCTGTACGAAAAAGCTGCAATCCTCCGTGATCATTTGGACCATCTCAGCTGGCTCGATCGCCGATTGAAAGCCTTGCGAAACGCTCAGCGAACGTTCAACGGCGTCTTGCCAATCGAAGCCCGCAAGAATCGCAAAGCCTGGCTGTACCTCAAAGGCGGACGCTTAATCGGAAGCTCCCTCGTACCCGACTCGGAAGACCGAGCCCTCGAATCGCTCAAACGGCTCGTCGAACTGGAGGCCGATGAACTTCGCTTGCCGACCAACATCATGGAAATGAACATGCAGCTGATCATGATTTCATGGTTCCGAAAGTTTCCGGCAATGAAAAAGTCGCTCGTCCATTTTGAAGATGCGATTGAAACCTGCCAGTCGGTGTTCGACTCCCCAAGCCCCCCAAATCAGCTCAGGGCGTAGCGACCAGCCGCCAACACGCTCGGAACTAACCAGCGGGCCAAACTCTTGACGACTTTCGACGCGTTTTCTCGTAGCGCAACTCGTTAAGAGTTTCGGCAGCTTGAATGGCCGAAACTCTTGACAGCTTGTCGATTTAATCAACGCCGGCAAACCATTTGACTATCGACTGCCATTTATGGGCCATTTGCCGAGCTTTCGTGAGCCGTGACGCGTAAGCGGCCGGGCCTCCCCGAAATACCCAGTGCCTGACGGCGAATGGTACTTACTTTAGATTGCAAGAATCATCCGCAAGTGAGCCGCTTTGGCGCTAGCCGCGGGTTTTACTGGGCAGAGCTCGATCATAGGCAACCGGTGGCTAGCGCCAAAACCGCTCACAGACATAAAGTAAGTGCCATTGGACTAACGGCCCACGGATCACTAAATCGACAAGCCGATAACAAGTTTGCTACCGCGGGAAATCTCACTGGCACAATCAGTTTCCATCTCCGTTTCTCCACGGAATCGAGCCAAAGTCAACAAAAACACAGCCGTATACAGACAAAACAGCTAAATGAACGACAAATTCCCCCATTTTTCACGCACGGAGCCGCTGAGCATGGCCGATGAATAGCCTATAAAAACCCAATGTTATGCCGTTGAACAATCTTTCGGGATTGGTATACTGCGTAGCTACTTTTGACGAAAATTTAAGATCTAGATCGACGGAAACAGTCATGGCTCGCGTTTGTGAAGTTTGTGGAAAAGGCCCCCAGATGGGCAATACAATTGAGACGCGCGGTAAAGCCAAGTATCTAGGCGGCGTGGGTACCAAAATTACCGGAAAAAACCGGCGTCAATTCCGCCCGAACCTGCAAAAGGTCCGGACTGCGTTGCAAGGTGGTGGCGTTAAGACCATGAAGGTCTGCGTTCAATGCATCCGCAGTGGTGCGATTCGCAAAGCTGTCAAGCAAAAGCCGTTCAAGCTGCCTACCTAAGGCCGCCTAACCAGCCTGGCCTTTCGGCAATTCGGATCAGAAATAAACAGAGGACCTGCACGGGTCCTCTTTTGTTTTGGCGCGTCCGATTCTAAAGCGATGACACCCATTCCTTGTTGGCTGATCAATTTTAATCAGCGAATAAGGATTTTGCTTTGAATGCAGCACCTGCCGGTTTGCATCGCCTCTAATGATGGTAACCCGACGCGTAATGGCTTGTTGATTTAATGAGCCTAAGGCGAGAACGGTACCCGAATGCCTTAGCGAGGACGAACAACCATTGAAGTCGAGCACGAACGAGGGCTCTCCCTCGCTTACGCATTTGGACTACCATTGCTTCCGCTTGACCGGCCATTAAATCAAATAGCCCCAACGCGTTACCATTCTCCGCTTCGCGAAATCAATCATTATCAATTGTCAGCCTCGGAGCTCAGCCCATGTCAGAATCAATCGATCCCCAAACGGTTGAACGAGTCGCCCGGCTTGCCAAAATTCAATTGTCGAGTGAACAACTCGCCAAATCATCGACCGAACTCGCTGCGGTTCTCTCCTATGTCAGCCAACTCGACGAGGTCACGCTCGCCAACGATGTCGAGCCATTTTTCGGTGCGATTGATTCGGTCAACGCGATTCGCAGCGACGAACTCAAGCCAAGCACCGAGCGTCAATCAATTTTAGAGAACGCCCCCGCAACCGACGGTGAGTTCTACGTTGTTCCACCGGTATTCAAGTAATCCTTGAAAGGAATCGTCCCATGGAACTTGCCAACGCGACGGCTAGTGAACTTGCCCGCCAGGTTGCTGCTGGTGATTTGACAGCGACCGAATGCACACAGCATTACCTTGACCAAATCGGAGCGCACAACGATACGCTCAACGCTTTCATTACCACGTCAGAAGCAGCCCTCGAGCAAGCCGGCGCGGTAGACACCAAACGTGCCGCCGGCCAACCGCTTGGCCCATTGGCTGGTGTTCCAGTCGCCATCAAAGACGGAATCTGTACGGCCGGCATGCGCACCACCGCCGGCTCCAAGATGCTCGAAACTTTCGTGCCCCCCTACAACGCAACGATCACCCAGCGACTGTTGGATTCCGATGCAATTTTGATTGGCAAAACGAACATGGACGAGTTTGCGATGGGCAGCTCGACGGAACATTCGTTTTTTGGGACAGCTAAAAACCCCTGGTCAATCGATCGCGTTCCGGGCGGATCGAGTGGCGGGTCAGCCGCCTGCGTGGCGGCCGGAATGTCACCGCTGGCGATCGGCTCTGACACCGGCGGGTCCATTCGCCAACCCGCAGCGTTTTGCGGAATCACCGGGCTCAAACCGACTTATGGAGGCGTCAGCCGGTTTGGCTTGATCGCGTTCGCAAGTAGCCTCGACCAAATTGGCCCGATGACTTGGACCGCAGAGGACGCGGCCTTGGTCATGTCCGTCATCGCCGGGCACGATGCCAATGATTCAACTTCGGCCAAGCACGAGTGTCCAGATTTTGTCGCTTCGATTCAACCAGCGACCGGCGAGAAAACGCTTGCCGGCGTTCGAATCGGCGTTTGCCAAGAGCACTTCGAAGCGGGCCTTGATTCAGAAATCGAGTCATCGGTTCGCGAGGCAATCCAAGTCTTCGAATCACTCGGAGCGGAAATTGTTGAGATTCAACTTCCCAACACCCGTCACGCCGTCGCGACCTACTACGTCGTCGCCTCCTGCGAAGCGTCCAGCAATCTCGCTCGATACGACGGAGTTCGTTACACGCATCGCGAACCAGCTCAAGAATTAGAGCAAATGTATTCGCAAACGCGGGCCGAGGGATTCGGTGAAGAAGTCAAAAAGCGGATCATGCTCGGCACTTACGCGTTGAGCTCCGGCTACTACGACGCGTATTACTTGAAAGCCTCAAAGGTTCGGCGGATGATCAAACTGGATTACGATGCCGCATTCAAACAAGTCGACTTGATCCTGGGTCCCACCACACCGACCACAGCATTCAAAATCGGCGAACACGCCCACGACCCATTGGCTATGTATTTGGCCGACATCTACACGGTCTCCGCTAATCTGGCAGGCGTTCCCGCGATTTCGATGCCTTGCGGATTCTCAGCAATCGGACTCCCCATCGGACTCCAACTTCAAGCCCGTCCGTTTGACGAATGCGGCTTACTCAAAACCGCACACCAATTCCAACTCGCCACAACATGGCATCAACGGAGACCACAAGCATGACCTCCGAAAATACTCCTTCACGGGCCTCGATCAAATTTTCCGACGTCACTGTCGTGATTGGTTTGGAAGTCCACGTACAGCTCGACACCAAATCAAAACTTTTTTGCGGCTGCTCAACCCAATTCGGCGCGCCACCCAACACACAGACGTGTCCGATTTGCACAGGGATGCCGGGCTCGCTTCCAGTCATCAACGAGCGTGCCTTGAAATTGGCCATTAAGACCGGCGTGGCTCTCAACTGCGAAATCGCCCGCTACACCAAATGGGATCGTAAAAATTACTTCTATCCGGATCTTCCCAAGGGTTATCAAATCAGCCAATTTGATCAACCCATCTGTGGAGAAGGCTATCTCAATATTTCAGACGCGAAGGACGCCTTCGAACCGCGAAGAGTGCGACTGGAACGAGCCCATCTTGAAGAAGACGCCGGAAAGAGTATTCACGATGAAACGAACCAAAACGGCAATTCAAAGATCGACTTGAATCGAACAGGAACGCCGCTGCTTGAGATCGTTACCAAACCGGACATGCGTTCCGCCGCTGAAGCCAAAGCGTTTTTGACGGAACTCAAACTGATCCTCAACTACATCGAGGTTTCCGATTGCAACATGCAGCAGGGAAGTCTCCGCTGCGATGGAAACATCAATCTTCATATCGAGCATGACGGCCAGACAATTGCGACACCGATCGTCGAGATCAAAAACTTAAACAGTTTCCGAGCCGCCGAACGATCGCTGACCTACGAAGCCCAACGTCAATTTGAATTGTGGCAGGCCAATGGGAAAACGATTGACGATGCCCCGAAACAAACCCGGGGCTGGAACGACTCAGACCAAGTCACAACCGTGTCGCGTGAGAAGGAGGAGTCAGCGGACTACCGGTATTTTCCCGACCCCGATTTGATCGCCGTCACACATTCAGAACAAGAAATCGCCGAACTTGCTTCGCAACTCGCCCGACTCCCCAAAGATTGGCGTGAGAAACTTAAAACCGAACATCAACTCAAACCGTACGATGCGGAAGTCTTGGTCAGCCAGGGCAGGGGGGTGGTCGAGTATTTCCTAGAGGTCGCGGAGGGCTGTGGCGACAGCCGAATCGCCAATAACTGGGTCGGCCAAGAAGTCCTGCGGCAACTGAATGAATCCAATCTAGAGATCGAACAGTACGCCGTTTCGGCTGAGCAAATGACGGAACTGCTAACACGAGTTGTGGGCGGAGAACTGGACCAAACGCGCGCCAAAGAAGTCCTCAACGAAATGGTCGAGTCGAAGTCAACCGTCACCGCCGCGATTGAGAATCTTGGCATCAAACCTGTCGACAACAGTGAGCTTGATTCACTTTGTCAACAATTGCTAGACGAAAACCCCGACGTCGCCTCTCAGATCCGGGACGGCAACCTGAAGGCAGTTGGGATGTTGATCGGCAAGGCCAGAAAGCTAAACCCAAATGCCAACCCTGGGGTGGTCAAGGATAAACTTTTGGCCCTCATCAGTCCCTGAGCCAAAGGCGAAAATGGTAACCTGACGCGTGAGTTTTGAAGTTGCGCACTTTTGTGCCGAAGGCGTTTTCCCGGGGGCCTTGGGGCGCCTGACGAAAATGTTTGCTGTAGTAGTTTTCGGCTAACAGGAAAAATTGAACTTCATCGCACGTCACAAACGCTTCGCGTTTGCCACCAAAGCCTGCGGTCTAATCGTGAAACGATCTATCGTCCCTCAACCTTGAATCCACGAATCCAACCAGATCAGCGTTTGGCTCGGCGGACACCGTCTAAACGGGATTCAATCGCCAATCTGCGAGCTTCATTGTCACCGTGTTCATGAACGGAAAACGACTTCGTTCGGCGTCGTCCATTCCCATCGGTCCACTGAGCTACCCAATACCAATACTGATATTCGAACTCTCCTCGGCAGTCTTTTTGCTGGTGCAAGCGAACACCTACCACGCCAGATGAATTGCGGCTGGAAGGCCGAGCCGCCAACTCTTTGACGGAGTATTTTTGGCTTTCTAATTCGAGTTGATCACGAAACTCTTTGGCAGCCTGAATCGCAGCTCGCTTGCCACCGTAGGTCAAGTCGGTAAATGTTTTCTCAACCCGTTCGCCACGACGTTGCATTCGGACCAGCCAACCGCCGTAGATGCGGCCGTCTTTATTCGTGGTCTCCAATCGCGAAATATTTCGCCGTGGATTTTTGCGAGCCATATCCAAAGACACTTGGGAATGCGAATGGGCCGAATACCGTGCGGCCCCACAGATCATTTGAATTGATAGCCCCTCGATTCCACAAGTCCACTCACCACGCGGCTAGTTGACTGGGATTGATACCATCGGCGTTTCGCAAACGTCTAACGCAGCCGAAATATTGCTCAAATTCGCCGCCAGGTCGCTCGAACGTGTCAACTTCTCGATCGAAGGCTCTTCCTCAATATGATGCTCTGGGCTCAACCGATTGAGTCCATTGAACGCCGCCACGCGATAGCACTCGGCCATCGTCGGATAGTTGAAGACGGTTTCGCAGAAGTAATCGATCTTGCCACCAAACGCCATCACAGCTTGACCGATGTGCACAATCTCAGTTGCCAAGTCACCAATGCAATGCACGCCCAAAATCTTGCGTGTCTCCTGATGGAACAAAATCTTGAGCATTCCAGTATCGTCCCCGATGATTTGGCCTCGGGCAATCTCATGGTATCGTGCCAAGCCGACTTCGTAGGGTACCTTGGCAGCAGTCAACTCTTGTTCGTTCTTCCCAATCATCGAAATCTCAGGAATCGTGTAGAGCCCGTACGGCAGATCTCCCAAGGGCTTGACGTCTTGCCCGAAAGCATGCAAAGCAGCTCGCCGACCTTGCTCCATGGCTGAACTGGCCAGCGAAGGAAAACCTACGATGTCACCCACGGCATAGATATTTTCAACTTTCGTTTGAAAACTCTCATTGATATCGATCCGACCACGCGCGTTACATTCCAAATCGACGGACTCAAGATTGAGCGTATCTGATTCGCCTTCACGACCGACCGAAAACAAAGCGGTTTCGGCGACCAGATGTTTCTTGCTTTCCAGTTTAACCGCAGCTTGACCATCGCTTCGCCGAATCACCGTCTCCACTTTCTCACCCAAGCAAAATCGCATGTTCAGCATCCTGGCACTGAACAAGAGGTACTCGACAATCTCTTTATCGCAAAATTCAAGCAAATCAGTTCGGCCGTCTACCACGGTGACTTCCACACCCAACGTGGCAAACATGATCGCGTACTCGATCCCAATCACACCGGCACCAATCACCACCATCGAACGAGGGATTTTCTGAATCTCGAGGATTTCATCACTATCAAAAACAGTTTTCCCATCAAACGGAATGTGAGCGGGCCTGGCGGGACGCGTCCCACACGCAATCAAAAACTTATCACCACGAACGACCAATCCGCCATTTGCATCTTCAATTTTGACGTGGTTGCTGTCAACAAATTTGGCTCGCCCGGCCAAGACTTCAACGCCATTTCGATCAAATTGCTCCTGAATGACATCCAATTCCGTTTGCGTGACAGATTCTAATTTTTTACGCAGGCTATCCATCGTGATTTTGCGTTTACTTCGAAACTGCTCGGAATAAACGTCGCGTTGCCGAAATCCCGTGAGATGCAAGATCGCTTCCCGGAGCGTTTTGGAAGGAATTGTTCCGCTATGCAGACACACGCCTCCCAAACACTGATGGCGGTGCTCGACGATGGCCACGGATTTCCCAAGTTTCGCGGCGGCAATGGCGCCTTTTTGACCAGACGGGCCGCTGCCAATTACGACAAGATCAAACTGCATGGTCACGAATCCAAGTAGAGTCAACAAATAGAAATGGCTTAGTGCCCAAACTTGTTATCGAAATTCGCCCTGTGTTTGGTTGGTGGCGAACAAAACAATCTGATTCTTCGGAATCGTTGAACAAGTTTGATTTCGCATGCTCGCCGAACAGGCAAACCAGAAATATTGGCGAAATTTGAAACGAATCAGCAAGGTCATCGAAATTCATTCGATCACTCTCAACCGAATAATTGGATCACCCGTATTGGGGCTTATGATCAAGGCCGAGATTGGCTTCCAGCCGGTAATTGCTGGAAATCATTGACGTAGCGAAAGTCGTCAAAACTTTTGGAATCACGGGCGGCCGAAACTCTTGACCAGTTTCGCTACACCGGAGTTGCTCGAGGTAGTTCCTCCCAGCCAGCTGATGGATCACCCCAGCCAGCTGATTGAAGCTACTGAGCAGATGTCCGGAACCCGTTAGGACCACCTGAAATCTGCTTGCCATATTCCAGTGGCCAACTTGCCATCTGAAAACTATTCTCGTGCAGCCAATTCTTAAGCCGGTTATGATCTTCGAATCCATCGGGATAGACCCATACCGAAACCGTGGTTTCCATGGGTTGATAGCGGCCAAGAACCGCGTTGAATTCGGAGTCGCTACTGATGGCATCGGAGATCGATTCCCCCGCTGAAACACTGGTTGGCAGCAATTTGAAGTGCTTGAACTGTACGGATTTCCGAGAGGTTGGGCCGACCTTGGTTTCCTGACGAACGTTCTCGACGGCCAACTCATACTGCATGCGGAAGTTCGCGACAGGGCCTACCGTTTCGATCGTACGATCCGCCCGCTTCAATTTCTCGGCCTTCACCTTCCACTCGGACTTCATTTTCACAATCAGCTCCTCCATCGGAACATATGACAACTTCCCATCGGCGAGCAGAAAGTGAACCTCCTTGGAAAACACGGTCTTGGCGATGGGATTGGGAAAGTGCTTGATCACCTCCGAACTAGGTGCGTTGGCTGTGACCGCATTCGATTCCCGCTCGATCGCAGCAAGCTCTTGGGACAGCCGGATTTTCTCTAACGCAAACTCATTTTGCTTTTGGATCGTTTGCCGCGTTTGTTTATTAACCGCCGCCGCCTCCGACTCAAGCTTGGCTCGCTGCTTCTTCATTTCGCTTTTTACAATTCCCAACTGCATCAGCATTTGATGCCTTTGATCCGTTAGACTCGCAGCGAATTGATTCTCGCGTACGATGCGATTTTCCAAGAGCTCGTTGTCTTTCTCCAACTTGGTCAACAGATCCGATTCCCTCGAGAGCTCCTGCTCCAACGCTTTGGATTGGTCGATCAGTTCTTCTTTGGGCTGGGCGCTCGACAAAGACGCCGAAGCCTGCGCGCCGACTACGACCACTAAAATGATCAAAATCCCGACTAGATTGGCGACGATATCCAGGAACGAATCCTGGCCCGTCGTGATTTGCTTGACGCTCATTGGCGGAACTCCTCGATCAATAAACCGCTTTGATACAACAGCCCCTTGAGCTCTGCAAATCGCGTCTCGGCTCCTGGCAACACGGAAATTCTCAACTGTGGTTTCCAGAAACTGTTAGCTCCTGAGATCCCCCAACCATCGATCTTCTTCCAAATCTCATCCACTAACGGTGCCACCGCCGCAGCCGTCTCGTTGGTCATTTTGATCCGTTTGGACTCTCCGCTTGCTGATCGCAACTCCAAATAGTCTGTCCCGCAAACGACGCGAATCGGTCGCAAATATCCTGTGGCTCCCGGCGTTTGCGAGGGAAGTGCCCAGTTGGCTCCCTGTTGCTTGGCGAGACTGAGGTCCTGATAAGGATTGCGAATCGCCATCTCACCGCCTTCTCCACCAGCCGCTTTGGAATTCGCGCCGACGCCGGCAGCAGCCGATTGAGTTGGCTGACTGGACTGCTTAGCCGCCAAATCCTGAGCTCCGAATTCGCCTTGGTTCTGAAACTCAGAACCCTTTCCAGGATCATCGTTCTTGCGAGCTGATTCATATTCGTCTGCAGCTGTCTTTCGTTCATCCGAACCACCGCCTCCTCGAGGCGCCCCCGAGCCGAATTCGCCTGGCCGTCCCCCGTCGGTGGAAACGAATCCTCCATAGGTATCCGAGACCGTCATCCCAGGCCGGGCGCTTGAGCGAGATTGGTAGCTGGCCAGCCGCGCCGCTTGCTGCTTGGCTCGTCTTGCCATCTCAGTTTGGGCCCGCTGCCTCCTCGCAGCAATTGCGACCATTTGCTTTAACTCAGCGGTCAATTGAGGATCGGGCTTCCCAAATTCTAACGTCTTGTCGTCATCGACTAGCTCATAACCAAATTCGTCGTCCCAACTCTTCATCGCCAAGCGAGCCAACACAAACGTCTCAGCTCCGTCCGGACGGACAACGATCAAAGGGTAGGGGCTGCCTTCGTTACCAGCCAAATCGTATCGTTCCCAGTACTCTCGATTGGCCAGCAAAGCGGCATCGAGCATATTCCCGGGCTCAAGAGGCGGGACGAAGTCTCGTTTTTCCAACCGGATTCCAGACGGCTGCAACGTGATCGCATCGTGTGTACATTCGATGTAAATTGGGCGTCGAAACGTTCCACCGCCGCCCTTGTAAGGCTCGATCACGTAGGTCGTGGCACCAAGTTCTTTGACCAGCTCGCGTTTCCCCACTAACTCCGATTGGGCCGAAGCAATCGATTCTTGTAGTTTCGCTAGTTCAGCGCTGGCTTCTAGACTGGAAAACTCCGCGGCTTCTTCAGGTGTTTGTTGCTTCATCTGCTCTAGCTGCAACAGTTGCTCACCGACCGATTTGAATTCGTGTTTCAGCTTGCGAATTTCGTCTTCGAGGTAGCTCCGATTGGATTTCGATTGAGCCAGCCGCTCCACCGCATCCGGACGAATCGACTGAGTCCCATGAATTTGAAACTGAGTCAGTTCGATCGTTTCTTCAAGCGCCTCAATCCGCTGCTGTTTCTCAGCATCGTCTTCGGCTTGGACTGCCGTCGATTGATCGTCAGCCGATTTGACGGCCATGACCAGCATGACAATGAGCACCCCCAATGTGCAAATTAGCACGGCCAAAAATGGAAATAACGAGACGCTTAGCTGGCTCCGTTTTTTGCGGCGGCGTCTCATGCGGCTCTTTTCGAATTCCGTTGCGAATTGTAGCTCGAGAACCGATTCGATTTAGGCAACGGCAGAATCACTTCGACGTCCGCCAGCTTGGACGGGTGGACGCTGCCAAGCCGAACTTCACTCCGACTCCGAAAATCCGGAAACGTAACGTCCGACTCGATGGAATCGTTGGATTTCCAGGCTTCGATTGAGCGTTGCGCAGACGACTCACCAGAAACTGGCCGTTGCTGAAGCTCCGCCACCCTTGCCACTAATTCATCGATCGATTCTTGCAACCGTGAAGTCGCCGCGACGGCTTCCTGATTCTGTTCCAACACCGGCGCCAGCGATTCCTCGACTTGATCGCGTTGAAGCACTTCTTGGATCGCGACCGTCTGTGCCCCCAATCGTTCTTGGTACCCAGCCATCAGCCGAGCGTTATCCGAAAGCGTGACTTGCCATTGGCTCCAGCGATGCGACATTGAATTGTCGGCCTTGTCGATGGCTTGCCCCAAGCTACTTGCGAGGTTTGACACGCTCTCGTCGACCGCTTTACATAGCTCACTCTGAGCCCGTGCGTTGGCCTGCCCCAATGACGAGACCCACGTTCCCTCGGCGGCAAGCATGGATTCACGCCAGTTTTGCGTTTGCTGTTCAAAAGATTCACGTGACGCGTCCAAGAGTTTTTGAGTGGCGTTCTCGTAGCCGGCTTCAAGAGTCGTCACCGTCATGTCAAACTCTGAATTGATTTCTTGCTTGGCTCGCTGGTCAACCAACATTAACAATTGAGTTTCAAACCGCTCCACCAAGAACTGACAAAACATCATGACCATCGACAACGTCAACGCCAACGCGGTCGTGTCGAACGCCACATAAAGGCTTCCTCGCAGCCCGTCCATCATCTGCTGAAAATCGTTATCCGGCCCAACGTTGATCCCACCCAAAGCTTGAGAAATACCCAAAACGGTTCCTAGGAATCCCAGCATCGGTGTTGCCCAAATCAGGATCCGCACCAATGAGTATCGCTGTTCTTGACGGTCAAGATCCATCTCAGCGAGGAACTTCAATTCGTCTTCAACGGAAGCCGTCGAATTGGTTCGGTAAATCGAATGCAAGGCATCCACCATTCGCTGCCACAAATAGTGCTCCTGCATCCAGGCCGGCATCTCAAGCAAGTGCTTGCCCAGCTCAATCGTTCGTTCCGAATCTTCGCCCAGTGACTGAGCCGAATCGGAATCGCTGGCTACAACGTCGGACAGCAGCGACGCTGCTTCTGAAGTCGAAGCTTGAGGCGACGAGGGCGTCGGAACGCCGGAAGCGGCGTCAATCTCGTCAGCTAAACCAGGGGCAAGCATCGTTTTGAATGTTATTTTTCGTTCGTTGCCAAACTGCTCAAACACGTTCTTGGAGATCAAGACAAGAGACGCCATCCCGATAAAGAACATTCCAACAGTGACTTTTGATACCGGGTGACCGGTCAAATACCGCAGAACTGTCTCGTTTGCAATCTGGCCTTCCTGGATCAGATATGAAAGGCCTAGGTACAGAATCATCCCAAAGCAAACTGGGATAACCAGCGATGGCAGCACCGCGATCCAACTTGAAGATCGTTTCACTTGGCTTCCTTGCCTCGTAATTCAGGATTTTGACTTGGCTTATCCACCCAACATAAATCAACAACCAACCTGGGTAGATCAAGCGGATCGCTGGGCACAATGCGCACCGACCCTGGTTTAATCTAGATCGGCGCCCGATCTCAAAACGGACAGTTTATGTCATCCGAATCATCCGATTTATAGGAAAACACAGGCTAACGATTCAAACCGACAAAGTTTGCCAGATTAGCAACAGCTAACAGGCATCCGGCGCCGATAGGAACTGAACAAAACATGCACTGGTAGCATCACGCATACCCAGGGGGGTGAAACCCGGTTCAGCTCAGGCTGGCCGGGTTTCTTTTTTGCGCGGTCCGCTCAAAGGCGTACTACGGCAAGCCCTGCCGATGGGTTCTCACGACTCCCGGAATAACTGCGATGGTGCCCGGTCTCGTAACATTGAGACGTCGTAGCTTTCATCAAAATCGCTCGCAAGCCACG